>NZ_JBQYLE010000006.1:0-28000 GCF_052681095.1 Granulosicoccus sp. 3-233
TCGGCAACCCGACTCACGGTCATATCGCGGCACAGATTGCCCACATGCATGGCGAACCGCTGCGTGTATCGCGGATTTTCAGCCAGCCAATCCAAATGCTCTACGTGCACTGACGCGCAACGGGGACACTTGACCCGCCAACGTTCGAACTCAAGATAGATGCGCCAGCCAGCGACAGACAGGTCACGCACTCGAAGAATTTTGCGATCGTATCTGGATTTGCATCGGTACCCACATTGCGAACATGTTGCTGTTTTTTTCGCCGCTGCAAGGTGATGACTCGAGAATACCGGTCACCGAAAACCCCCTTCAACATCGAACGGGCAGTGAACCCAGGAAAGCAGAAAAGCGATCGGATTGACTTTGGGTTTTTCATGCTGGAAGCTTACCCGAAAAACGAAACAACTTTCCAGTCAGCCAATCTCAACGAAAACACTGTCTACGCAGATACTTTCAGCAATTTGTCACTGAAAATGACCCACACGAATCCGCGTAGACCCAATGATTCTAATGCTTGCAATACAGACTCGGCCCCTCTGGTGAAGGGCAGGTGGTCCGCGTCATCGAGCTCCAACATTGTCGCACCGGGGATCTGACTTGCCATGTTCCGGGCACCATCTATGGGAAAAGCCAGATCCGTGCTGGAGTGAATCACCAGTGTTGGAACCCGAATCACTGGCAGGATAGGCCGAATGTCGATTTGTGCATTCATGCGAAAAAGTCTCACTGCGTCGTGCGCACTGGCGGACATTCGCAACATACGCGCCCACCATTTGCGAAAACGTGGGTCACAGGCCATTGACGGAACACGTGATTCAATGGCAATCGGTGTTCCCCAGTCATTCAGCATCTGCTGGCAGGCCTCTTCGGTTTGCAAATCGCTCGCGCCCCATGGATAGTCAGGAGCCCAGGAGCGGCGCGAATATCCACTGGCCAGTATCAAGCGCTTTATCCGATCCGGGTAAGTCGCCGCAAACAGACAGGACATGGGTGCGCCCTCTGACCAACCGAAAAGTGTCGCAGAAGTTGACCCTACGGCATCCAGCAGTGCTCGAACGTCATCCATGCGCACCTCCAGTGAAGGAAGATCGTGAACTCGGTCCGATAGCCCCGTGCCGCGCTTGTCAAATAGAATGACGCGAGAGAATTCGGCCAGATACTCCACGAAACGAACATATTCCGGACATTCCCATAACACCTCCAGGTTTGAGATCCATCCAGAAATGACTAAAAGATCCTGAGGCCCGTCTCCGATGACCTGGTAGGCAATGTTCACATCGCCACTGCTTGTATAACGAATCTCTGGTGTCATTCAAGCTACCCGATTCCGTGTTGAGATAAGCTATACCTCCAGAAGTTGATTGATAATGTACCTATTCAGGTACGAGTCTTCAGCCCCATCTGATCCAACTTGAACGGTAACTCGCTGAACACAGCGTCATACTCGAGGTTGTTGCACAGCAGTGTCAGAACTCCCTTGCTCTCCTGCAAAGCGGCAATCAACTCGGATTCCATATAAGCAAAGCAGATCCACGCATCGTAACGCGCCGATAGCGTCTGCGAGGTGATATCGCCCACTGGCTCACCATCGACCAACAACTGACTATGGCGAGAAGCCACGGGAACCCCCGGTGCTACCACCCCTACCAGGCGACTGGGTACGCCTTGTTCACGCTGTGCCCTGAGCGCATCCATACTCATGCTGGGCAGATCGGCATCCAGCTGGCAATAGCGATCCAGCCCACACTGCAACGGCGTGTGCCGGTAGTCCATATCACTACCGAAGGAAAGGAGCCCGGTTTCCATTCGCTCGATATTGTTCGGGCAACCGTGCCCGACGTTCAGGTCGGCGCCAACGACGAAGAACTCATCCCAGACGGCTTGCCCGAGTTCGACATCATCAATGTAGATTTCGAATCCACCCTGTCCGGACCAGCCAGATCGCGCAACGATGAACTCATGGCTATGGTATGGCAAGCGCTTGTAGCGAAAGAATCGCGTTGAACGGACCTCCTCACCGAACACGCGTGCCATCAAGGTCTCTGCCTTGGGCCCCTGTACGGCAATGGGCCAGACATCCGGTCGACTGATCTCGACATCAAGGCGCATTCCATTGGCAAGCCCCCTTGCCCAGAGATAGATGTCGGAATCCGCCAGACTCAGCCACCAGGTGTCGTCACTGACTCGTATCGCTATCGGGTCATTCAGGATATGACCATCCTCATCACATAGAGGAACGTAGAAGCACTGATCTGCTTGTGCTTTTGACAGGTCTCGCGGAGTCATCAACTGTACCAGCTTCTCGGCATCTGGCCCCTTGAGCTGAACCTGCCGCTCGCAGGAAACGTCCCATACCTGAACATTCTCGACCAGATGCCAATAATCCGCTTCCAGCGAACGAAACCAGCTGGGCAAGAGAGTATGATTATAGACAGTGAAAGATTGTGCACCACCTACCAGGATGCGATCGGTGAAGGGAGTTTCTCGCAAACGCCTTGAGAACGTGATCAAGGGTAGAGTCATTGGCGTCTTCACTCAGCTGAATGGATATTCAGAGATTTTGTACGCGGAAACGAAAAGAATCAAATATTTTCACCCCCGAGGTACCCCTACGAATCAACACCCCTTGTAGATTTTACCCTTGCGTGCCTCGTTGACCGGGGAAGCTATGCTCTGACGGTCGCCAATCTGTCGTTCACGCATGACAAAGCCGAGTTCGATCCAACAGCTTGTGACAGCAGTCCTCGTGCTCCCGCTCGGCGGCTGCGGTGGTCTGCAATCCACCCTTCAACCTGCCGGGAAGGAAGCTGCCGAGATAGCGACACTCTTTCACGTGCTGCTGGTAGGGGCCGTGGTGCTGTGGCTGTTGGTCAATGGCATTTTCCTCTATGTCACCAGACTCAACCCTCGCCCTCTGTCTCGCAGGGCCGCCGAGGGCTTGATCATCGGCGGAGGTATCCTGTTCCCCACAGTGTTGCTGGGAATATTACTGGCCTACAGCATGTCCTTGATGAGCAGCCAGAGAGAAACCGGAAACGCAGCCACATCGGTCAGCGTAACCGGTGAACAATGGTGGTGGCGTGTGCAATATCGACGCGAGGACGGCTCTCTACTCGCCTCTGCCAACGAATTGCGATTGCCAGCCGGTGAACGCACCGAAGTGACACTGACGTCGAACAAGGTCATTCACTCCTTCTGGGTGCCGGCGCTGGCCGGCAAGATGGACATGTTTCCGGGCAGAGTCACTCGACTGGCACTGCAACCCGAGACAACGGGAATATACCGGGGTCAGTGCGCCGAGTTCTGCGGCACATCCCACGCTCTCATGGCCTTTCAAGTCGTGGTCATGACGCCGGAAGACTTCGAACGCTGGCTCGAGGAACAGGCAACTCCCGCCGCAGAACCCGAGGGAATGCTGGCCATGGAAGGTAGACAGGCTTTTCTGCGCGAAGGCTGCGGGGCCTGCCATACCGTTCGCGGTACACCGGCGGCAGGAACTACCGGGCCTGATCTCACTCACGTGGGAGGCAGAACCACCCTGGGTGCCGGCATTCTACCGAGCACGCCCGAAGACTTCACCCGCTGGATTCAGCATACCGACACCATCAAGCCAGACGTCTACATGCCCTCCTACGATCATCTTGACCAGACAGTGCTGGAAGCACTGGGTCACTACCTGAAGGGATTGATGTGATGAGCCAGTGCAAGGACCCGATCGGATGCTATCCGCCCACGGAGGCCATGCTCGACGAGCCCGTCGATGAACAACGACAGGAAGCTTCCGAACGGCGGCTGAGAGATGCCTGGAAAACACCGACGGGCTGGCGCTACTGGTCGGCGGTCAACAATTCGGAAGTGGGCAAATGGTATTGCCTGACAGCCTTTTTCTTCATGCTGTGTGCCGGTGTTCTTGCTCTGGCCATCCGGGTGCAACTGGCGGTGCCAGAGAACGATTTCCTGAGCGCTGACCGATTCAACCAGTTCTTTACCATGCACGGCTCGGCCATGATGTTCCTGTTTGCCGTGCCGCTGTTCGAGGCCATTTCCATACTGATTCTTCCCGGCATGCTGGGCGCTCGGGACATGCCGTTTCCACGGCTGTCAGCATTCGGCTACTGGTGCTTCCTGATCGGCGGCGTCTTTGTCCTGGGCTCGGTTCTCTTCGACGCAGCACCCGATTCAGGCTGGTTCATGTACCCGCCCCTGGCTATTGAATCCGAGGGCGTCGGTTCCGACATCTGGCTGCTGGGCCTGTCGTTCATCGAGATCGCGTCCATCGCTGCAGCCGTGGAGCTTATCGTCGGTGTGCTGAAATGCCGTCCTCCCGGCATGCGCATCAACCTGATGCCGCTCTACGCCTGGTATGTTCTGGTCGTAGGCGGAATGATCCTGTTTGCCTTTCCACCACTGATAGCGGGTGACTTGCTGTTCGAACTGCAGCGCAGTTTCGACTGGCCGTTCTTCGACCCGGATCGCGGTGGAGACCCCATGCTCTGGCAACACCTGTTCTGGATATTCGGGCACCCGGAGGTCTACATCATCTTTCTGCCATCCATCGCTATCGCGGCCATGGTGGTGCCAACGGTGGCGCATCGACCGATCGTTGGCTATTCCTGGATCGTTCTGTCGGCAGTGGGTACCGGTTTTCTGTCCTTCGGTCTCTGGGTGCACCACATGTTCACCACCGGACTTCCTTCCCTGTCACTCGGGTTCTTTTCAGCGGCCTCGGAAGCGGTGGTCATTCCCACCGGTATTCAGCTGTTCGCTTTCGTGGCGACCCTGATGGTAGGACGAGTGACCCTGAATGTGCCCATGCTGTTCATCGCCGGGGCGCTTGCAATATTCACCGCTGGCGGTCTCACCGGGGTCATGCTTGCGCTTGCACCCTTCAACTGGCAGGTGCACGACACCTACTTCATCGTGGCGCACCTGCATTACACATTGTTCGGCGGCATGATCTTTCCAGTGCTGGCGGGCATCTACTACTTCTATCCGATATTCACCAAGAAGACCCTGTCACCACGCCTGGGAAAATGGTCGTTCTGGCTGCTGTTCACCGGCTTCAACATCACCTTCTTGCCCATGCACCTGACGGGGCTGTTGGGAATGCCACGCAGGGTCTATACCTACTCAAGCGGACTGGGCTGGGACTGGCTGAATCTCGTCTCTACACTGGGGGCCTTCATTCTGGCGGCAGGCTTTCTGCTGTTCGCCTGGGATCTGCTGCGACCAAAATCACGCGAGCCGGATTCGGCACGTAATCCCTGGAATGCCGGTACTCTCGAATGGACACACGATGTTCCCGAGGAAGCCTGGGGCATTCGCTCCATTCCCTACATCGTCAGCCGCTACCCGCTGTGGGATCAGAAGAAAATTCTGGAACGCATCGACAGCGGCCGTTTCTATCTTGCCGATGCTGCAGAAGGCAGACGCGAGACCCTTGTGACATCGGTACTGGATGCCAGGCCGGTTCAGTGCATGCGAGTGACCGGGCCTGCCTGGATCACGCTGATTGCGGCCATGTTCACGGGTGGCGCCTTCATCTTTCCCACGTTTCATATCTACACGCCCGCCATCATCTGCGCAGTGCTGGCAGTTGCCTGCATTCTGTATTGGCTGTGGACCTCGACCGCTCCCATCCCCAAGCAGGACAGCAAACCGGTCGGGCTCGGTCTCAGTCTGCCCATCTACGCCTCGGGTCCGGAATCTGCCGGCTGGTGGGGGGTCTGGATCACCATGCTGGGAGATGCCACCGCCTTCATCAGTCTGGTATTCGGTTTCTTCTTCTACTGGACAACCAGGACAGATTTTCCACCTGCTGGTAGTGAGCATGCCGATCTGTTGCTCATGCTGCTCGGAGGAATTGCGCTATTGGGTGCGTGGGCCCTGACGCTGTATGCTCGTGACAGCAACAGCAAGGCGAAAGTTGCCAGAGCACGGCTCGCGTTGATCACAGGCATGCTCAGCTCCCTTGCCGGGGTGGCGTTGGTCATCGGGTCTGTCAGGTCAACCGGTATGGATCCACAAGCGCATGTGTACCCGGCAATCATCCATGCCCTGCTGCTGTGGTTGACGGCTCATGTTGTCGTGGGAATCATCATGCAGGGGTATTGCCTGGCGGGCAGCCTGTTCGGGAAACTCACCCCACGCCATGACGCAGACTTGCAGAATATCTGCCTGTTCTGGCATTTTCTGGGATTCACCATTGTTGTCTGTGTGCTTGTCATGGGCATCTTTCCGCGGTGGCTTTGAACCATGAATGCATCGATATCCAACAACACCAGTGAGCAATCGGAACCTCCGACTCACGACCAGGATGAACGCGAATTCGCTGAAGAGGCCGATAGTCTCTGGTGCATCGTATTCTCACCACTGGTCTGGGTCTTTCATTTTCTTGGCTGCTATATCGTCACGGCCATCGTCTGCACGAAGATGCCTGAGGCCGACTCCATTTCGGAACTGCGCTGGTTCATCCTCTGTATCACGCTAGCCAGTCTTGCCGGCATCGCTGTCATTGGCTGGCGTTCCTGGAATCAATGGGGATTTGTCGAAGATGGTGTGAAGGATCAGTACCTGCCCACGGAAGAACATCGTCATGAGTTTCTTGCTCATGCCTCGTTCCTGTTGTCCATCGTGTCATTCATCGGGGTTTGCTACGTGGCCATTCCGTCGATGTTTCTGGATAGCTGTCAATGAGGGCCATCACTCCATTCAGCCTGCTTGCAGGGCTTGGTGCCTGCGCGCTGGTCTGGTTGGCCCCACTGACCAAGCTGGGTCTGCCTGACTTTGCCATTCACATGATTCGGCACATGACACTGGTGAGCATCGCAGCCCCCTTGCTGGTGCTGGGCACGCCACGGCTCTGTCAGTCCCTGCCCTCCATACCCCTGCTGGCCTCGTTTGCAGAGTTCGTCATTGTCTGGACCTGGCACATGCCTGGCGCCCATGACTTGACACGAAACAGTGGTGGATGGCTGGTCTTCGAGCAGGCATGTTTTCTCGTTACCGGCCTGCTGCTGTGGGCATCCGTACTGGATCCTGATAAAGCACTGGCAGGCGCCGGTGCACTCCTGTTGACGTCCATGCACATGACCCTGCTGGGTGCGTTGATCATTCTCAGTCCACGCACGCTGTATTCACATGCCGCCCACGCCGACATGGTTCACTCTCTCGAAGCGCAGCAATTGGGCGGCATGATCATGTTGGTGATCGGCACACCCATCTACCTGCTGGCAGGTCTCTGGCGAATTCGCGACGTTCTCAAGACACCCCTGCCCGAGCCATCATCACGGAATTCCCGACCATGAGAACCGCCTTCCTGACACTGGGCTCGGTGTTGCTGGCAGCCGCGCTGATAGGCACAGCAATCATTTTCTTCGGTCTGTTCAATGTGTCCGCCCGCGGAGGTCACTGGCCGGCCATCAGCTGGGTACTGCATACCAGTTACCGTCAATCGGTGGCACTGCGTGCACCTGCCGCCAATACAGTACCCGAGCTGGATGATGAGGACATGGTGGCGCTGGGTGCCAGGCATTATCAACTGTCGTGTGCAGCCTGCCATGGAGAGCCGGGGGGCAGGCAGCTTCGAACCATGACTGCCATGCTGCCTGCACCACCACGCATCGAGGAGGCCGTGTCCGAATGGGAGCCCAATGAGCTCTTCTGGATCATCAAGCACGGTGTAAAGATGACCGGAATGCCGCATTGGCCCGCACGTGACCGTGACGACGATATCTGGCCTGTTGTTGCATTTGTTTCTCGGATACCCCGGTTTGAAACCGGGCAGTACCGGTCATTGTTGAGCCTGGAAAACCAGCCGCCCGCATCTGCTTCGCCGTCATTGCAGGCATCTGACACTCACCTGGCTGTCATTCACGATTGCGTCCTGTGTCATGGCCAATCGGGATACACAGACAATGACCACGTACCTCGATTGGACATACTCAGTCGGGAATACCTGTCGGCCACATTGAAGGCCTATCGCGATCAACAACGCAGCAGCGGCATCATGCAACAGGCCGCATCCTTGCTGGATGATGACACCATCGAGGTGCTTGCAGCCTTCTACGCATCATCGCAAACCGCACCTCGGGGTGCCAACATCAGTGACAGAGACCCCAACGGCACGTTGACAATGGAAGAGGATACGACGGCGGCGTCTGTGGAACGAGGACGACGGCTGGCCACGGGCGGTGCTGCCTCAACAACCGCTGATTCCATGCCGCCGTCAGGGGCCGATATTCCAGCCTGCAACGCCTGCCACGGCCCCTGGCCTGAATCGCTGTCTCCACATTACCCGGCCCTTGCCTCTCAAGCGAGGCAATATCTTCTCGCTCAATTGCAGTTGTGGAAATCCGGCACCCGAGGCGGAACACCGATGGCAAAACTGATGCACGAGTCAGTACCAGAGCTGGATTATCAGCAGATGGCTGACCTGTCCGCATACTATTCGACCTTGTCAGGAACAGATGTCACCGACCGGTCACTCGAGAAGTGATGGTTGCTTCCAATAAACTCAACTTCTGCCCGGATATTCGCCTCGCAACGCAATCACGAAGTTGCAACCGAGGTACGGGTTCTGTACCGACACTTCATCGTTCCCGGATGAATTGACTGAAATCGAATTATCCGAAAGCTTGTGCAAAGACGCATCTGCCTGAGCTGCGTACATCTCGTTACCACAGGCAGCGCCAGCCAGCATGTTTCCCTCGGGAGACCTTGCGGTGGCATCAGTCTCCACCCCATGCAAGACCGCTGAATGTGCGTGGCCAGGTACTTCTGAAATAGTCGGCCTGCCACCACTTTCACCGAGACGATAGTTGGGTAATCCAGGACCTTGACCGGCATGCAATGGCACTCTACCTCGCAAATCCGGCAGTCCGAATGATGTTCGTCCATCACCACCGTAGATCGTACCCAACAAGCTGAATAGTGCATCGTTCTCTGCAATTGCCAGCAATTGTCCATTGCAATACGCCCAACCACGCGGCGCAAAGTTGAAACCAACGATTCGTATTTCACCGACGAACGGTTCTGACATGGCTCGACTCCAGCGACTTTGACTGATTACCAATCCTGAGGGCCTGACACAAAGAAGCTATCACACTGCAACCACCTCGGAACTACCGATCCGGCTATCCATAAGTGTAGCAGGGGTTGCATTTATCCACCCTTGCAAAATATACATGATATCAAATCGATCATGGAGCCAATGGACCAAGCCTGATCGACCGTCGTCACCACGAGCGGGCGCTCGGGGCCTGGCTCCCTTTTCGATTCGACGTCGAATGACAGGCAGCTTCCAATCAACTGACGCTTCCTGTGTCCTGGGTATTGGCAGCCATGATGAGGCTATCGGTGAATCAGGAACGTCTTGTAGCATGCTTCCTCGACAATCGGGCCGAGTCTCTACTCATGAGTCCGGCGGACTTCGGCAAGGACCATGAGCAATCAGGCGCATCACTATTTGCATCAGGCCTATGCATTTTTAGCAGCGGACAAAGTCAACCGGATTGACTTAACTTCAAGTCACGGCTTTGAGCGTGACTTTCAGGAGGGATCTCATCGGTCGGGAATGGCCGAACAGGAAACACCAAACACTGACCTGTCATCATCCGGATCGGGACTCAATCGCCCCGATCCGGAGGAAAACCCTCAAACAGACAAACGACGCATATGAGATCGAACAATCAGGGCAGTACCGCAGTCACTTCGATCTCGACAACAAATTCCGGACGTGTGAACCCGCTCACTATCATCAGTGTAGAGGCTGGCAAATGGGCAACCCCTTCCAGCCAGGCGTCACGCGCTTCCATGTACCCGGCCATGTGTTCTCGACCGGTGACAAACGCATGAATCTTCACGACATGGTCGGCGCTGGTACCCGCCACAAGCAGGATGGCGTCGATGTTGTCGAAACACAATTCGGCCTGTGCTCTGGCACCATCGGGAATGGAACCATCCCGGCGAAGCGCCAGCTGACCCGAGGTCAGCACCAGTCCACCGGAGTCAATGACCACCCCGTGAGCATATCGGGCAAAGGGCGGTGCGATGGACTCCGGTACAAGACTCTTGATCATGACTTGACTCTCCAATGAACGGATCTGGTGGGTTGCAGAAAAAACACGAGTCTAGATGGTTTCCTGTCTTGCTGCGCACACGCAACCTGGCGCGGCTGCAAGGGCACGGACTCATCAGAACTCGATACTCGTCACAACTGAGACCGCAAAGATGAAACTGACCTGGACTGCATTGTCTGTATCCCTTCTCACTGCTGGCGCTGCACAGGCCGAGTTGACCGATGTGACCTTCGGCAGCAACTGGCTGGCACAGACAGAGCATGGCGGCTTCTATCAGGCAGTTGCCGATGGGACCTACGAGGCGTGTGGACTGAACGTCTCCATCCTGCCTGGTGGCCCACAGGTGAACAATCGCGCCCTGTTACTGGCAGGCAAGATCGATTACCACATGGGTGGCGACATGCTGCAGGCATTCAATGCCGTCAAGGAAGGTGTCCCCATCGTGGCCGTTGCCGCCATGTTTCAGAAAATACCGCAAGTCATCCTGACTCACCCGGGAAAGGCAGATTCCTTTGAAGATCTCAAGGAGCTCAAACTGCTGGTTGGCGACAATGGTTATCAAAGCTACTACCAATGGATGATTGCCCAGTACGGATTCTCAGCAGATAACCGCGCGCCCTACACATTCAACCCGGCACCCTTTCTGGCCGACGACAACACTGGCATGCAGGGCTATCTGTCCTCCGAGCCCTACCTTGTCGAAAAGGAAGGTGGATTCGTACCGGACGTGTTTCTGCTGGCAGATGCCGGTTACTCGACCTATGCCACCACCATTGAAACCATGGCACCTACCATTGCCAGCAAGCCTGAAGAGGTAGCCTGCTTTGTGGAAGGTTCCATCACGGGTTGGTACAACTACCTCTTCGGTGACAATGCCGCGGCCAACGAAATGATCATGGCCGACAACCCTGAAATGACGCAGGACAAGATCGACTTCGCCATCTCGAAATTGTTATCCGAAGGCATCGTGATTTCCGGTGATGCAGAAACCATGGGCATTGGGGTCATGACGGATGAGACGGTCAAGGATTTCTTCGACAAGATGGTCTCGGCCGGCGTCATTGAAGCCGACGTCAACTACACCGATGCTTTTACTACCGAATTCGTGGGCAAGGGAATCGGCATGGAACTGGTCAACTGAGCCTCCCTGCGCGCCCTGACATGAACGCATCGACACTGACAGATCAACCCATCGTTGATGTGACAACCCCGCCAAACGGATGCCGCCTGCTACTCGAGATGAGTCACGTGGAGAAGTCCTTCAATGGTGATGTTGTTGCACTACGAGACATGAATCTGGCGGTAAACCAGGGAGACTTCATTTCTCTTCTGGGACCATCAGGCTGTGGCAAGTCGACAGCCTTGCGACTGATCGCTGGACTGACACGCCCTACATCCGGGTCCATTACCTGGGAGGGTGGGCAGAACGAAGGCGATCTGGGTGTGGTCTTTCAGGAACCCACCCTGATGCCCTGGGCAAAGGTGAAGGACAACGTCTGGCTGCCATTTCGGCTGCGTGGCAAGCGATACACGGATTACAAGGACGAGATCATGCACGCATTGGAACTGGTCGGTCTCGATCAGTTCCAGAATGCCTACCCACGGGAATTGTCGGGCGGTATGAAAATGCGTGTCTCCATCGCCCGGGCCATGGTAACCAAGCCCCGGCTCATCCTGATGGATGAACCCTTCGCCGCCCTGGATGAAATCACTCGGCAAAAGATGAACAGCGATCTGCTGGCCTTGCGTGACGCCATTGGCTGCACGGTGATCTTTGT
Source organism: Granulosicoccus sp. 3-233 (assembly GCF_052681095.1). Taxonomy (NCBI): domain Bacteria; kingdom Pseudomonadati; phylum Pseudomonadota; class Gammaproteobacteria; order Chromatiales; family Granulosicoccaceae; genus Granulosicoccus; species Granulosicoccus sp. 3-233. The sequence continues at coordinate 11,858 of NZ_JBQYLE010000006.1, forward strand.
CACCCACTCCGTCTTTGAATCCGTTTTCCTGTCCGACCGAGTCGTCGTCATGGCGGCTCGACCCGGTCGCGTGGTACGCGAACTCGCGGTGGACATCGAAGGCCCACGATCCGATGATTTTCGAACATCCATGGAGTTTTCACGACATGCGCGTGATGCGTCAGATGCCCTTCAAGAGGCCATATCGGTAGCATCATGAATCCACAGCTAATGCCGGAAAAGGTATCTCTACCACCAACCATCATCGATGCAGAGGAAGCCGCTCTTGCGAGTCGCCAGAGGCTGTATCGAATCGGTCGCTGGACACTGCCTTCGCTGGTGCTGGTGCTGGCCATCGGTGCCTGGCAGGCCTATGTGACACTTGCTGAAGTCCCTCACTACATTCTGCCGTCGCCACTACTGATAGCACAGACACTGCTCGGCGACTGGAACGTGCTGTGGCCTGCCATGCAGATTACCGGACGCCTGACCTTGATGGCACTGTTGCTGGCGGTCATTGGTGGTCTTGCCATTGCCGTGGCATTCACGCAATCGAAATGGGTAGAGATGTCCCTTTTTCCCTACGCGGTGATTCTGCAGGTGACGCCTGTAGTCGCGATAGCTCCCTTGTTGCAGATCTACATGGACAGTGCATTCTCCGCGGCCCTGTTATGCGCCTGGATTGTTGCCTTCTTCCCCATTCTGTCCAATACCGCGACCGGGCTGAAATCCGCCGATCACAACCTGCAGGACCTGTTCAGCATATACGGGGCTACCGGCTGGCAACGATTGCGTTATCTGGCCGCACCCTCGGCACTGCCCTACTTTCTCGGCGGGCTGAAGATAGCCGGTGGACTGGCACTGATCGGGGCAGTCGTCGCAGAATTCGTCATCGGGCGTGCCGGAACCGGTCTCGGCCTGGCATCCACACTGCTCGAAGCTTCTTACCGGTTCAACTTCGGGCGCCTGTACGCAGCTCTGGTACTGATCTCGGTCATGGGTGTTGCCATATTTGCACTAATGAGCCTCATCAGTCATTTCGCCCTGTATCGCTGGCACGAGAGTGCCTTGAAGCGCGAAACATGAAGGACTTCATGACGCTACCCGCAGGGCCAATGACCCTGTGCAATGTCACCATACCGGCCTGCCTTGTGGATCAGCCGGGCGACCTCGTATGCACCGACATCGGTATCGCTGATGGTCTCATCACGGAGCCCGTGGGCAATAAAGTCGACATGAAAGGTGCCATGGCGCTGCCGGCCTTCGTCGACATGCACACGCATCTGGACAAGGGCCACATCATGCCGCGTGCATGCAACCCGGATGGCTCCTTCATGGGAGCCTTGCAGAGTGTGCGCGCAGACCATGCCAATTGGCGGGCCGACGATGTGTATCGACGAGCCGACTTCGCACTACGCTGCGCCTACGCCCACGGTACCCGTGCCATACGCACACACCTGGACAGCCCTCCTCCGCAGGACGATATCTCCTGGCCTGTGTTCGATCGTCTACGCGAGGAATGGGCCGGCAGAATCGAACTGCAAGGTGCCTGTCTGGCCGGCTGCGATCTGATCGACCTGCCGGGACGGTTTCAGCAGACGGCAAGTTTGGTTGAACACTATGGCGGTGTGCTTGGCATGGTCACCTATCCCATGCCGGGGCTGGACGCCTTGCTGCACGACTTCTTTGCACTGGCGGCAGAGCTGGATGTACCTGTTGACTTGCACGTGGATGAAACCATGGACCCGACAGTGGAGACCTTGCGCAGCATCTGCCAGACAGTACTGGATTCCGGCTTCAAGGCGACGGTAACTGTCGGCCATGTCTGCTCCCTGTCTACACAGGATCATGACAGGGCAATGAACACTCTGGACCTTGTGGCACGGGCCGGATTGAACGTCGTCAGCCTGCCCATGTGCAATCTCTACCTTCAGGACCGCCAATCCGAACTGACGCCGCGGCGTCGCGGTGTCACGCTGGTACACGAGATGAAGCAGCGTGGAATACCGGTCAGCTTCGCCTCCGACAACACCCGCGACCCCTTCTACGCCTATGGCGACCTGGACATGCTGGAAGTGATACGCGAGGCAACCCGCATCGCTCATCTCGACCATTCCGATGACGACTGGATCAAATCCTTCACCTCCGTTCCGGCAGACAGCTGTGGCTTTGCGCCCGTATCCCTGAACAGGGGAAGCCCGGCAGACCTGGTGGTCTTTCGCGCGCGCAACTGGACAGAACTACTGGCCCGCCCGCAATCCGATCGTATCGTCATTCGACAGGGTCAGTCCATTGACCGCATCTTGCCCGACTACGCCGAACTCGATGATCTATTCTAAGTGAGAATCATGACTCCCAACGTAGAGGCCGCCAGAGCGGCTCTGTCGCATCTTGATCTGATCGAAAAGCCCAAACTGATTCGCACCTATTCAAGGGATTGTTTCTGGTATTCGCCGGTACTCAAATCCCGAATGGATCACCTTGAAGCCGACTTCATTGCCTGCCCCCGTAATGAAGCCGATGTTATCGAGATATTGCGTACCTGCTACACGCACGACGTACCCGTAACAACCCGCGGCGCCGGTACTGGAAACTACGGTCAGGCCATGCCCATGCGTGGTGGCTGTGTCATGCACATGCGACACATGAATCTCGTCAAGTCCGTCGCCCCCGGACGCGTGATTGTCGAACCCGGTTGCGTCATCAAGGATCTGGATGCCCACTGCAAGGCGCATTCAGGCCAGGAGGTCAGAATGTTCTCCAGCACATGGGCTTCAGCCACCATTGGCGGTTTCATCGCTGGTGGCTCCGGCGGAGTCGGCTCCGTTACCTGGGGTTCACTTCGCGACCTTGGCAACATTCTCCGACTCAGGGTAGTCACCATGGAGGCGGAACCGCGTGTACTGGATTTCACCGGCGAGGAACTCTCGCGAGTGTCTCACGCCTATGGTACCAACGGCATCATCACCGAACTCGAACTGCCGCTGGCCCCAGCCTATGAATGGACCGATGTGCTGCTGAGCTCCAGGGACTTCACGGCAGCGGCAACGTTTGCCGACGAACTGGCCAACGAGGACGGCATTCTCCTCAAGCTGGCCAGTGTCTACGAAGCACCGACAGCCCATGCGTATTTCAATCGTGTGGCCCCCCATGTCACTGACAAGGATCACCTGGTGGGTTTGATGATCGCCCCACACAACATGGATAGCTTCCTGACCTTTCTTGCCAGACGCCCTGCGCTGAAGATGATCTACCGTTCCGACGATTGCGACTGGCAAAAAAAGCCCGGTCCGGTCTTCGAGTTCGGCTGGAATCACACCACTTTGCGCGCCATCAAGGTAGACCCTTCCATCACCTACTTACAGGTACGCTATGGATACCCTGACCATATGAACCTGATCGAGAAGATGCGACGGGCATTCCCGGCAGGTGAAGTCATCCAGCATCTGGAGAGCATACGCATGGAAGGCAAGGTAGCCTTCGCAGGCCTGTCCCTGGTCAAGTTCACCACCGAAGAGCGATTGGACGAGATCATTGCCATTCATGAAGCGGCCGGTGCCCTGGTTTTCAACCCTCATCGTTACACGCTCGAAGAAGGTGGCCGCCAGCACGCGGACGACACACAGTTGTCATTCAAGCGAGAGGCTGATCCCAAGGGCTTGCTCAACCCGGGAAAGGTGATCACCTGGGATCGCCCCGACTGGGATTACTCCCGCATGTACGATTTCGCCAATGACCGCAGAGAGCAGGCATGACACACGCACTGGTACTCTATGCTCATCCCTGTCCCGAGAGCTTCAATGCTGCCGTGCACCAGGTTGTCGTTGACACACTGAGCAGCCGCGGCTGGCAGGTAGATGATTGCGATCTGAATGCAGAAGGCTTTTCTCCCGTACTGACCGAACTCGAGCGACGCCACTACCATGATGAACCTGACAATATCGCGACTGTACAGCCCTATGTAGAACGCCTGCAGGCAGCGGATGTGCTGGTCATGGTGTACCCCGTATGGAATTTCGGTTACCCCGCCATCCTGAAGGGCTTTCTCGATCGGGTGTTTCTGCCGGGTGTGAGCTTCAAACTGCAGGACGGAGGCATTCGCCCGGGACTCACCAATATCAAGACCCTGGCGGCCTGCTGTACCTACGGAGGCAATCGCTTTCGCGCCATGCTGAACGGTGACCCACCGCGCAAGAATGTCACACGTGCCGTCTGGTACTCCTGCGGAATGCCGAAAAAGAGATACATCGCGTTGTACGACATGAACAACAACACCGAAAAACAACTGACAGCACATTTGCATCGCGTCAGAAAAGCCATGGAGGTGTTGTAGTGGAATCGATGATGACACGACGACTGGATTGGGCGGAACGACGAGCACCTGAGTTTCAGTGCATCGATACCAAAAAGGCGATAGCCGTACTGCCCACTGCCGCAATCGAACAGCACGGCCCGCATTTGCCGGTGGGTACAGACACGATGATCATGCAGGGCATGCTCGAGACATTCAGACGAAGCTGCCCGGATGACATTGACCCGTACATCCTGCCCATTCAGGCTGTCGGTAAATCCAATGAGCACCTCTGGGCAAGAGGCACTCTGACCTTGTCTGCCACCGAGGCCCTGTCGGCGTGGACGGCCATCGGGCTGTCTGTTGCAAGAGCCGGTTTTCGCAAGATCGTCATCGTCAACAGTCATGGTGGCAATCTTGACCTGATATCGATACTCACACGCGAATTGCGTGTCCAGGCCGATATGCTGGCCGTGAAATGCCAGTGGGGCAGCTTCGGTTATCCGCAAGACATGTACTCGACTCACGAGTTGGCTTACGGAATTCATGGCGGAGACGTCGAGACATCCTTGATGCTCGCCTTCGAACCGCACTGCGTTGACATGTCAATGGCTGCTGATTTCATCTCGAAAGCGGAAACCACAGCGATTTCTCCCATAGGCCCCATCAGCCGTGGCTGGATAGCCTCCGACCTGAATGACGATGGCACCGTGGGCAATGCCTCGGCAGGGACTCGAAAGAAAGGCGAAGAGACTGCGATCCATCAGGTAAACGGGTTCATCGAGTTGTTGCGCCAGGTTCGGGATTCGCCCCTACCTGCCGACCAGACGAACAACATGCCATCGTAGCCGCCCGAAGCAATTGCAGATTCAAGACTGCTGCTTACGCCGATGATCCACTTCGCAGGTATCAGAGAACCACGGCGGCATTGAACACCACTCAGCCCGCCCAGGCGCGATCAAGAATTTCTCCGGCCGATCTGATATCAGCCAGCGTACCGTAGCAGCGAGAGCCGGGCTGCTCCAGGCGACTGTCAACGAACAGATCGAACATCGATTCAGGGGCGAATTCTCGCAATAGAGAGCACTGCAGCAGCAAGGCCATGTTCTCCACACAACAGCGCAGAAGCGCCGGTTCCTGCTGACAACGAGCGAGCGACTGTTGCAGCCTGTCGAAACGTTGCCTGAGAACAGGCTTCTCACCGAGTACGGGTTTCACCACGCCATTGAAGGTCTCCAGGCAGTGGGGGGCACGCTGGATGACTCGCAGCAGGTCCAGGCAGATGACATTGCCAGACCCTTCCCAGATGCTGTTGACGGGTGCTTCTCGATACAAGCGTGGCAACATCGATTCCTCGATGTATCCACCACCACCATGACATTCCATTGCTTCGTATATGAACTGTGGTGCAAGCTTGTTTATCCAGAATTTCCCGATGATCGTCGCAAGGCGCGCGAATGCCTTCTCCGCCGAGTTCATCATCGCGTCGTCGACCGCCTTGGCAATACGCATGGCAAGCAGCGTTGCGGCTTCCGACTCGAGCGCAAGATCCGTCAGAACATTGCGCATCAACGGCTGCTCGATCAGCAGCTTTCCAAAGGCCTTTCTGTGACGAGCATGATGAATGGCTTGCACCAGCGCCTGACGCATCATGCCCGCCGGTGCGACGGCGGCATCCAGGCGCGTATTCTGGACCATCTCGATGATGGCAGTCACTCCCTCGCCTTCTTCACCCAACCGTCGCGCCCAAGTGTCGAGGTATTCGATCTCGGCAGACGCATTGGACCGATTGCCCAGTTTGTTCTTGAGTCGCTGAATGAATATGCGATTACGAGTTCCATCCTCACAGAAGCGAGGCACCAGAAAACAGGTGATCCCTCCCGAGGCCTGAGCCAGAGTCAGAAAGCCATCCGACATGGGAGCGGAACAGAACCATTTGTGACCACGAAGACAATATTCGACGGAATCTGCGCGTTCACTCAGTCGCCTTGCCTCTGTCGAATTGACACGCACATCCGAACCGCCTTGCTTCTCCGTCATGGCCATTCCGATGGTAATGGATCGCTTTGCGCTGGCCGGCATGAATCGCTGATCGTATTCATCGACGATCGAGCGTGTACGGAAAATGTCATCAGATGAGAGAAATTGCATCAGCACGGGATGTGCTGCGTTGGTCATTGCCAATGGACAGCACACACCCGGCTCAAGCTGAGTCAGGAGAAATTGCATGGCGGCGCGCGCTACATGCCCATGAACCGGATGTGTCCAGGCGGTGGAATGTATGCCCAGCCCCATACCCAGCTGCATGAGTTGATGATAGGCGGGATGGAAGTCGACCTCATCGATCCGATGCCCGAAGCGATCGAAACCGTTCAATACCGGGGGATTCTCATTGGCCTTGAATCCCCTGTCGATCCACTGCTCGTCGCCCACAGCACCCCCAAGATCCTGCAGTTTGTCGCGAAGTACACTGGCAAGATCAGCAGGAAGGGATGCCTGCAAAGCGGCGTCACGAGAAAACGCGTTGTACCCGATCAAGGAAGGTGGCTGATTGGTAACTTTATGAGTAGCCCATGGTTCGTGGAATATATTCATGAATGCACCGTTCTGCTGATGGAAAGAACCGTACGAGTGCACTGACGTTGACAAGAATGTGGAGGAATCAGCCATGTCGACACTCAGGCATGCTTTGCAGCAACATCTGTTCACCAGTGATTCTGCGACCTACCGCGATTATCTGCAACAGTTGGCCGAACGCGCGGATATCGGTCTCGAGGGTGTGCGCCCCTGGGACATGACGGTCCACAATGATGGACTCTGGCGGCGTATCGTTTCGGAAGGCTCACTCGGTGCCGGCGAAGCCTACATGGATGGCTGGTGGGACTGCCGAGCTCTGGACGAACTCTTTGCGAGAATCTTGCGCGCCGGCATAGACCGCGAAATGGTCTCATTGAACAATCTACGCCTTGTATTGAGTGCAAGACTGCAGAATCTGCAAACGCCGCGCCGAGCGGTCTCGGTTGCCCACAAGCACTATGATCTGAGCTCGGAGTTGTATCGAGCCATGCTGGACAATCGCATGATCTACAGTTGCGGATACTGGCACCAGGCAACCAGTCTTGACGAGGCGCAAGAAGCCAAACTTTCGCTTGTCTGTCGCAAACTCGATCTGCAACCGGGCATGCGCTTGCTGGATATCGGCTGCGGATGGGGCGGCGCTGCCCGCTACGCAGCGGAGAACTTCGGCGTGCAGGTCACCGGCATTACCGTCTCTCACGAACAGGCCCGTGTTGCGGAAGCGACATGCGAGGGCTTGCCCGTTGAAATACGGGTTGCTGACTATCGAACAATGGATGGCCAGTTTGATCGAATCATGTCCATCGGCATGTTCGAGCACGTGGGTTACAAGAACTACAGAACCTATTTCCGGAAAGCGTTGAATCTGTTGTCTCCCGACGGTCTGTTCCTGCTGCACACGATTGGCAGTAATCTGTCCAGATCGATCACGGACCCCTGGATTGAAAAATACATCTTTCCAAACTCCATGTTGCCCTCGGCCGTACAGATCACCCGCGCATTGGAAGGGTTGTTCGTCATCGAGGACTGGCATGGATTCGGGGCGGACTATGATCGTACACTGATGAGCTGGCACGCCAATCTGCAAGGGAACTGGACAAGACTGAGTCCGTCATTCGATGAACGATTTCGCCGCATGTGGACCTACTACCTCCTGTGCAGCGCAGGCGCTTTCCGTGCGCGTTCGAATCAGCTCTGGCAGTGGTTGCTGTCACCGAAAGGCATACCAGGAGGCTGGAAAACCGTTCGATAGGAATCATGCTTGCAGACAAACATGGATGCGGAAAACGACAGATCGATACCTGTCTCTTCCTGTCGGCTGGTCGCTCGCTCCGATGCACAAGTTGCAGATTCAAGTGAGTGGCATCGTCAGTTGATTCTCGGCAGAGAATTCGACTGTACAAGCTGATCATCGACTTTTCGAATTCGATACCTTTGACTTCAATGAGACATAAGTCCACGGTCAGAAATCGGCTTCGGCCGGGCGACGCTCCACTCGCGGTTCACATCACTATGTCATCGCGACACGCGCCGTTGCTCTGAACCTCCAGTATTGCTCGAATCTCACCCTCCTGGGTGATACCCATGTCGATGGTTGGATGCCAGCATTCAGTCAGGTCTTCTGATTCGTACTCGTCACACAACCAGCGGCGTCCCATGAACCTGCAACGTTGAACAACGCATCAGAGAAACCAGGAAAAAACGTATAGCCGACCCGTTTAGCCTTTTGGACGATAGAGCGAGAACCGGCCCTCTGTTATGGTCGGCGACTAGGCAAAAGCAGGCACCCATTTAATCCACGACATAGTTGGTCATTCTCATGTCAAACGATTTCCATGAAACCAGCGCCTCCGTACTCAAGGATTGGGTTGATCTCAGAGATCATTTCTACGAGCCAACACTGTCGACACTTTGCTCATCGCTATCACCCCACAAAGACCTGTTCGAGCCGGCTGACGAAACAGCGATAACGGGAGACCGGGGATATCAACCGAAATTCGGTGTCCGTGACCAGACGATTACCGGAAATGGCCGCTGCGCAGGCTACGCGCTCGCCGCATTGATCGACCTGCAAACCAGACTGCAGAATCCGTCCAGAATGGATCGATGCGATTGCGTGAGTTCAGACATGCTGTACTGGATGGGAGCCTACAATGAACTGGCTATCGATAACACGGAGACTCTTAGCGTTTCAGGCAGAACGAATTCGGTTTCCGGAACCGGCCAACAGGAAGGCCTCCGTTCCCTGCGATCAGTAATCAAGGGCTTCTACCATTATGGCGTGTGCCCCGACTTCAACGAGAAAATGTGTATCGGTTCCAGCGAGGAAATGAGTTCCGTACCCTTGGGAAGCTGGCAGAGCGTCTGTCACAGAAAACCCAGAGCAGACACGCCTGAAGACAAGGAACAACGTTTCCCGACCTACGATCAGTCAGTCAAGGCCAAGGAAATCTGCCTGGGAGCCTACTTTCGTTTGCGGCCTGTTCTCAATCATTTTCATGCTGCGCTCAATGAAGTCGGAGCCATACTTGTAACTGTTCAGATTCACGGCGGTTGGAACGCTCCGTTGAAAATCAGCGCGAAAGGCAGGATCGACAGTACGTCTCACGATTCAAGAGGCCTGCACGCTGTTGTCATCATCGGTTACAACAACGAGGGATTTCTGGTTCTCAACTCCTGGGGCACACAGTGGGGCGGCTACGAAATCGAGGGAAAGAGCGTTGCGGGTGTGGCATTGTGGAGCTACGAAGACTGGTCCAGAAACATCGTCGATGCCTGGGTGCTCAGACTTGGCGTATCGGCACCCAAGGCCTTCAGTTCCTCCATCGGTGAGCAGGGGTGGAACAGGATTCTGATGGGACAGTCTCTGTCGGTACCCTGCCACGAGTTGCTGGGTCATTACATGCATCTGGATGATGGGTTTCATGTCTCTCGTGGCCCCTACCCCAGTCTGCCCGAGAACTGGTGTCAAACCCGGCGACACCTCGAGGAAAAACTCGGTAAAAGCTACGACGGTGTTCTACTCTGGATTCCGGGCAGTCTCGAGAGTATCGAAGAAGCCTTCGAATCGGCGACCCGTATCAAGGACATGGCAAAATCCAGACGCTTGTTCCCGTATGTCGTCTTCTGGTGCAGCACCTTCGTTGACAAGTCCATGGAGCTGATTACCACCATCTTCGACAGTTGTGCCGATCAGGCAGGTGCAGACTCGGTGGAGATGAACGCGTTGATAGAGGAACGCTTGCAGGGTGTGGGCAGGGCCATCTGGCGTGATATAGAGTGGTCAGCCGCACGATCCGTTTCCGGGATAAAAAGCTCACCGCATCATGACGCCGATACCAACGGATCCAGGGGACATGTCGCGAGTCTCGTCACGACCTTGCTCGAAATGAAGCGCCAAACCAACACCGAACTCCACATGGTGGCTGAGGGAGCTGGTGCTTTGGTTGTTCAGGAGCTTCTCCGTTATCAGAAAGAAAGTGAATCCGAAGTTTCATTGCCTTTGGCATGTCATCTCGACACCTTGTCACTGTCCATGCCGGCAATCGGCCTTCCCCGGGCCGAGAAATTCCTGCTACCACTGGTCAAGACGATGAACGCCAATCAGCCCGAGGCCAAGGCATGCAATGTCCCTGTCCATGATGCGCTCACTCGCCAACAGCTGCTTGATGATTCGCATGACAGGAATACAACGGCACCAGCACGCATCTATGTTCCTTCACACGAGTTGGAAAGCCGATTGTTTTTCGGCGCCTATTCAGGATCCATTCTGCAACTCGTATCCAGAGCGTTCGAAGACCGCTGGCTGTGCGAGGAATCCGCCGCTGAACTTCAGGTAAACCCGGAGGACCCGGGCAATCCGCCGAGAACCTTTCTGGGCATGTCAGGTGCGCTGGCTGAGTTGAAAGAGTCTGAGGCTTCTGATGACTGGTCTACTGCGGTGCCTGATCACACATTGCCCCACCTGGAACGCGGTTGGTCGGAAATCGACGCCTTGAGCGATCCCGTGTTCTCAAGAGGAAGAGTGCCGCAGTTCGCACTGTTTCGCGACCCCTCCATCATTGCCGAAATCTTTCGTTCGATCGATCAACACCGCAAGGCCAGGTAGCAAACCTGGACGCAATAGCAGACAACCGTCAGCACCCGACAAATGCAAACCACACAGGATCCACAGCATTTGCCATGAACTGAACCGGCAGCACATAACTGAGGAAGGAATCATGTCACGTATATCGCTAGAAGAATTGCAGATGCAAGTTGCCAGCGGAAACATCACGGAAGATGATTTGCGCAAATACTTCGAACTCGACCCAGAAAAGTCAGGACCATTTGCACCTCGATTCAGGATAAATCCCCGGACAGTCAAGGTCCCACCGGAGGGCGGATACTCCGCTCGTTCCGCTCAGTTGCTCAATCTGGCGAACTGGCTTGCAAGAGCAGACAGACGCCATCGTTACGAGGAGCGGATTCGCGGTGGCTATACCGGCCCCAGAATCGTTTCCGAAGGCGATAGCTGGTTTCAATTTCCCGTATTGCTCAAGGACACCATCGACCATGTCAGCGATCACCACGCGGTCTATTCCCTTGGGGCAGCTGGCGACCTGCTGGAACGCATGGCCCACCAGCAGGAATACCTCAAGGCTCTTGATGATACGGGTGCGTCCATTCTGATGCTATCCGGTGGCGGCAACGATCTGGTCGCTGGCGGCGCACTGGCAAGCCATCTGGAAAGCTACCATAGAGACCTGTCACCGGCAGACTATCTACTGCCCTCCTTCGATGAACTTCTTGGTAACGCCTTCGGCTACTACGAAAGAATACTGCGCCAGGTGCGCGGATCATTCCCACATGTACACGTGCTTTATCACGGCTATGATTACTCCATTCCGGATAACGGTCGATGGCTTGGCAAGCCCATGCAGGAACGCGGCATTCGTTCCCGTGAACTGCAGGCAGCCATCACTCGAGAAATGGTGGATCGCCTGAACCGCGGACTTCGCCGATTGTCCCGCAGCATACCGAAGGTCACGTACATCGATTGTCGCGGTACCGTCAGACACGATCAATGGTATGACGAACTGCATCCGACGAATGAAGGATACGGAGCAGTTGCCGCATTGTTTCTGCGCGAGATTCGTCGCATTGACAACCAGGCACCGTCGATCCCCACACGTGTGGCCATCTCCGGCCCCTTCGGTGATGCAGAACAGTTGCGTCGCTCGATGCATCAGGACGCCAACGAGCAGGCAGCTGCGCGTGATGATCACGATCCTGATGGTCCGGCCGGACGCGCCATTTCACTGCATGTCGGTCTCAACCGGATTGACCCCTTTCACTACGCCGGTTGGGATGGGAAACTCAAGAGCTGCGAACACGATGCACGCGACATGGCAGCAATAGCTGCTTCCCAGGGTTTCCGCACGAAGCTGCTGCTGACAGCACACGCTACCCGTGATGCGGTCGTCTCAGCCATCAAGGACGCTGCCAACGAACTGCAACACGGTGACATGTTCATGTTCACCGTTTCCGGGCATGGCGGCATCATGCCGGACTTCAACATGGACGAACACGATCCAGAGGACAGGCGCTTCGATGAATCCCTGTGCCTGTATGATTTTCAGATCATCGATGATGAACTTTATCATCTCTGGACACGTTTCCGTCCCGGAGTACGTGTACTGATGGTCGCCGACACCTGCCATTCCGGTGACATGGTCAGATACGTACCACCTCGACCGCATTTCCCTGGTTTCGATCTCCCAGTCTATTCCGACGCGACAAGTGCGCGCCGCATGCCCAGAGATGTGGCTGAACGTGTCTGGCTGAGAAACCTGGATGATTACAAGGCCTATGCCAGCCAGTTCGAGCGAGTGGATGAGAGGATTGTCAACAACCCGATGACAGCGGCCGTCAACGCGTCCGTATTGCATCTGGGCGCTTGCCACGAGGAACAGCTTGCAGGGGATGGCGCTCGGAATGGTCGCTTCACGGCAGCCCTGAAGACGGTTTGGAACAACGGTACCTTCACGGGAAACTACGGCGAGTTCATTGATGAGATCAATCGTGCGATGAACTGGCAGACACAGACAGCCCAGTTGAACACCTCGCTGGTGCGTGATCAGGGATATCTTGCGCAAGTTCCCTTCAGCCAGTGGGAAAGGCCATCACGACACTCCCTGCAGGGATTCCCGCCGGGTAGCAGCCCTTTCAACCAATGGCTGGAAAATATCACCGAGGTTCCGTTTCAGGATGCCGGCATGTCCGATGAAGGCAATGAGTCGGATGTGATTTCCCAGGAAGACATTGAACGCTTCTTTGCACAGACTGACACCGCAACAGGCGCGCGAGGCACAGCCAGGCTGTCATCGAGGTCCGGCCATTCGGCCAGAGAACAGTGGGAAGATTATCCGGCATTCGTTTCATTCATCGCCACTCTCGGGCTCGAGTATTTCAGTGCCGACGAATTTCTGTTGCACGGTACGGCGACCCCTGGCGATGGTGGTACCCCAGTCGAGAATGACTTTCCACCTCGCACACTTTGGCCGAATATCGTCAATACTGCCAAAGTGCTCGACAACTACAGGAAGAGATCAGGACGCCCCATTCTGATAACCAGTGCCTATCGCTCGGATCGATACAACCGTGCGGTGGGTGGCAAGCCCGGTAGTCAGCACAAGCGATTCAGTGCACTGGATTTTGTGGTTCGTGATGTACCGGCGCATGAAGTGGCAGCGGAAATCAGACGCATGAGAGACTTCGAAGGATCCTTTCATGGTGGTGTCGGTCGCTACAACACTTTCACCCACCTTGATACGCGAGGTGAGAACTGTACCTGGCCGGTTGAATTCAGAGATACAACGCCAATGATATCCTCAGACCAGAACCGCCGAACAGCCGTCAGAGGCATGCGACTGGCCAAAGCGAGCGATTCTTCGTCCAGAAGCCGTGATGCCATGACACCACCGGTCCCGGGGGATCTTGACGCCGCGATCAACGCTTCCTCCCTGATCAGCTTTACCGACAACATGCCGGTTTCCCACAAATCGGACATTCTCTCCTCAACGCTGTTCGCCCAGCTTGCTGCCGATGCCGCAGCGGATCCGATATCCGAACGTCAACGCTGGTTTGATACCTATATCGATACGCTGTCCCTCCTTGGCTGGTTACGTTCTTCATCACCGGTGCTGATCACGAAATCCGTATCGGGCAGCGCTACCATCAACGGTGCGATACTGGATACCATCGCGGCGGTAGCTACCGGCAACCAGATGCAGATACTGAAAGAGGCCATCAAGTCATTGAAGGCCCTGACCAGCAGTGATCAGACAATTGCCCTGTTCGACAGGAACACGACGTACCGTAACGGATCGAACTTCCAGATCGGTGCAGCCGACAGCTCAACGGGGGTGCTCTCTCTGGCGCTCGGTGCATACAACTTCGTGCACAACGATCAGAAGAAGAACATCCTTTTCATTCATTGGGGCAAAGAAACGCTCGAGTTATGGGTCACCTCACAAACAATGACCATGGAGCTGACGCGATATGATGAAGTCCGTGAGATTGTCAATTCACGCATACGAGAGGTTCAGCGTGAGGCGCTCGTGGCCATACCTCTGAAGGGAAAAGCGTCAACCGCAACCTGATTAGCGTGGATCATTCGAGGTCTGGTGGACAGGTAGAAATTTCACCGCTACCAGACATGGCAAGCATCACAGCCTGATCAGGGATCGGGCTGTGGTTCGAATGGCCGCTTGTCAAGCTCGGAAACACACACCCTGTCTCTGAGCGCCATTGCTCCAAATCGGTGCAAAGGTGCCATACCTGCATCAGATTCCGACTGAGCAGCTGCCTCCTGCGATGACACCTGCTCATGACAGCTTCGGGATCATGCCGCAGCACCTGAACCTGCGGGTCACAACATTGTTGCTGAAAAAGAAGCAATGAACCCCATTCCGAGTGATAGCTTCATCTTCAGAACGCAGCCACTTCCAGCCTTCATTACCGGAGCAATCCTATGCCTGTAAGCAAGTCTGACACCTCATTGCACAGCACTGGCTCATCTGCAAAACCTGATCTTGCCTCCCCGTCATGTCGTCAGGCAGACATACTGGTCATTTGAACAGAATGCCATCACCCGCAGATCGAAACGTCTTCTCGATCATTGATGGACAAGCGGCTGTCTTCAACGAAAATCACGAAGCCGGCAATCCCGAAACATCTGATTACCGTGAACAATTACGGCGTGCCTGCACACTGATCAAGGCCGCTGGTTTTCACTCAGAACCCGATGTCTTTCTTCAGGACTTCCAGCGAACGGATCTGGTAGAACATGGCCCCGAGCTTGACGGCGCGCCAATACATCCTGCCGCGCAGATTGCCATGGAATACTGGCCATCCGTCGCGGTCGGTTCTGTCGATACGCTGACATTCACCTTGGCTCGGCACAACGAGAACGCAACCTGATGGACAGGCGCACGCCGGAACTGCTCGATGCAGGAGGACTTTGGCGACGACGCTGGTTGCGAACACCCGAATGCGAAGACAGCACGAGCCACGTCCTGTGGATGCAGGGCGAACAGATGCATGTGGACTTGCGATTACCTGCCGCCGCAAAGGCGTTCAGACACGCGCCATCGCTGTCGGCACTCGACGCTGGTCAACTGCGATTGCTGGCCAGAGCCGAAGGGTTTGCAGGCAGAACCACCCTGGTTGATGGGGTATGTACCTGGAGGCGTCACATCAACTTCCAGGGCCCGTTGAAAGGCATTGATACCGGCAAGATCCTGCAAACTCCCGAGGGTCTGCGCGAGATCGGTATTCATGCCCCTTGCGAGGCACTCTGGGAGTCTGTCGATACGACACTCCCTCAGGCTCGCCAGATGTCCAATTCGCAGGGGCAGACTCTTGTCATCCTGTGGACGGCAACGCGCTTCGCCATGGGGCGCGGCTGGCATGAAAGGACCATTCATACTCGGTCATTGCTCGAGCATGTCAACTACGCGCTCAGCTGCGGCAACCATTCGGTACTGGCACGAGCGTTTGACCAGGAGTTCTGCTTCGGCCGCATGGAGGACGAACAAGGCGTCATCGAGCACTCAACGCAACCGATGCGTTGCGGAAAGAAAGCGTTTGATGCCGCACCTCTGTTCACCCGGGCGGCACGCATCAGGGTGCAGATCTCCGACTTCCACGGCCAGGTACGTGAAGAGGAATTCCGTGTGGAAAGGCGCAGCGTCGCCATGGCCTGACGGGAGAGCGCACCGCCGACCGGACCAGCAATATGTATGGCCGCCTGC
>NZ_JBQYLE010000006.1:28092-86894 GCF_052681095.1 Granulosicoccus sp. 3-233
GTGCCTGCGTGCCTGCGTGCCTGCGTGCCTGCGTGCCTGCGTGCCTGCGTGCCTGCGTGCCTGCGTGCCTGCGTGCCTGCGTGCCTGCGTGCGAACAGCCTCGTCTTACACAAGGCAATGGTCAAATTACCCTGCCCCATGGGAAAGCAGCCGACAGCCTTTGCCGCACCATCGTGTTTCGATACTTGACCAACAATGCCTTGAGTGTTGCCGACCCTGGCAAACGAGGCGGTCTGTCTGACGCTTTTCTTGACGTGGAACAAATCCCCACGCACCGCAGTCCTATGGGTATGCAACGACGTTTCATCGAGAAAAACCTGTGTGACAAAGGAGTAACGGACTGTTTCTTGCTGAAGTAGCTGCACGACGACCTGCGGGAAATTCGCAGAAATCAGTGTTAATGACACCGTGACAGAAACTGAATGAGTCACTATCGTTTAAGTCGAAGCGGCGAAATCGAATTTGAAAATCTGCTATGCACTACGGTGAGCGCTTGAAGGGATTGCAACGTATCAGTCGTATGTTCATGCCATGAATAATTGACCCGCAACTGAACGACATGCTATGTCGGTATGTGCGCAAGGTTGCTCTGGAGGTTCTAACGTGAAACTGTTCGAAACCTACCGCGAGACTTACGCCAAGGCTCGCGACGAAGAAATGTCCCTGATGGACTACCTTGAGTTGTGTCGGGAGGATCCCCTGACATATGCCAGTGCCGCGGAGCGGATGCTTGCGGCCATCGGCGAACCCGAATACGTGGATACCCGCGAAGATCCGCGACTGTCGCGAATCCACTCGAACCGGGTGATTCGTCGATACCCGGCATTCAAGGACTTCTACGGAATGGAAGAGGCGATTTCACAGATCGTCTCCTACTTCACTCATGCCGCGCAGGGCCTGGAAGAGCGCAAGCAAGTGCTCTATCTGCTGGGGCCGGTGGGCGGCGGCAAGTCTTCCATCGCCGAGAAACTGAAGCAGTTGATGGAGTCCTTCCCGATCTATGCCCTGAAGGGTTCTCCCATCAACGAGTCCCCACTGGGCCTGTTCAACCCGGAGCGTGAAGCTGATGCGCTGCAAGAAGAATACAAGATTCCCAAGCGTTATCTGACCGGCATCATGAGCCCCTGGGCCATCAAACGGCTTGAGGAATTCAACGGTGATCTGACGCAATTCAAGGTGGTTCGAATACAGCCTTCCGTACTGCGACAGGTAGCCATTGCCAAGACAGAACCGGGAGACGAGAACAATCAGGATATTTCCTCGCTGGTCGGCAAGGTCGACATCCGCATGCTGGAGTCGTTCTCTCAGGATGACCCGGATGCCTACAGCTATTCCGGCGGGCTTTGCCAGGCCAATCAGGGCCTCCTTGAGTTCGTGGAGATGTTCAAGGCGCCCATCAAGATGTTGCATCCGCTGTTGACTGCCACCCAGGAAGGCAACTACAAGGGAACGGAAGGATTCTCCGCCATGCCCTTCCAGGGCGTCATCCTGGCTCACTCGAATGAATCCGAATGGCGCTCATTTCGTAACAACAGGAATAACGAGGCATTTCTCGACAGAATCTACATCGTCAAGGTGCCCTACTGCCTGCAGGCTTCCGAGGAGGTCATGATCTACGAAAAACTTCTGGCCAACAGCTCGCTTTCCGATGCTCCCTGCGCGCCTGGCACCTTGAACATGATGGCGCAGTTCTCGGTCCTGTCTCGTCTGGTTGAACCGGAGAATTCCAATGTGTTCACCAAGATGCGTGTGTACGATGGCGAGAATTTGAAGGATGTCGAACCCGATGCCAAATCGGTACAGGAGTACCGGGATTTCGCCGGCATAGACGAAGGCATGAGTGGAATCTCGACCCGTTTTGCCTACAAGGTGTTGTCCAGTGTATTCAATTACGATCAGAGCGAAGTAGCGGCAAACCCGGTGCATCTGATGTACGTGCTTGAACAGCGCCTGCTGCGGGAACAATTGCCCGATGAGGTACAGCGACGCTACATCGAGCTGATCAAGGGCTATCTGGCACCACGCTACGCCGACTTCATCGGCAAGGAAATCCAGACAGCCTATCTGGAATCCTATTCCGAGTACGGTCAGAACATCTTTGATCGCTATGTGACCTATGCGGATTACTGGATTCAGGATGAAGACTATCGTGATCCGGAAACCGGCGAGAGTTTCGATCGTGCACAACTCAATGACGAACTGGAGAAGATCGAGAAACCGGCAGGCATTGCCAATCCGAAAGACTTTCGCAACGAGATCGTCAACTTCGTGCTGCGCGCTCGCGCCAACAAGGGTGGCAAGAACCCTTCCTGGACCAGTTACGAGAAGCTTCGCGAAGTCATCGAGAAGAAGATGTTCTCCAACACCGAAGAACTGTTACCGGTCATTTCCTTCAACGCGAAATCATCCTCGGATGAGGCAAGCAAGCACGAGAGCTTTGTCAAGCGCATGATCGAAAAGGGCTATACCGAAAAGCAGGTTCGTCTGTTGTGCGAATGGTATCTGCGGGTCAGAAAATCGCAGTAGCGGGAGACATACATCATGTCCGTCATCATCGACAGACGTCTGAATGATCGCAACAAGAATGCCGCCAATCGAGCGCGCTTCATGCGGCGTTACAAGGCTCAGATCAAACGTTCGGTTGCGGACATGGTGTCCGAGCGATCCATTCAGGACATGCAGAAAGGCGGCAAGGTCAAGTTGCCGGCCCGCGACGTCTCTGAACCGCATCTGCGTCATGGCAACGGCGGCGACCGGGAAATGGTACTGCCCGGGAATCGCACCTTCAATCCGGGAGATCGCCTGAAGCGCCCTCCCGGTGGCGGAGGCGATGGTGACGGCAGTGGGGATGGTGAAGGCGGCAGCGGTGAAGACAACTTCACCTTCGCCCTGTCACGCGAGGAATTCATGAACCTGTTCTTCGATGACCTGGAACTGCCTCATCTGGTCCGGACGCAGGTTGGTGACATCAAGGAACTCAAACCGCAACGCGCCGGCTACACATCACAGGGCTCGCCCACCAATCTGTCGGTGGTGCGAACCATGCGGCAGGCACTGGGCAGGCGCATAGCCCTGCGCAGCGGTGCAAGACGTCGCCTCGATGAAATCGAGGCACTGCAAACCGACGATCCCGACAATGAAGCTCAGCAGGTAGACGAGTCCGAAATCGAGCTGCTGAAGAAGCGCATCGAGCGAGTGCCCTTTCTCGATGACATCGATCTACGGTTTCGCAACAGAATCATGGTTCCCAAGCCCATGAGCCAGGCAGTGATGTTCTGTCTGATGGACGTATCGGCTTCCATGAACGAGCAGCGCAAGGATCTGGCGAAACGCTTCTACACGTTGCTGCACCTGTTTCTGACACGTAAATATGAGCGCGTGGAGATCGTTTTCATTCGTCATACGAATGATGCCGATGAGGTCGATGAACAGACCTTCTTCAATGATCGGAAGACCGGTGGCACCGTGGTCTATTCGGCCCTGGAACTCATGCGCGAGGTGATTGCGGCTCGGTATCCGGCAGATCAGTGGAATGTGTACGCCGCGCAAGCATCCGACGGCGACGCCTTTGGCGCCGACCCGGAACGCAGTCGCGGATTTCTCGAAGATCATCTGTTGCCGCTGGTTCGCTATTACGCCTACATCGAGGTGAGTGAGCAGACAAGTTCACGTATCTCGACGCTGGCTTCCACCTATCAGCGCATCGAGTCGCCGCATTTTGCAATGGCCTCGGTCAGCGAGCACCGAGATATCTACCCGGTATTTCGTACGCTGTTTTCTTCAGACACGGCGGGAAACACTCCATGAACAGCGCTCAACCATTGTCGCAGGGACCCGACTGGAACTTCGATCTGATCGAGAAGTACGACCTGGCCATCAAGGAGGTGGCCGTTGGCGAGTTCGGGCTTGATTGCTACCCGAATCAGATAGAGATCATCGCCTCGGAGCAGATGCTGGATGCCTATGCCTCATCCGGTCTGCCAATTTCCTACCCACACTGGTCCTTTGGCAAGCAGTTCATCATTCAGGAAGAAGCCTATCGCAAAGGAGCTCAGGGGCTTGCCTATGAAATCGTCATCAACTCCGACCCCTGCATTTCCTATCTGATGGAGGAAAACTCCATGCCGCTGCAGGGTCTGGTCATCGCGCATGCCTGCTACGGTCACAACTCGTTTTTCAAGGGAAACTACCTGTTCCGTCAATGGACCAACGCCGACGCCATTGTGGACTACATGGTCTTCGCCAAGAACTTCGTCCGCCGCTGTGAGGAGCGACACGGGATACAGGCCGTCGAGGACATGTTCGACGCCTGCCATGCCTTGCGCGACTATGGTGTGTCACGTTATCAGCGACCGCGCCAGCTCTCGGTTGCCGAGGAGCTGAACCGGCAACGCGAGCGAGAGGAATACGAGTGGAAGCGTCATGACGAAATCTGGAGTACGATTCCCGTCGCAGCCAATGACGAACCGTCGGAAAAACCGGCAGGCACCGTGGAAGAGCCACAAGAGAATCTGTTGTATTTTCTGGAGAAATACTCGCCAAAGCTCGCTGGCTGGCAGCGTGAGATCATCCGCATCGTGCGCAAGATGGGACAGTACTTCTACCCTCAGGGCCAGACCAAGGTCATGAACGAAGGTTGGGCAACCTTCTGGCACTACACGATTCTGAACCGCATGTACGACAAGGGTCTGGTCGATGATGGATTCATGATCGAGGTACTTGCCTCTCACTCGAACGTCATCGCGCAACGCGGGTTCGATGAACGGGGCTACGGAGGATTCAACCCCTACGCGCTCGGATTTGCCATGTTCATGGACATCAAGCGCATGTGTGAGCATCCGACCGAGGAGGACCGGTACTGGTTCCCGGAAATCGTGGATACGCCCTGGCAGGAAACGCTGGATTTTGCCATGCGGAATTACAAGGATGAGTCATTCATAGCCCAATATCTGTCCCCGAAACTCATCCGAGAGTTCCATATCTTCGCCATCGCTGATCAGGAGGAAAAGGAGTACCTGGAAATAGACAGCATCCACAACGAGGAAGGCTACCGACGTGTGCGCCGACTTCTCTCGGAGCAGTACAACCGCGATGGCCAATATCCCGATCTGCAGATAACCGGCTTCGATCTCAATGGTGATCGATCACTGACCGTGCAACATCGCCTGCATCGCAATCGACCCTTGTCGAAGGAATCGGATATCGTACTCAGGCATCTGCAGAAGCTGTGGGGGTTCGACATGCATCTGGAGACGGTCAAGGAGGACGGAACACTCACGGACAAGAAGACCTTCGCAGCCTGATGGATGGGGCAGAACCCTGCCCTTTTTTTTGTGTGCCTTAGCACAACATCCACACTTTCGAGGGGTCGCAGTTTCCCGCTTACGGTAGAGTATGCGGGTATGAAATTGCATGCTGCCCTCATCATCTGTACCGCCCTGCTGAAATCCGGCTGCGAAAGCTGAGCACCGATTCAACGGATGATCCGTCAATCTCCAGACTGGAAATGGATAGAGCGGGTCGTTTGATCGGTGGAACTGACGAGTACACCTGTGAGGCCAGTCCGGAGACGGTGTTCAATCAGGGCATCATGCGACAGAGCATCGAGCCGTTTGAAGCCACGAATGCCACCTTCGTACGTTGAAACGTGCCAGCGCAACCTGGAACAGTTCATACAGCTGGAAACCATGACGCCTGACGGCCGCGGCTCAGATTGGCTGTTGTTGACCCGAGAACCCGGTCGGAGAATTCAGCTCACGCCCTTTACATGCGCAAACGCTGCATACAGATCCCCGGGGGATCGTTCGTTGTCCAGATCCAGCTTGTCCTCGAGGTGCTGCAGATGCTCGGCCATCACAGCGACGGCAGCATCCGCATCACCGCTTGCCATGACATCGATGATGTCGAAATGCTCCTGATGTGAACACAGATCGTGCTGGGGAGTCTGGTACATCGCAATGATCAGGGAGGTCTGTGGCACCAGTTCCATCAGATAGCTTTTCAAGGTGGTGTTCTCGGACAATGCCGAGAGCCGTATGTGGAAGTCTCCGGAGAGTCGCAGGCCTGCCCCGTGCTGTTGGCGCCGTACATGATCACGCTCATTCTCCACACACTGGCGCAGTTCTGCCAAAGCGTCGGGAGAGGCTCGCAGCGTGGCTTCCCGCACCACTTCGGCTTCTATGAGTTTGCGCACCCCCAGGATTTCACGGGCCTTGCGTACATCCGGGCGAATGATGGTAGCGCCGCGGTTCGGCTGCATATCCACTATGCGATCGTGAGACAGGCGTAGCAGAGCGCGTCTGACAACCGTTCGACTGACCGAGAAGATATCGGCCAGCTCGTCTTCCTTGAGCTTCACACCGGGGCTCAGCCGATGATCCAGGATGGCATCAAGGATCTCGTTGTACAGCCTTTCGTCCTGCGTCTGACTGGCCTGTTTTTCCGAAGGCTGCAACATATCACCCAGCACGCTGCCCGACTTCGCTTCATTGGTGCTTTTAGCCACTGTTTACATTGCCGCCTACATTCCGAGAACAACAATTGTACACAAAGCTGTACTACAACGCCGACACCTCATGACAATGCCGCATGTCGATTCACATCCTTGTACAGCAGATAACGAAACTTGCCGGGTCCGCCGGCATAGCAGGCCTGTGGGCAAAAGGCGCGCAGCCACATGAAATCACCGGCTTCCACTTCCACCCAATCCTGATTGAGACGGTAGACGCCCTTGCCTTCCAGTACGTAAAGACCATGCTCCATCACATGGGTTTCCAGAAACGGAATCACCGCACCCGGCTCCAGTGTCACGATGGTCACATGCATGTCGTGTCGCAGATCCGTCGGATCGACAAAACGCGTGGTCGCCCAGCGTCCATCGGTCTCCGGCATCGGTGTCTGAGCAACCTGCTGCTCATTGGTCACAATGGCCGGAGGCACATCCAGTCCATCGACGAATTCATAGGCCTTGCGAATCCAGTGGAATCTACACGCCTCATCGCCCTTGTTCGCTACACGCCATTTGCAGCGAGGCGGCAGGAATGCATAGCCACCCGGTGTCAGTTCGTGCTCCTCACCTTCAATGGTCAGTGACAAGGCCCCCTCCATGACAAACAGTACGCCTTCCACGGTCGATTCCGGCTCCGGCCTGTCACTGCCACCACCGGGTGACACCTCCATGATGTACTGCGAAAACGTGGTGGCAAAGCCGGCAATGGGCCTGGCAATGATCCAGACCCGGGTATCGGTCCAGAACGGCAGGTAGCTGGTCACGATATCACGCAGCACGCCCTTGGGAATGACCGTATAAGCTTCGCTGACAACAGCCCGGTCTGTCAGCAGATCGGTCTGCGGCGGCAATCCGCCATGCGGTGCGTGATAGATCGGTGCGTTCATTCCGACTTGGCTCCTGTTTGATACCATTGGGCAATCAGATCACGTTCTTCGTCTGTCATTTGCGTCAGATTACCGATCGGCATGGCCTTGGTAACGACTACCTGCTGATGAATCGTTTCGGCATGCTGCACGATGTCATCGGCTGTCTCCAGAACGATCCCCTTGGGCGGTGCGCTGAAGCCCGGCTGTGCCGGCGCATTGGCGTGACAGACGGTGCAACGTTCATGCATCGCCACTTGCACCCTGGCAAACAACTCGGAGGCATTGACAGAGCTGTCCACGGCAACCGGGGCAGCTGGTTTGGGCACAATGGCAGCAGCCACGCCCATGATCAGTACGGCAGCCACAACCAGAGGAATCGGCGTTTCCTTATCGTGGTGGCGCTGCACGAAATACACGCGAATCAGCGCTCCTGCAACCGACAGTGCAATCAGGATCAGCCAGTTGTATTCATGACCCCAGGTCATGGAGTAGTGGTTGCTGATCATCACGAAGAGCACAGGCAGCGTGAAGAACGTATTGTGCACGGAGCGCTGCTTGGCACGGATGCCATGACTCGGGTCCGGCGCTCGCCCTTCTGCCTTTGCCGCAACCAGATCCCGTTGCCCGGGCATGATCACGAAGAAGACATTGGCGACCATGATGGTACCCAACATGGCGCCATAGTGCAGATAGGCCCCCCGGCCACCAAAAACCTGACAGAGCACAAAGGCGGCGATGCTGGTGAATGCCAGCATGGCGAGACTCAGCTTGTTCTCTTCCTCCCCGATCTTCGATTTGCACAGTTGATCGTAGACGATCCAGCCGACGATGAGAGTCAGCATGCCCAGCAATACCGCAACCGGCTTGCTCAATGCCAGCACACTGGGATCGATCAGGTAGATCTCCGCCTGATACCAGTACATCAGGCACAGCAGGAACATGCCTGTAATCCAGGTGGTATAGGCCTCCCATTTGAACCAGTGCAGCGTCTGCGGCAGTTCCGGCGGTGCGACCTTGTATTTCTGTGCGTGATAGAAACCGCCGCCGTGCACTGACCAGACTTCACCGCCGACACCCAGCTCTGCATCGGCAGCTTCCTTGGGGGCGCGCAGGGAATTGTCCAGCCAGACGAAATAGAACGATGCGCCGATCCAGGCGATGCCGGTGACCAGATGCACCCAGCGCCCCAGCAGGTTCAGCCATTCGAGAATATAACCTTCCATCATCCTGTCCTCAGCTGCCGCGATAGGTTGAATAGCTGAACGGCGTGATCAACAGCGGAACATGATAGTGCTGATCGGCATCGGGAACACCGAAACGGATGATCACGTCATCGAGAAAGCGGATATCGTTTTTCACAGCCTGTCCCTCCAGCGCCGCGAAGTACGGACCCACGGCAAACAGCAGCTCGTAGACCCCCGTTTGCAGCTCTTCACCGCTGGACAGTGGCTCATCACAGCGCCCGTCATCATTGGTGACCAGTTGACGCAACAGCTTGCGCTGCTCGTTCTCGATGCGGTATAGCGATACGCTGATACCGTGTCCGGGTCTACCACGTGTGGTATCCAGAACGTGAGTCGTCAGTTTTCCCATGGCGAGAAGCTCCCGGTTGATGTCGGCATCGTCAGTTGATCAGCCAATACGTCAGGCTTCGCAGGACAGTAAAGGGTTGTCCAGATTGTGTCAACATGTTTGTACTTGTTTTTGTATCCATTTTTGTGTACAAATGAACTCATGCTAGGAACGCACCCGTTCCACCTTCTGAATGGACCAGTGATACGCCATGAACAGTTCCCAACCGGATTTCACATTCACAGAGCCGCCAGCCAGTCTCAGTGAACAGGCCTTCGTCGAACGCTTCGGCGGCGTCTACGAACATTCGCCCTGGGTAGCACAACGCACCTGGCAGGGCGGACTGGATAGCAGCCACTCACAAGTCACGATGCTGGGAGCTGCCATGGCCGCCACGCTGTCGCGGGCCAGCAAGGAGGAACAACTGGTACTGATACGTGCTCACCCCGACCTTGCCGGCAAGGCGGCGCTGAAGGGTGAACTCACCAGTGACTCCAGTGATGAACAGGCCAGCGCCGGACTCGACCAGTGCAGCAAGGAGGAACTGGCGCGGTTCGAGCAGCTGAATTCAGCCTACAAGGCGCGTTTCGACATGCCCTTCATCATGGCCGTGCGCGGCAGTGACCGGCACCAGATTCTCGCCGGCTTCGAAGAGCGGCTGAAGAACGCGCCTGTCGCCGAATTCGAACGGGCGCTGCAGGAAATCAACCGCATCGCCCTGCTGCGTCTGGAGACCATTGCCAACGCACCCTACCCGCGAGACATGATCGGCTATGGCAATCGCCCGCCACAGGCTGCCTGGCCGAACAAGGCACGTATTGCGGTGCAGTTCGTGATCAACTACGAGGAAGGCGGCGAGAATTGCATCCTGCATGGCGACAAGGCTTCCGAAGCCTTTCTGTCGGAAATCGTCGGCGCTCAGGCACACAGCGGTGTGCGGCACATGAACATGGAATCCATCTACGAATACGGCTCCCGTGTCGGCTTCTGGCGCCTGCACTGCCTTTTTACCGAGCGCAACTTGCCGGTCACGGTGTTTGGCGTTGCCATGGCATTGGAACGCAACCCCGATGCCGTCAAGGCCATGCTGGATGCCGACTGGGAAATAGCCAGCCATGGCTATCGCTGGATCGACTACCAATTCACGGACGAGGCTGTCGAGCGTGAGCATCTGCACAAGGCCATCGAGACACATACACGCGTTACCGGGCAACGCCCTGCAGGCTGGTACCTGGGTCGATGCAGTCCCAATACGCATCGTCTGGTGGCCGAAGAAGGCGGCTTCACCTACAACGCCGACAGCTATGCTGATGACCTGCCTTACTGGGATGCCATGTACGGCGACAAACCGCAACTGATCGTCCCCTACACGCTGGACGCCAATGACATGCGCTTCGCATCGCCGCAGGGTTTCAACGCTGGCGAACAGTTCTACAACTATCTCAAGGACAGTTTCGACACACTGTATGCCGAAGGCGATCAGACGCCACGCATGATGTCCGTGGGACTGCATTGCCGCCTGGTTGGTCGACCCGGTCGTATCGCGGCTCTGGCGCGCTTTCTGGACTACGTCCAATCCTTTGACGAGGTCTGGGTGGCGCGGAGGATCGACATTGCCGAACACTGGCAGCAGAAACACCCTGCCCCGGTGTGACACCGGGGGCCTTGACGCGGATGAGATAGCCACCGATCATCCACCCCTTGCCTGCCACTTTCGAGCCTTCTGCCATGCCTTCAATGGACAGCGTGATCAATGCGTTCATCACGCTATTCGTTACCATCGACCCCCTGGGCAATATGCCGCTGTTTCTCGGGTTGACCGCCGGCATGAGCGCATCGGTGCGACGCAGCATTGCCTTGCGCGGCTCGGGGATTGCACTTGCCATACTGGTGCTGTTTGCTGTCACCGGCATGGCGGTGCTCGATGGCATCGGCATCACTATTGACGCCTTCCGCATTGCTGGAGGACTGTTGCTGTTCGTGACGGCTTTCGAGATGATCTACGGATTTAGGCAGGAACGGCGGGAGGAAGCCTCGAATACAGCCGCGGCGGATCATATTGCGAGCCTCGCGGTTTTTCCGCTGGCCATCCCGCTGCTGGCAGGGCCCGGTACGATATCGGCCACCATCCTGCTCTCCTCGGAACTCTCGGGGGATCCTGCCGTGAGCCTCTGGGCTGGCCGTCTGACACTGATCGGCATCATCACGATCATGATGGCATTGACTGCAGCGGTACTGGTCGGTGCACACTGGCTGGACAAGTACATCGGGGCTACAGGCAAACTCGTGGTCACGCGATTGCTGGGCGTCCTGCTCGCCGCCTTGTCGGTGCAGTACATAGCCGATGGCATCCTGGCATTCGCCACTCACTAGTGGATGCAGATTCGTCAAGCATCCGGCCTCGATGAGACGGAGGATTACCGGCTTTCACAAGGACGAACTGGACGATTGGGTCGCCGAGCTGGAATGCCGACATACGCAGCATGTTCGTCACAACCCACCCTGGACAAGCAGGCCCTGGGTGGAGTCTGACGAGGGTCGTGCGTCCAGGCTGGGTGAAGTTCTGGAGTGTCTGAAATGTGATCGTGAAGAGCCACCGGATCTGCATTGAAGAAGATTCAACGCCCATCCATCGACAGGACCTTTCACGGAAGTTCTTCTGTTAGCCGCCCGGCTTTTCGACGTGCTATCCGATGGTTGTCAGGATAACGGCACGATCCTGTACCTGGACGTGACCAGACCCGACGGGAATGAACTGGATTCCAACAGTTGCAGATCGATATCAGCATCCAGCTCACCGAACATTCGCTTGCCTGATCCGATCAGAATGGGGACGAGCGTCACCGTCATGTCGCTGATCAGACCTTCTCGCAGGAAACTCTGAATGATTTTCCCACCGTCGACATACACGCGCTGCCAGCCTTTCTCCGCCAGCGATGCCATGACCTCAGGCGGTGTCAGTTCGCAGATGCTGACCTTGTCACGCAGCTTGTCAGGGATGTCTCTGGGGTTCAATGACTTGCTCAACACGACTGCCGGCTTCTCATAGGGCCAGATATCGAACTTCAGTGCAGTGCGAAACGAACCACTACCCATTACCACACAGTCCACCGAGGACATGAACGCCTCATGGCCATGTGCCTCGCCCTCGGTGTTCTGCTTCATCAGCCAATCCAGTGAAAAATCTTCACGCGCTACAAACCCATCAAGGCTCATTGCCATGAATACATGACCAGTGTTCGTTGGCATCATGTTCAGCTTCTCCGCTATCGCCTGGAGGATCGATGGATGCACGGCACAGGGTCCTGTCAAACAGGATCAATCTGCCGTTGCCTCTGTCTTGTCAGCATGTGGCACACAGCATACACCTCCCTGAGTCCATCCATCTTTCTTCGCTATTCTTGACCAGGATGATAAAGGATTGACGGACACCCTACCTCCAGCGGTATCCGCGATCCACGCTGCTATTGGACATGCACCAATATGTTCCCTGTATTACGGACAAAAACCACTTTTGCTATAGCACTGTCTGACGCTTTTACATGGCTCACGATATCCGTCAACCTGAAATCATCCACCTTGTCGCCATGCTCCAGTCTCAATGGGTTATCCGTCCCCCCTTCAATGGTAATATGCTTGTTACTACCGGCATTGTAATGCTCTTGCCCAGAGACCTTTCGGGCCTTGACAACCTGCTGCAGAATGCCACGAACAGCCGCATCATTCCTCCTGCGCAGATCAGCCTTGCGTTGAGCGCGAGCCCCGGCTTCCACTCGCCTGAGCTCTTCATTTTCGAGTTGCTGCTTTTTTTGACTGCTTTCCTCGTTGACTCTCGTTCTTACGCTCTGTAATTCTTCTATATATTCCTGCCCTCCGGCGTGCGAATAGGCTGTCGTTTTCGACCAGCGTATCCATTCCTTTTTCAATGCCTTTGCACCCGCTTCATCTCCCGCTTCGAGTTCGCTCGCTTGCCGGCCCAGCACGATCAATTTGCCGCTCACTCTTTGAAAATAAAACTCCTGATCCTTGTTCAGGGATGCTTCAACGCTTAGTTTCTGCAACGACTGCCGGATCCTTTCAAAATATCCGACAAGTTCCTCTTTCGAGATTCGTTGCACGACACCACAGGAAAAAGACGGCAGTCTGTTACGATTTCCAGCAGATTTACAAGAATCTGCGTAAGAAAAACCATCAGCCACGTGCTGGACTATTCCTTCTGCGTGCATCAACCGTTTTTCTTGCCTGACATCATCCAGCGCTCTCACTCCCATCTCCGACGCTTCGTGCTCCAGGCCGACGTCATCGCTTATCGACAAGCCGTTCACCCTGCGGGTGGGCCTGACCCGACCTTCCGCCTGTTGGACAACATGGCCGAGTTCGTGAGGCAAATGTCGCTCCTGCCCCTTGGCAATATGAATATCGCTACCGACGGCATAGGCGTGGGCCTGCAATGCCGCCGGTTTGGTCGAGCCATAGTGCACCCTGACATGATCAAGACTCATCCCGGAAAGATTTTCCATGCCATTTTTCAGCTTGTCGGGTAAACCCGTATTGTTTCCGGACGACTGGCTATTCGGGTGATGCTGATCGAATTGATCGTTTGCCATCCTCTGCAAGCGATTGCTTTTCCTGTTTTGCGGACTGTTATCGGCGGCCTGTTGCAGAGCTGTCAATCGGGCGCGCGACGAATCGGTGGCTGCTTTCGCCTGGCGCTTTCGCTGTATGCCCAACGAGTCGATATCGCTTTCACGGGACAACATGAATTCGCTACTGCTTCGCCGCTGAAATAAACGACCAGCTACAGCGCAGCTGTCATTGTCCAGAACCTTGTCAGCATGAGTACTCATGATAGGCGGCCTTCAGTGCTACTACATTAACAAACGCACAACTGTATTCAATGGCCTGACAATTCCGGAATGCAATCAGCCATTCACCAAGCACCCGGTGGATATGAATTTCACATTACTGCATCAATGATTTCCGGACCAAACCTGTCGACAAGAAAATGTGCCAGCGCCACCGACTCCACCAGGCGAGCATCGTCTTCCGGCGTTGGATGATCGGGTAAGAGTTGTACGCAACGGTAATGGAGCCGTTGCTGATTGGAATCGAATCCGAAATGACCCAGCGCCACAGAGGCGTTCACATCGTTCAGGACACGCACAAGCGTGTCAATGGCTTCTGCTGGCACGTCGACATCCAGATCGACGAGGCTCTGCATGAGTGTTCCGCTTGTGACTACACCTTCGAGACCGGGCAACGCAAACAGATACAACAGGCGAGTTTCGCTCTCATCGTCCCCGGGAAGCACCACGGCGAGGCGATCGACAGGACTCGACGGTGTC
The DNA here is from genome assembly GCF_052681095.1 of Granulosicoccus sp. 3-233. Classification (NCBI taxonomy): domain Bacteria; kingdom Pseudomonadati; phylum Pseudomonadota; class Gammaproteobacteria; order Chromatiales; family Granulosicoccaceae; genus Granulosicoccus; species Granulosicoccus sp. 3-233. The sequence continues at coordinate 42,387 of NZ_JBQYLE010000006.1, forward strand.
GCCGCTGCCAGACGAGTCTCGTAGTCTTCGGTCTCCAGAACGCTTTGAGCATGAAGCAGATCCATTGTCATCGCCTCCTCAATGCATCAACGATGACATCGAGCTTGTCAGATCGACTTTTCACGTCAAGGTGCTTTTTCTTCAACCCCATCGTTCTGAATATCTGGTCACTGTCCATCGCCAGTATACGCTGAGCCATCTCCAGGTAGCGTCTGGCCTTTTTCTCGGTACTTTTGCTCCAGTTCATCGTGATGGCACGGTTCAATCGCGCCTTCACTCCACGCCCACCGGTTTTCGATTTCTGTCTGGCTTCCCAGTCAGCGTAGCTTTCATGCTTACCTTGTTCCTGCCTTTTCTTCGCTGATCGATTACGCAGCGATTGTTTTGCCGCCCTGTGACCTGCAAACCCCAGCTTGGTGGCGCTACTGCCTACGCTGAGCGCCATACCGGGTCCTGCGCCAACACCCGAGGCCTGGACAATACTGCCGGCGGCGGCTACCAGGTCGGTGCCGATGTCTATCGCAGCCCGTTTGATCCGTTTGGTGATGTTTTCCAGGATGAATTGCATTGCCTCTACGTCTCCACCCGCATGTCTCCCCGAGTCGATCTCAAGCGTCAACACCTGTATTCGCTTGCGTAATTTGTGAATGAGATAGCTTTGCCGTACAACGTTGGCCGCAGCCACGGCTGCACCAAGACCCGGAACGACATTGGTGGAAACTGCGTCGAATGCCGCACCACCGAAGCCACTGGCAATCTGGCCTCCTCCCTGAATCTGACCGACAATCAATCCGATTGCCTTGGCACTGCCGCCAGCACCGCTCAGCAACTTCAGTCCACGCAGTGCGATTCTCCCTGTTGCCTCTGATGAACCACCCTTCAACAATTCGCCGGACTGCACCTCGTCAACCAGCTTGACCACGGTGAGACCGATACCCAGCACGCTGGCCATCGCGCCTCCGACGTCACCGACAAGCTTGGCATCGGTGGCTATCGAATCACCGCCAGTTGCGGCGAAATCAAAGACAGACTCGAAATCCGGACTCGAGGCGATTGAGGAGTCTGCCGACAAGGCGTGATAGGTTCCCCCAGTGAGCTTCCCCGCCGCTGAAGCAAAGCGAGCCGTTGCCTGAACCAATTCCAGCCGTGCTCCAACTCGCTGTGCGGGTGAGGACTCGTCGTCTCTGAGCGTTTTCAGCGCTTTCGCGATGACAATGCCAATGGCAGCCCCGTCAGCCAGGGCCTGCCCGGCATCCGAGATGCCGGACAACAGAATGTCACCCTGACTACCGAACCAGCCATTGACAACCTGCTCGAAGACCTCACCGGCAAGCTGGCCTCCGGCATTGTTGTGCCCCTCAGTACCAACATTTCCGCTGAGGTCAGTCAGGGCTGCAATCAAGTCGAGCAGCTCTTCTCCCGCACTTTCGCCTTCAATCTCCGGCAAGGCATCGTCTGCCGCTGGTGCCTGTAGCAGTGCCGGTCCACCTTGAGGCATCGGCTGGCCGCCTCCAACGACGAGATCATCCATCGCATCGTCCATGCCTTCGACGTCTATCGCGATGCGCTCGCCGGCCTCTTCATCCATCGCGTCGTCCATGCCTTCGACGTCTATCGCGATGCGCTCGCCGGCCTCTTCATCCATCGCATCGTCCATGCCTTCGACGTCTATCGCGATGCGCGCGCCAGCCTCTTCATCCATCGCGTCATCCATGCCTTCGACGTCTATCGCGATGCGCTCGCCGGCCTCTTCATCCATCGCATCGTCCACGCCTTCGACGTCTACCGCGATGCGCTCGCCGGCCTCTTCATCCATCGCGTCATCCATGCCTTCGACGTCTATCGCGATGCGCTCGCCAGCCACGTCTTGCCTCGCATCATCCTGCGCCTCCATCTCTGCCCAATCAATATGATCGAACAGAATCGACTCTTCCTCCGTGAGTTCGGGCAACTCGCCCAGACGATATCTGCCCGCTTCGCCGCCAAATCTGTGGACCGACCCTTTGAAGGCCAATTGCCCCTCCAACTCATCCGTGCCCGAATCGGCTACTTGTCCGTTCACAGTCTTGTTGGCCTGTCCACCCAGCGCACGTGCAAGATCGGCATCCTGATCGTCAGCGGCATTCATGATGATCGCAATGTCATCATCACCGAGACCAACTACCGCCATTTCGCGCAGGCCGGCGACCTCAGCCGACTCAGGTATTCTTCCAGTCACCACACGAAAAAACGCCGCAAATCCGCAGTTGCCATCGCCGAGAATTTGAATGATGGAACCATCGGGTGCAATGGCGTCATAATGGTTCCCTTGCCGGCGAATGGCAAACAGCGGACCGCCGATGCCCACAACGTACGGGTAGAGCTGATTACCTTCCGCGTCACATGCCACGATCCTGATGCGTACGCCAAATGAATTGGCAAGCTGAGTAATCTCGGCTTCGCTGGCCCATCCTCGCGTCCGCATGAAACTTCGGTACCACTCGGCAAGCGCCGCTGCTTCAACTGAACCCTCACCGACAGGTTCTGCGATTGATTCGTCTGATTCGATGCCAATGTGGGAGACTGCCAGCCCCTGTGCTACAGATTCAGGTTCAGCACTCTGTATCAATGAATGGCCAGCACCAGGGAAACTCACGGCAACTTCGCCAGGCTCCTCCATGGAGGCATCAGGTCTTTCTGATGGCCTCTCGACAAGGGTGACGGATCCACTCCCGCGGTTCGCAAGCTGCTCCTCACCAGACAGCTGGCCTGAGCCTGAGCCTGCGCCGCCACCGCTGTCCCGAGAACGCATCTCCATCATTGTCATGCTGCCAGGGTCGCGTGGCAGATTGAGGGGGCGAGCGGATCGAGCCTTGCGTCTTCGCCGTCGTCTGACACTCACCGGACGTGACGCAAGCGGCCTATCGTCACCAACCTGCAAATCAAGCAGTGGGCTGTCCTCCTGTCTTCCTGTTCCACCCAGTCGATAACCCTTACCTGGGAAGGGGTCAGCAGGAGGAGCTGCGCCTCCCTTCCTGTTCAGCTGTGCGATTCGGGTGCTGTTGTCGGCCAGTGATTGCAGATTTCGCAGCTGCACGGCCTCATCGCGATCATCAGAGAATTCGACCAGCGCCGCATCGCCGTCCGACGACTTTGCTGACGCCTCGGCTGATGTCGTGTTGTTGTCTTGCCGATCACCCTTGGCATTCGCATGTATCACGATGACATCTCTGTGGATTCCAGTTCACCGGCGACTGCGTATTGTGAGCATGCCATGTCATCACGGATAGGTTCTCTCGAGTTCCTTGCTGCGTTGTGACAGCAACCAGACCGCCAGCACCAGTGCCACCAGAAACACCATCAACAAGGATTGCCTTTGAGCCCAATACGGGTCGCACCAGAATGTCGCAACCAGTAACACGACCATGGCGGTGACCGCCATCCGGAACCACATCTGACCATAGACCTCGCGCAGCCCGAACCAGTGAAGAGAGGCAAGCATGTACAGCGCAGCGCTCATCCCTACAACGAACAGCAACATTCGCGCATACCATCGCAGCGGACACACGACGCCGCATACACGCGCCTCCACCGAGGCCAGAATACCTGCACCCCCATCGCCGATGAAAGTTGACCGTGTCACCTGGTGCAGGGTCTCCTGTGACGGCAGCAACCAGGACGCGAGACCGGCAAAATTCCAGCGCTCATAGGCAATGGTATCCGACAGAGCTTCAACATCCTCCTCTGCCGGCCCCGCGACGATCAGCGGTACCAGCTTGCCAAGCACCGCAAGGCGCACATCGATGTCTTCGAATGACTCCATGCCACTGCGCACCCGCTCAAGTCGATCATCCAGCGCCAGCACATCATCATTTTCGGGTTGCGGCTCGAACTCGCTCATGTCCACCACAAACAGATCAACGTATTCGAGCAGGTATTGCAGATTCTCCAACTGAAAATAGGCGCATCCGTCCGGTCTTGTGGACGAGGCCGACGCAACGATCAGGCAACTGGCAGGAACCATCAGGTTGATGGAAAAAGGGTCATCGTCTTCGCCATCCTCATCGGATGGCCCGTTCAATGCCAGGTGGAGAGACTCGTAGAAGGTTTCTCCAAGATGGTTGTCGAACAACCATTGGGCAGTGTCATCCCCCGCTGCAGAGAAATCGAAATCCAGCGTCACACCGTCACCGAGTGTACGCCTTGGACTGATGCCGAACGTGATGACGGGCTTGACGCGATTGCTCAGTCGCTGCAGCTCAGGGGTAATGAGACCGGCAATCGACTCGACCAGTCTTGTGGCCACTCGTGCATTGACGTTGCTTGTTTCCTTGCCTTGGCCAGGTACCCAGCTGCTCCAGTCATCGTTGTGGATGACGACATCTACCTGTGTGCGATATTGATGAGCTTCGTAGACGAAGTCGGCAAAGTCTCGACGTGCAAGTGGATTCGCGCTCTCGCCAAAAGCACGTTCACGCCAATGCAGTTCATCGACGATGTCACCTTCGGCGTTGAAACCCAGCCCATAGTAGCCAATCCGATTCAGAGCGCTGAAATCCATTTCCACGGTGGCACCGTCTTCATCGGCATTCGCTTGTGGAGCTTGCCAATACGGAAACAGACCATACAGCTCATCCGGATAACCACCATCGCTGAATCCGGCTGGCGAGCAGCCGCATGACGTCCCCTCCCAGTTTATGGGTGCAAGTTCGAGGTCGTCGAATGCCGGATGAGTCTTGCTCTTTCTGGCAAGAACCAGAATCCTGTCTTCGAGGTCAGTTCCCATGGCGCTACCTGGCAAAGACAGTTGCAATGCCTTGCGAAACAGATGTCTGTTCGGAAATCGCACATCTGTCAACGTCGCAATGGCTTCAGCCACTTCGTCTGGCATTGCCTGCAATCTGGCGTGCAACTCCGGTTCCTCCAGCACCTCAGGCGCGAGCATGTAGACCGGACGCGGCACAACCAGAGCGGAGATTCGTTGTTTCCACACTGTCGTTACGGCACCCACCACACGTGGCGAGCCTGCGGTAAGAGACGCACCAAGGCGTGCAAGTATGGACTCCGGCACGCCGTCAGCGCGAAGTTGGCGGCGCAACACGCCGAAGGACTCCGGAGCTGTTACGACATCGGACTGATCAGCGTTCTCGCTGACGATGGGTACTCGGTCTGCAATCTGCTTACGATACAGCTTGTCGAGTTCCCCCACCAGGGTATTTGCCCGCTCGATGAACGCCTGGCGTGAGTCGGATTCTCCTTCATTCAGTAGTGCCAGTCGCTCAAGCAGATCAGGTGGCACGCCATCGACAAGCTGGCTGCGAAAATCCTGCTGCAAGCCGAAGGTCTCGATGGTATCGACCTTTGCAAGCAGGCCATCCATGATCCGCGAGGCGTCGTCCTCTGCCCCCTCCAGCGCTTCGCCAAGCGCAACCCTCAGATCACGGCGCGTCTTGAAGCGAACTCCAGCGACTTCGCTCACGGCCTCCAGTGCACCACTGTTTGCCAGAACCAGATCGTCCTCTGTCAATACGAAGAGTCCTGCGCCACCCTCTGCATCTCTGCTTCCTGACGTGTCCGGGGACTGAACCCGCTCGGCGAACGCGTCAAGCAGAAACAAACGCACGGGCCCCTCGGGGAGGTTTTCGTCGAGGTGCAGAGAACCACCGTACACGCCGGATTCCAGTGAATCTGTCCAGGTCAGGAAATCCTCTTCAATCACCTGTTCACGCCATTCGGGCATGCGTTCCTGCAAGAGTCCGAGCTCACCGGCCGCAGCGATCAGTTCTTCAGCAGTGTCCTCCCCGGCATCGATTCCAAGGTCGCGGCAGAATGTGCCAAGCAGTTCCATGGTCCTTCCGCCGATGAGGCCATCACTCAGCCGCCGGTCGACTGGCGTGTCCGGACTCTTTCGGTAGGCGTTGTACACAGAGTGCTGCAGACCCTTCATCTGCACCGATCGATTCGGTACAAGCTCGAGAATCTGTTTCTCCGTCAGTGTGCCGCAGGAGTCAACAGCCTGCAGCGGTGCCGACAACAGCAGGGAAAAGCCAATGAATGCAATACGATGGAAGCTGGCTGATCGGCATTTCTCATACGCTGCGCGGATCATTCTCATCGACCTTGCCTCTTGGAATTCCGTCCGCTCATCGCATCGTTCTGCCGGATTTACCGAATTCCCGGCGGATCCCTTCAACCAGGTCTGCTCGTCTGATTCCGGGGTGCCCCTGCTGCACGGCCTTGATGGCACCGTAGCGAACCACATTGACGATAGACCCTCCCGAGAGCTCGTAGCGCTGGGCGATGTCGTCAAGATCAACATCATCATCGATCGGGCATTGCTTGCCGATGATGCCTCGCCAGAGTCGGACCCTGAGATCGGCACTCGGCATGGGAAAGTAGATAACCGACTGAAAGCGACGCGCAAAGGCGTCGTCGATATTTGCATGCAGATTACTGGCAAGAATGACAACGCCTGAATAGTCTTCGACCCGCTGCAGCAAAAAGGAGACTTCACGATTCGCATGACGATCATTCGACGTACTGGTCTGCGTACGTTTTGCGAACAAGGCATCGGCCTCATCGAAGAATAGAATCCAGTCTTGATTTTCAGCACGATCAAACACCTTCGCCAGATTCTTTTCGGTCTCTCCAATGTACTTGGAGACCACCATCGACAAATCGATACGATAGACATCCACGCCTGCAGTGGCACCGATCAGGGTTGCGGTCAAGGTCTTGCCAGTGCCGGGCGGTCCGTGAAACAGACTACGAAAACCGGGTTTCAAGGTCCGACCCAGTCCCCAGTCTTCCAGAATGGTGTGCGAACTCCGTATCCACACATTGATATCGTCGATCTTGTCCAGCACCTCTGGTGCCAGAACCAGATCGTCCCAGCTCAAACGTGTCGTGATGAGACGTGCCGGGAATCCGCTCGTCTGTTTCGGGGTGCTACCGACCGGACCACTTGTCACTCGCTCCAGCGTTTCCGGGGTAACAAGCAGTCTTGTCGCCAGTAACGGCTCTGTATCCTGTGACTGCTCGAACCGGAGAATGCCCTGCGCGTTCAGGAAGTGGTCTGCAGACAGTACACGGGCCAACGCAAAGCGCGTCTTCAACTCACTCCCGGCGAGAACGAAAGCAACGGTTTCCAGTGTCGGCAGAAAGCCTCCATGATGCTTGCCACGATAGCCTCCGAACTCGGTGTACACGGTGTCAAGGGCCTTGTTGCGAATCAGAAATGCATCCAGTGCCTGCGGTCGGATTTCAGGCAGCAGGGCCATCAGCAGCACCAGCCGTTCGTCACTGCTCATCTGATTCTGTTTGATCAGCAAAGCGTAACCGGACTCATCGCCAGCCAGGTCCGGTGGCGTGGCGAGCGGCGCCTCGGGGGTCTTGCCATCCTGCTCGAAGTAGTGCTGGAAGCGCGTATCAAGCAAACGAGAGAACCAGTTGATTTCCCGCTCAAGCGTTGCTGCATTGTCTGTAGTTTGTGTATTCATCGCCAGCTCACTTGTACAAGGCGCTTCATCCAGCTCAACCGAATACTTCTGAACCCCCAGGGCACCTTGTCCAGCAACATGTCATAGGGGCGTTCCTCCACGAGCAACTGCCATGTGTCGTCGACCAGACACAAACGCCCCTCCCTTTGCAGAAACGATTCCCGCAATCCGCCGATCGATGTGCCTTGCAGCCCTGGCCAGTTCGCACATACCGACGTCAGGAGTTGTTCGACAATCGCCACATGTTCCTCTGCAATTCGCTCAGGCCTTCGCAACGGCACGTCCTGTGGTACCGCGCACAACAGTTTATTCAACACCAGGCGATATTCCGGCGCACCTGTTTCGCCAGCAACGGCATACTGCAACAGGTGCACCGCCTTTTCCGCTGCCTCTCTGCCAGTGAAAACGCCCGCGGACAGCAAGCCCGCCATATCGAACAAGCGGGGTATCCATGGCGCGAGTAATACGAGACCAGCGTTTTCCACAAAGACCTCTGCGGCGTAGTCACCAGTCGATGCGACGTCTTTCCGCTTTGTATTCTGACTTGAAATCCGTGGATCAACGGAAGTCGATTGTTCGCGTAGCCGGGTTTCATGAATCCAGCGTGTCTGCTTCGCCTTGATCAATGGCTCATCCGCTTGCGCAGTGGGAGGCGTGCCGGACGGAACACTGCCGTGTCCTGTCGCGCTGCCTGGCATCCTTTCTTTTACCTCCTTTCCGACATCTGACTCTGTTTTCGGCGTAGATGGTTGGGCTGGTTTATCTGCTGTGTCCGTTGTGTCCGTTGTGTCCGTTGTGTCCGTTGTGTCCGTTGTGCCCGTTGTGCCCGTTGTGTCTGGTGTGTCCGTTGTGATCGGAGTATCCGATGTATCCGATGTATCCGATGTATCCGATGTATCCGATGTATCCGATGTATCCGATGTATCCGATGTATCCGGTGTATCCGGTGTGCCTGCCTTGTACTTGACTCTGTCACGATCACTCAGCAGAGATGGTCGACCCTCCATTGCTTCCAGGTCCATCACGTCCTCGTTCAGCCATGCCATCAGCACTCGTGCACGGAAACTGGACGAGTGGGAGCTTCGTGTGGCAAAGCGATTGATCGAGGCCAGCAAGCTGTCAAGATGCTCCTTGCGTATTCGCCCACTTTCCTTCATGAGCAACTCGGTCATTCGTCTCAGCAGATCCGCTGGCAGACGCGCCGCTCCAGCGGCGGACCAGTGTCCGCTTGGTCTGTTCAGAAGCAGACTGGCAAGAGCCCTCGGACGCTGTGCAATCACCAGTTCGATATCAGAAGCATCTGGTACCCGCCCGGTAAACGCTGTCCCTTCCATCACCGTGCTCAAAGTTGACAGTACCGCATCAAGGCTTGCTTCAGAGGGCTCGCTACTACCGGTGGTGCGTCGCAGCGTGGCCTCAGCAGGCTGATTGCTGCCATTGGCATGCAGCCGCCTGACTGACCCACTTTCTGTAGTTTCTTGCTGCCCAGTCGCTGCATGCGATGCATCGTCAAGACTCGATATGGACGGGTATTCCGGTTCGCGATCATTAGCCAGGGCTTCCGAATTCGACGCCTGGAGACCCTGCCATTGATCAGAATCGCCGGCCAAGGCGTCATCGGGTTCGGGAGATTCCCATGATGGTTCTGTAGATCGTTCGGATTCCCGCACGAATTCTGTCGACGTCATGGACCTCCGTGGCGTCTCCCGCAATGCCTCGACCAGAGACAGGTCTTTGAGACGGGTCGAGTCAGTTTCTGTCGCCGCACCCAGAACAGCGTGCAGGGAATCGAGCACGTCAGACACACGGGCGTTATTGCGTCGCGCCATCTGACGTACGACGCCTTCCATGTAGGCGCGTTGATTGAAGTCACTGCCGCGATCAGCCGACACCCAGGCGAGAGTCAAGTCCCAGAACAGGTAGCGCCTCGCTGCGGGATCCTGCCTTGTATCATCTCCGGACTGATCCATTGATGGCTGGTGTTCGAACAACTGCCGCGCGATGCCTTCGACGAAAGTTCGTGCACCGCCAGCCAACCCCTCACTGACCTCTATCAGCTGCTTGTCCTGCAACTGGTCGATGAGGGATCTTCGCACTCTGTCACTGCCCACAACACGTCGCAAGCGCCTGATCGAGGATCGAGAACGTAATGAACTCAGGTGAGACAACAGCGTGACCAGGATATCGCTGCGACCGGTCGACCCTGTCACGGCCAGCCGTTCAATCAGCATACCCAGCGCGCTGTCCGGGAGCTGCGCGACAAGCCGCTGAATCAGACTCTTGCGTGAGGAGGCGGACGTGATGCGAGACACCAACTCCTGCCAGTTATCACGCACGACACGCAGGCACAAGGCATCAAAGTCCGCACTTGCCAGACTCGAACTCTGCCAGCCCGCATGACCGTCGCGCAACATGCCCAGAAGCATACTCAGCTCATGCTGTCGGGTATCGAGCAATCCTTCGGTCGTCGTGCCGCTTCTGGCCCTGACTATACGCTCGCTCAGCACATCCGTCAGCGCACGCCTCAACACACCCTCCAGCTCACTGGCGTGCAGTGTCTGTGGCAGTCGGCCCAGATCGATCTCCACGCTGTCAAGGGATAGCCACTCCCCTTCCGGCGATAGCGCATCAAAGACCTCCGAAGCGACCTTTCTGACCCCGTTACCGAAGATCTCGCCAAGTCTGCCCTGGCTGGCCAGGGCCACGTCCGCAGAGTCAAAGTCGAGTTCGACCTCAACGCTTCCGATGACATGAGAGGCGGCCACCTCAGAGCTTGCTCGCGTCACGGGCGCGTGCCTGATATCCCAGTAGCTGATCAACAAGGTCGACCGCCGCAGCATCGATTGCCTCCACAGTGGCATTCCTGTCACGTCGCAGACGCAGCCATTCACCGTGACTCTGCTCGAAAGCACTCATTTCATCGGTCTCCAGCCACAGACATTGCCCGAACGTATGCGCGGGAGCGTTCAGTGCAAATGTCTCTTCGGCGAGCAGGCGGAAATTCGGATCTCGACAACGAGCAGTCCAGGCAGGCAACATGACGCTGAAACGCAGAGGGTAGAAGTTTTCCCACAAGGCTTCGTTCCAATCGGGCGTTTTCGTGAAATGGCGCTCCCCTCCGGCGAAAGGTCGCAGGAGAATATGCTCCAGCAGATGCATGCCTTCACAGTTGACGTTCAATCTGATCAGGGTACTGCGCAAGGCACGCGCTGCATGCTCTGCTCTCGTGCGGCCTTCAACCGTTGCCAGGCGCCACCAGCGATCCTCGCCGTCGCTGAAGGCAACCACATACGATTCATCTCCGTCACTCGATTGCGGACAGCGTCCGATACGATAGCGTTCGGCACGCACCCCCACGGCCAACAACTGTTCCTTTCGTGCGCTGCGAAAGGAAGGGACCGTCAAACCCTCCGGCAATCTGGTGAAGGCTGCCTTTTCAGAGCGTTCGCAGTCTGGCACGCGATGAAAACTGTCATCAGGCTCAATGGCTTCGGTTGATATATCACCAACGAATGCCTGCAGCAGCCGTTCGAGCTCCGCCGTTTCGCCGCTCATGGCTGTAGACAGTTCGTCGTCATCCGGCGATTCGTACGCGGATACGTACTCGCATCCCGAAACGGGGGCTACCAGCGATCGCTGATCCCGTTGACGGAATCCCAGCAGCAGTGAGGCGCGGTATTCGAGTCCGGACACATTCGGCCCTTCTCTGGCCGACAATGGTACAAGACAGGTGCTGCGGGTGTAATCAAAGGCAGCAGCCCGGTCTCGAGTAATCGTGGTAACGGCACGCAGATACTCGAGCTTGTTCTCGACGACAACACTGTCAGTCTCCTCGCGGTCATAGTAGTGGTCAAAACCCCTGAGGGAGCTTTGCATGAAGGATTCTCCGTAGGCAGCCAGCATGTGGTCGTAGAGACGTGAACGACGCTCGGTGTGGTCGTCAAGGGAGCGCATCGTCTCGTCATGATACCGGCGAGCCAGCTCCTCGTTACCAATGACCCGCTCTGCACCCGGTATGAGATCAGCGTCCAGAAAGCGCCAGTGATAGGAGTCAGACGTACCAGGCTCGGTTGAAAAAAGGTCGGCCAGATGTTCGGTGTTCTCGCCATGATCAGCCAGCAATTGCTCGAACAGCATCAGATAGGCCTTGAGTTGCGCCGCACGACCATGATCGGCTGCAGGGGCTGAACCCGGTACTCCTTCGGCAGAAATGCCGTAGACGTTCGGAAACTGATTCTGCAGCGAGTGGTAACGCGAGAAATCACGATAGCTGCCGCTTGGTGGCGTATACAGTGAATGGATCTGTGTTCGCGCCTGACGTCGCTCCCGCGCCTTGAAATCCAGCTCTGCATATTTTCGCCACAGATCCTCGGCCAGTGCATCGAAGGGCCGACCGTTTTTGGTCAATCTCACATGACAGTCAGGTTCACCCGGCTTTGGAACCCGCAACTGCAATACACGCCCGTCCCTGAATCGTTGCAGGACCTCATGGTGTCTGAGTCTGTCCTCTGCCGAACCGCTTTCGATCCACAAGGCCGTCACCGTTACCACGCTGTCAATCCGGCTCACGGCCGCCACCAGATCGGCGATCTGGATGACATCATCTTCACTGCCGAATCGTCGCTCTTCCAGTTGCCCGATACCAGCCAGTGGACCGCTCAACAGTTCCTCCAGAGAAACATCTGCATCCAGCGATTCACGTAGCGGTGTGACCTTGACATCGGCTGCAATCAGGGCAGCGCAATCGTGAAAGATCTCGGCCAGAACATCATCAGCCAATCGGGTTCCGTCAAACTCGATGGTCGCGTGCAACTCCACCGGAATGACGGGAGCCACCAGTACCGTGCCGAGAATATCTTCACAAAGATTTCGTCTTGCAAGGTAAGCCTGTTTGACCGCGTCCGCCGCACGCAATCGTTCCTCCGGACTGTCCGACTCCACGCGTACGATCAACGGGTGCAGGCCTTGCGCCGCCCGAGCCTGCCTGCGGGCGACTGGCTGCCAGTCATTGGATAGCCAGACGTTATCGATTGACGGAACAGCATCGAGCAGTGCACGACGATAGTCGCTGTCGGTTGTCGGCCTGCAAGGAAAGACAGACTCTGGCCGATGCAAGGCCAGCTTCTCGAATTCGATCCTGCCGTCGGGGCCAGTCAGGTAATCCGCCGTGTCGAAGCTGTTGCGATAGATCAGTTCGGTCAAGGCATAGCACAATTGCTCGAGTATGGTGACGCCGGGATCGTGCGGATTGTAGTCACTCCAGACGTCTCCACAGAGCGCTTCCAGTTGCTTGATACCCGCTTCACGCAAGGCAGCGAAGCTGTCAGGATGCTTGGTCTCCGGCTTGCGCGATATGAATACCTTGCCTGCGGTGGCCTCCTCCATCACGGCATCCTGCTGCCTGGATTCCAGGAGCCCTCCATCAATGGGTCGTCCCACAGATCGGTCACGTGATAGCGGATCTGAACAGGTGTCCCGTCAGCTCCTGTGCCATAGTCGGTATTTGAACGAATCTGCAGCCGATAGGCATGTTTTTCCCCGACCCAGCGCAACGACAGTTTATCGGCACGTGCGCGATACCAGCTCTGATGGCAGCGTATCCGGTTCTTCCAGCCGAACAGATTGAAGAAGAATCCGACAGGCTGAAACGCATTGATGGCTTTCGCCTGCAACAGTGCATAGCGCCCGGTGTCCTTCTTGCCAACGCCTGCCACCACCTCGAAGGCATGACAGCCTTCCAGGTCTTCGGTAATGTCATGCCACTCACCATCAGCATGTACCGGAGGCACGACACCGGGCACGACGACAGATGGCGGTACCTTCTCTGCATCCAGCGCCCGGGGCGGCACCACGCCGATACGGCACGGCACTCGAAGTGTACCGCCGACATCCAGTGAGTAACGTGGGTCAGGCGTATTGACCCCCACCCTTCCATCGCGACCCAGCACCAGAGTGGGGGGTGCCCGATTTTCAAGGCTGGTTTCGGACTCATCGTTGTGATCGGCATGCAGCAATTCCTGAAAGACGAGTGTGCCTTCATGATCCTTGTCGAAACCTAGACGCCACAAGGGGTGGTGAACCGAACGAATGTCACGCAGAAAGGTCAGCAGAGCCTGCTCACCACCCTGCGTTGATACCTGTAGTCCCTCACTGGGCGTTTTCCGAAATCCATCATCACTGAGATTGAGTGCGGAATCGATCAGATCGTGAAACTGATCCTGACTCGGCAACGAGCCATCCTCGAAGTATTTTTTCAGTGTCGAGCGGTTGCTTGTCACGAGTGTTCCTGCCTGCCCAGTATCAGGGTGCTGCCGATTTCGAGTCTGCCAACCCCTGCCGGTGAGGGCTGTCGTTCTTCGTTATCTCGCACGATTTCAATTCGATGACGCCGACTCGGCACAGCCAGACTCCACGGAACGGATGGTCTGAGTTCTTCAAGACGCCACTTGCGCGCGATATCCTCGGCGCTCAGGATCGAATCGGCGCCGTTGGAACCCGCCGCAGCGGTATCATCAAGACTGTATTTCCCTGTCCCGTCACGGGTGACACGCAGCATTGAAAACGCGGTCACGAAGGTGACCCAGGGGAACGCTGACAATAGCGCCTCGATATCCTTGCGCTGAATCCGCCAACCGAAGGAAACGCCGTAACCACCATCCTTCCAGGGAGAAATGAAATCGGAGATGGCGCTGTCGATTCGACGCAGTGCCTCACCGCTGGCAATATCCTCGTCCAGCCGCACGGCACAATGAACCTGCACCTGTTCGAGTGCCGGATTTCGCACATCCAGCGTGACGAAAGGCGAGCACGATTGTTGTAGATAGGCGCGCATCTCCCGCAGTTCCAGTGAGTCGAACCGTGCCGTCGAGGGACTGGATGACCACTTGCGATTGATATCCGGCACCACCGCAACCAACACATGTCCCGGCGCTTCATCATCTCGATCGGCACTGGTATTGGTAAAACACTTGACCTTGGCCACCCCGGGAAAACGCTCCAGAATCAGGCGCTCATAGTCCCAGGGAGTTTGTGCTCTCTTCTTGTGTCGCAAGCGTTCGGCTACCCGGGTTTGGCGAGCCGCAGGGGTTTCCACGGGGAAACCTCCGAACGCTACGCCCGTCTGTCGCACTCGGCCTACGCCGCCAACGGCACTTTGCCAGATTGCACCCCGCCCACCGGGCCAACCGGGCTCCGGATCCGGCTCGGCAGGCGCGTTTTCCTCTGTGGCTGGAACTCGCGTCGCACGAAGTGCGTTGGTAGACACCGAATACAACGTCGGGAAACTGTTCAGGGCACCGTTGGCGCCAACAGCAAACCACCAGCAGTCGCCAGGTAGCAGCGTGTTGTCCTGATTGATATCTGCGGGCACCTTTATCGTGATGATTCCGGAGCGAAAGAAGCCCTTGGTGGTATCCGACAGCAGTCGTTTTGCAGGCAAATGCAGCCATCGATTGGACGCCAGATAGAACCAGCCGATCTCGGTATTCACAAGATCATCCGTCTCGCTCGCATCATCGTTGAGATGAAACAACAGTTTCAGTTCACCTTCGGGCCGCACACCCTGCAAGCCGATGAGCAACATTCCCTCCATCGGATGTCGTGGCAGCAAGGGGCAACCTTCACGGCCTAGTGGACTCCAGGCATTACACCAGCCAAAGGGATGCTCGTGCAGCAGTCGATCACTTGAAGAGTCGTGCAGATCCGTGATACCCGGATCAGCCTTGACCACGGCCGTTGCCACATAGTCAATCGATATGCGATTGACTCGAGGGGTGTAGGGTTCGTTGGGCAACACGACCGATTTTCGTCGACGCGCATTGGTCGTAAGTCCATCGGTCAGCAGACGCGGATATTCTGCATGACCGAAGCCATGCGGAGTCGGATCAAGCGAAAGTCGTAGCAAACCGTCGCGAGATCGTGTCGAATACTCGAGTGTCCCGGTTGGTGGTGTGGCTAGCGGACTGAATTGCTTGACATCCACCGGCAGACGCCGTTGCGAGTCCAGACGATTGCCAGAACCGTCATTCACGAAAAGCGGCTTGCCCCCACCACCTTCGTCAATCCATTCGCCGTGTCTGAGTACCGACGTTCGCACACGCAATGTATCGGTATCGTAGCGCTTGTCGTAGCCCTCGTAGTGTCTGATGAAACCACCCTCTCCCAGTGGCAAGCCGCCCCAGTCCAGCACGACATCGAAAGCAACAAGGTTTTTCGATGCTGCTTCTGCACAACCGATGACAAGTCGTGAATCCCGATCCGGCAATGGACCGAACGGCTGAAACGGAGCGGCTGGATCGACCCTGCCAAGCTGGTTCCACAGATCAAGCGAGGTCAGACCGCGCGCGCTCACCCTGAGTTCGACCCGATCGACTGCGATCTGATCAAACAGCGAGCGGACATGAACGGAAGAGGCCGGATTCATGCGCAACCCGATTACCGGCAAGTTGGTGTCGAAATCCGGACCATGCAGTTCGCGCGAAAAAGGCACGATGGCGGCCGCACTCGCAGACGGACGATAGACAAGCCGTATACCCAGCGCATGCGTGTCCCCAGCCGATTCTATCGGCTCGAAGTGAAAGTCACTTGTCTCACCCCAGCCGTCCGGTCCGGTAAAACGCAGCAGGAAAGCGTCGCGAAACAATTCATGGAAAATCGCCAGCCGTTCACGACTCAGATAAGGGAGAATCGTATGGTACACACCTGCCAGGTGACGTTCGGGAGGACCTGGACTGAAGCGTTGCGCGACAACTGCAAGCAACCTCCTTCTTTCTTCGGGCGACAGCCAGCCGTTTGCGCCAAGCAATTCCCATCCGAGTATGCGTCCGAGATCCGCATGAAATGCATTGTCATCAGCGCTATCGATCAGACTGCCCAAGGCATCTTCGAACTCGGGAAATACTTCTCCTGGAGCCGGTGTCATGACGATATCGGCAATGATGATTCGGTCGCCTTCGGCCAGATTCAACGCAGCACTGGCAGTATAGAAACCGAAGCGTGCAGGCCGATTGCCTGTTCCCAGTTTGCTGACACCGAACATCGGTCGTGCCCGACCCTGGCCTGTCGAGTCGGGGAAGCTGCCCGTTTCACTTCGCGCGATCAGTCCCAATTCGGTTTCTGGCGATATGAGGCGGTCTCGTGCCCGGATGGAGGTGTGCAGCATCGCAACCCTCAATGGCATCAATCTCAGCGACTCGTCGGCGCGGTAGGTCACGTCCCGACCGGCGCTGTCACGTCCGGCAACAAACAGTGAATCGGCAGCTACCTTGACCTCGCTGACGCCTGCGGCAGGCTCCAGCACCAGGTGAACGTGATCTGGACGGGCCTTGCGGGCTGATACGCCCAGCACTGACTGATAATAGAATGCCAGACGTTGCCCGGGAAATTCGTTCAGCCGGTCTTGAGCGCGTCCGAAGAGGCGCAAGAACGCGACGTACAGGCCGAACGCCGCCTCATGTCTGCCGCTGGCCAGGCTATCCTCGAGACGCAGTGCGACCAGCTCCTGCAGTTGAATGATGGTCCCGATGAAACTCGCAAAGCGCGCCGCCAGCAAGCGAGAACGACGCTCATCGGCATCGGCCTCGCGATCAACCTGGCTGGCACTTGTTGCGGTCGAGGTATGCCCCCACTGATCCTCCCGGGATTGACCTGCCCATTCCCTTGCCTGCCAGACCTGCGCAAATCTGTATCGATCACTTGTCGCAGACACAGTCTCACCGTTGTACGCTTCTTCCCGCAGCGCTTCGAGCAACAACAATACGCCATGCAATTCAGTCGCAAGCCTGCCCTCGACAATCCGCGAGATTCTCTCGGCGAGTTCTGCGGCGCTTTCATGTTCAGCGTTCCCCAGACGGAGCAACCACTGGTCCAATCGTCGTGCCAGATCCAGAATCAGCCTGCCTTGAGCCGCAAGGTCACCACCGGCGCTGAGGCTTTGATACAGATGCTCCAGTTGCGCGATGTTGACACTTGATATACTGGCCATTACAGCCAGTTCATCAGCGGCAAACAAGGGCTCCCAGGTACCTGACTTGCGATCGTTCAGATCCCGGAAAAGCAGATTCCCGGCAAGCCGCTCTCCCAGGGCAATCAGCTGCAGCAGTCCTCGCTCATCGACATTGAAGTAGCCCGGTGACAGCGCAGGCTGTACGCGATCCGCCTGCGACGTGCCGTCACGCTCGTGGGTCTGGTTCATTCCGACCCCACGATGTCGGTTCCCTGAAGAAGGTAGAAGGGGTAGACAAGATTGCTGCGAGTGTTGGTACTGCGGATGCGGTAGCTCAATGTGACCTCGATGATTCCGGCCAACGCGTCTTCGACAACAATCTCGACACCCTCCAGATCGATACGGGGTTCGAAAAACAGGACGGCCCGCTCTATCCGGTCACGGATCTCCGTCACTGTTGCCTGACCGATATGCTCGAATACCATCGCGCGGAGTCCGCCGCCGTAACTCGGCCGCATGACCCGTTCTCCCGGTTCGGTCGAGAACAGGATTCGCAGCGCCTCACGAATATCCTCTTCCTCGGACACCATCGCCACTGCTCGGCCGCGTGGGCTGAAGCTGACCGGGAAAGACCAGCCGGTTCCGAGGAAGGCGTTTCCATCAGGCATGGCCGCTCAACCTCCGATCATCACGGTCGGTTCACCGAGCACGATGCTGCCACCGTGCGCGCAGCTGTCTCCCATGCGCGCCGCCGGCTTGCCGCCGATCATGACAGTTGCCGAGCCCTTGACGATGGAATCCGGTGGGCCGACACAAATGGCGCTGTCACCCAAGGTCGCAGCAGGCAGTTTGCCTATCAGAACGGTCGGCACGCAGGGGCCGGCTATCGGCCCACCGACATGCGGTATCGGTGGCAAACCCGGCGTAACCATGGGGCACACGTGCATATCGGTCTGTCTGGCTGCTGGGGGCATGTTCGCTCCATTCCGTTCAACGAGTATTTCTGCCTTGTGAAAACTGCAAGTATTGTTCAATTGATCATGACCATGGCGCCTTTGACAGTTGTATTACCCGAGGCTGACAGCTCCGCTGACGCCCCGCCCTTTGCCTTGAAACCCACCTTGGCTGACTGTTCTATATTGATCCCTTCAGCCTTGATATCACCTTTGGCCTCGACATTGACATTTCCGCCTGCCTCCAGGGAAATGTCTCTCCTGGCGATGATGGAAATATCCGTTTCACTTGATATCCTGATACCCGCATCATCAAGCGTCATCACATTCCCATGTGAATCCTCGACACACACCTTCTTGTCTTCGTCATCCAGTGTCATGCGATGGCCACCTGGTGTTTCGATCATCACCCGTTTTCGTTCATCGTCGAATTCTATCTTCACCTTCGAACGGCCTACATAAGCCTTGATGTCGTTAGGCTCAAGCATGTCATAGGGTGGTTCATTGACTTTGCTGTAGAGACTTCCCATCACGATTGCCTGTGTCGGATCGTCATCGATGAAACCGACAACCACCTCATCGTCAATCTCGGGCACATAGAAGGATCCGAATCCCTTGGATGCCTGAGCATGAGAGAGTCTCGCCCAGACAGGATTGTCATCGTCGTGCAGCACAGGGATACGCACTTGCACGCGATAAGCATTGTCCGGATCTTCATGTACCCTGGCGACCACACCAATGTGCAATCCCCGGATGGCTGGAAGTCGTCCGGATGCAGGCAAGGCATCAACATCATGCGTCTCGACAAACCACTCAGGGGCCAGACCAAGTTCCACCTCCGTTATCCATTCTCCATCAGAGAGGGAATGCTGCACACTGCCTATCCAGGCATCACCGTTGAAACGATCTCCGACACCCTTCAAGGTGATCAGTGAGCCCGGCTTTGCCAACGCATTACCCTGGAAACTCACACGACCACGAATTCTTGCCAGTTCCGCCTTGTGTTGTGCAGCCTTTGCCCAGTTGCTTAACTGAGGTTTGTCGATGATTGCCGAGCTTTGCAGGCCGAAGGTTTTCGGACCAACCACCTTTGCCAGCTCTCTGGAGGTGAGGTTGCCTTGCTTGCTTCGCCCCTTGGGCTTTTCTCCACCCACCTTGACGAGTTCCTGTGTTTCGGGGTCCCACGCAGCCGCATCGATCTCCGCGCATTGCGAGCGAGCATCCATTTCGGCGTCGAAGGCGATCAGATCCTGGCCATAGGTGACGACAAGTGCAGCCGATCCCGTGAACTCGGGCGCAGCTACCGTGATCTTGCCTGAATCGGCTATGACGACCTGACCGTTTACCTCCGCGCGACTGAGCAGGAAGTCCCAGTCCGTGGCGTAGTACTGCACCATGCCCGCGTGTACTACCTCGGTCTTCTCGACCTCAGCATTCAAGCCACTATGGCTACCAATGAGTTTGCTGGCAATTTCGCTATCGTTGAGGTCCGTGTAAACAGCATTTCGGCGTGCCAGTGTCATTTTTACAGCCGGGTCTCGACACTCGATGACCAGAGAGGAGTGACCGCTGCGCACTACCCGCACTCCGTGTTTGACCAGGACACCCTTGAAGATGGTTCGGGTCTGGCCTCCATAGCCCGCCTCGATGGTCACCACAGCACCGGGCACCAATTGCGTGCCATCACTGAGCGGAAAACTACCCGCGGCCATGTCGCCATCTTCGAATACCACTTTCGCCCAGGGAATGGTATTGATGCGAGCCACGACCTCCATCGAGATGATCGCCACTCTGTCACTGATTGCAGTGCCGTCACTTGTCAAGGTGACGCTGAGTGGACCGGTACTGTTGGTGGAAGGCGATTCTGCCATACGATTCAGTGCTCCCTGCGCAATGGTGGAAACGCCAGTCGCATACCGGGCTCGAGATGACGAAACTCGGTCAGGCCGTTGTAGCGAGCAACTTCCGGGTAATAGGAACCATCCTCGTAGACCTGCTCGCACAACAATGGCAAGGTGTCACCGGCCTTGACGACGATCAGGTGACTCAGATCTGGCGATGAACGATTGGCCCGTAGCGCCATTTCCACGGTGCTCATGAACCCGGTAAACGATAACGCCACCTTGGCGCGCAGCGGTTCACCGTCAGGCTTGAACAGGGTATATTCGATGTTCAAGCTCTGCAGTCGTCCGAAAAAGATCAAAGTGCCCCACAGCAGGCGGACAACACGCGGCTCATGCAAATTGCCATTGTAGGTGTAGATTATCTTCTCGAGCTTGTCGATCTGGTCTCTGACGCTGTGTTTGGCCGGGGCTGTCACGCCAGTGCAATCAACGAGGTAATCGAAGGAAAGCGTATCCCCGTTCATCCTGCTGAATCTCGGATGATTCCCGGACTTGCCTAGTTCCTTGCTATCGACATATCGAATCTGCTTCCGGTGTTTCCATGAAGCCGGGTTGAGCATCAACTCGAACGGATCTCCATCGACAGAGATACTCCCGTCCTTCTTGACCTTGCAAGGTGTCACTGCAAGTCGTTTACCGGATTTTTCGTAGCGATCACCCATCAGCGCTCTCGAGGTGATTTCACATGATCGGCAAGCCGGTGCTTCCATTCATCCAGCTCATCCAGCAGAGAGTCCGCAAAACCGTCTCCAGGAGAATGATTGCGCGCCTCGCTGTCAGCCATGATGTCCGTATCCTGTGATTCATCATTACCGACTCGGGAACGTATCAGCAATTGTCGAAGCTCGATAGTCATCTGATCATCAGTCGTTTCGTTTGAGTGTGTTATAGGCCAGTTCGATGGTTTCGATGGCAAGCTCGTTGCGGGTTGACTCGAAGGCTCCCACCTCCCACTTCACAGGCCAGGCATTCGACAGCGTCCAACTACGCGCCGGGTCCCCGTTTGCATCAAGCAGCTTCACGACCACCTCCTTCGGCTCGATGGCCACGGCGAAACCGTTGTCCAGAACGTCCTGGCACCATTCCACCAGTGATGCGTCAATGGGCGCGATGCCTCGTTTGAGCATGAGGTTGGGATGCGAAACAGCCTTGGGGAGCTTGTGCACGAACGTGTTCTCGCCACCTTCCGAATAGCTTTCCACTTCAATGGTCGAAGTCAGGCCACTCACTTCCTGAAAAGCGCTGTCTTCTTCACCATTGTTGCCTCCAATGGAGACGGAGAAGTAGAAGGCTACCGGTGGAGCGAGATTCTCGTCAGCCATCAGTCGTTGGTGATCACCATGCCTTCATGAGCAATCTCGATCGAATCGATGGCCACTTCGTTGCCATCTGACTTCAGATCGGTTCCGGTGATCTTGGTCGGCCAGGCATTGGCCAGAGTCCAGACCATGGTGGGTTCTCCGTTTTCGTCCAGCAGGCTGATCGTGACCGGCACACGTTCAATCGTATTCATCTTGATCTGGCTGAACCAGTCCCAGAACTTGTTATCCGATTTGAACACACCACGTTTCATGGTGACATTGCCGTACTTGACCAGCCCCGGCATGCTGATGGTTCCGAACTGCTTGCTGTTGCCGTGACGGTATTCGATCGGCTGTGCCTCGACATCGAGCCCCGATATTTCCTGAAAGGACATCTCTTCCGAATTCCAGGTCACTTTGAAATAGAACTTCGGCAGTGGCCACACTGTGGTTGACTGCTCGGCACCATTATCGGCCATTGTATTTTCCTCTGTCGGCTGTGTTCAGATCAGGATTTCTGCATCTGCTGCTGGAAGGTCAGTTCGATGAATTCAGCGGGACGACTCACGGCAACCAGTATCGTCACTCGAAGAATGCCTTCGAGTATGTCCTCCGGGGTCATTGTTTCACCCAGGCCGACATGCACACTGAATGCATCATCGGGTACAGCGCCCGCCAGTCCGCCACGCTTCCAGATACCGGTGAGAAAGTTGCGGATCATGCCCTTCATCGTCACCCAGGTATTGGCGTCATTGGCATCGAACACATACGCCTTGCTGGCGAGCTTGATCGATTGCTCCAGCATGATCATCGTTCGGCGTACATTGATGTAGCGCCAGTCGAGGCTGTTGCCATCGAGCGTACGTGCACCCCAGACCAGAGTACCTTCGCCCACAAAGCTGCGGATTGCATTGATGGATTTGCCTTGCGGCGTGACATTCAAGTCTTCCTGTTCATCGTGAGACAGATTCACGGCAGGTTTCAGAACACCATTCAGACTGACGTTCGCCGGAGCCTTCCAGACACCGCGAGTATTGTCGACCATGGTGTAGACACCCGCCATTGCCCCACTGGGCGGCAGACGGTTGGTACGGTCCCGTATCTGTTCCAGCAGGTTGTTGAATATCGGGCTCAAGGCAATCAGGCTCTTGTTCAACAAGGATTGATGGATATCGATCTCGGCCTTCTCCTCGTCTGTCCAGTTGTCAGTGCCGAGACGTTCGAGCAAGCTGGCCTGCTGTTGCGCCTTCGGTGACAAGGACTCCGTATCCCCGCCAATACCCAGCTCCTCTGTCAGGATCTCCTGCAACCGCTTCTTGCTGTCATCGTCGAACAGTCTGTAGTCGAGCTCCTTCGCTTGCAGAACGGTTGTATCAATCCAGGGATAGTAGGCACTGGCATAATCGAGATTGTTCACCCCGAGAGCCGTGCGAAAGGCGGTGATGACATCCTCCCCATCGGTTCGGGCCTTGTAGCCTTCGTACACGTCCAGTATGGCGATTCGGCTCTGCATCTTTGCACATTGATCCATGGCCTTTTTCTGCACATCTGCGCAATTGACCCTTTCACCGAGCAACACGGCATCTGGCACGACAATCATGGTCGGCTCTTGCTCCTTGACCAGATGATCAATGCCTGCCATCAATGTGCCGGAATCCGGTTCGGAGCTGTAATCCCCAACGGATACGATGTAGCAGGTGCCGCCTCCGTTCTGAAAGAACAGCACCATGCTGTAGTACAGGTTGTAATCCTGACTGGTACGGACAAGGAAATAGTCGGTATCACCCTGCTGGACGGCAGGCTCCCCGTCGTATCCCTCAGGCCGTGTCGTGGACAGTTCGTACCTGATCTCGGGACCAAAGCCGAAATACTGGTGGTACTCGGCCATGGATGTGATTCTCCTTGGCGCGTTTGTCAGCGACGTTCGCCTATCGAGTGCCATTTGTGTATGACCCACGAATGCAGGCACGGCGGTGGCCACCTCGACGACAGAGCTGGGAAAGGCACTTTTCTCGACGATATAGACGCCTGGCGTTTTCATGACCTTGGCCACGGCAATTACCTCCGGTTACAGGTTGACATATATGTCTGTGACGCGACTGCTCGCACCATTGACAGGTTCAATACGCGTGTTCGCGACTGAGGCATGCGGCAAGCGCTCGACAAGCGCTCTCGAATGCTTCGCAGATCTGGCGTGGAGGGCGAATCGCGGCCCACCGCGTGCACTCAGTGGCACCGTCTCTTTCGACAGAAAGGTGGCAGCCGTTCGTCCCCCGATGATCTGCAACTCACCAAGGGGTTCGAATTCCATCCTGCCTTCGCTATCCACGACTTCCACGTCGTGGCCGTCAAACTCACCCAGGACTCGATAACGCCAGAAACTTCGCAATGCCTGCAGACGAATCCGGTAGCGGCGTGGATTCACATCCCGGACATGAATCACAACCAGCGCCAGTGGCGGCAACAGATAGTCTCTGGGTACCAACCAGGCATTCAATCTTTCGTCATCCAGACTGACAAAATTCGACTCAGTCACGTACGCCTCCCTGTGCATGCCGTGACGATGCGCATCATCGGATTCCAGATAGAGCAACTTGCCTGTTTGCATCAGTGGTGGCTCCGAGCACCCCGCCAGTGATGGCTCGCTGCTTCGCAGGTACCAAACGAGCGTCAGAGAGCTATCGCCAGACAATTCGGCGAGTTGATCCGCCAGCGTCTCATCGTGCAACACCTGCAACACACCGCCTTTACTCCTGATGAGCAGCCCTGCTCTGGCAAGCGCAATCCGGCAGGCATCGAGCGGCTCCAGTCGCAATGCAGGACAGGCCATTTCTCCCATGTAGGCGTGATGCATCGACAGTTCGAAGAGGGTTGCGTAGCGACTCATTCAGCCGTCCCGGAACGGGTAGAAACCGTCGTGGCAGGCTCCCGAATGGGTTGTACCTCCCTCAGAACATCCGCAGACTCAAGGGTGATCATCCGAATCTTGTAGAGAATCGATGGTAGATAGCGACCACCAAGAATGCTCCACAGATTGCTCAACTGCGAGATTGACAGATTCTCGATATCCAGCGTCAGCCGCTGTATTCGCGGGTCAAGATCCGGAGAGTTCGTGGACGTCATTACCGGCTGACGCTGAAAGAAACTGGCTGCGTCAGAAATGAAACGCAGGGCTTCTGCATAGTTGCCATTGGCAAAATTCGCGGCCACCAGCACATGCAGATTGAGATGCAGGGGCCGAGTACTCCCCCGTTGCGTCAGCTCGGAATCGCGAGAGCCATTCCCCCGCGCGACAGAGTCTTTCTCGATATTGACAACAAACATGAGCAGTTTGTTGTCTATCCGCGCCGTGACCGTACCATCTTGCTCGAACAGTGGTGATAAAACGACCCTGCCCTCTGACTCACCAAGTTTGCGCTTCAGGTGTCGATCCAGTTCAAGAGCAACATGACTGAGCGCAGCCTCTATCATCAGACGAGACGCACGGCCCAGAGCTTGGCATCAGCCATATTCAGGATTCGAACAGAGCTGATACATCGCCCCGATCCACTCCCTGTACAGCATGCCTGTCCCTTCACAATCAACGCAACGTACATCAGCGATATATCCCTGTTCAACAGCTGAATCGATCACCTGACCACAATCCGTTGCAATCGCAGAATACTTCCTGATCGTGAACCAATTCACCTTTCCGTGATAGGTGACTTTTTATATCACAACGGACAAGGCAATTCACCTAGAAATACAAGTCGATTTGAGACATCAGCCAACGACCTCAGACTTGCGATACGCATGAAAACACTGTCAGCGCACTGTATACATGACGAATTCAGTAATCTCGCGGTACTCAGATACGTCCACTTCTTTCAGCAGATCCAACACTAAAGTATAGCCAGTCAACTTGACGTATACCCACCGTGGTGAGAGCCACTGTTGCATATTCACGCATCAATGTATCATCAGGTTTACAAGGAGCAGAAAACGAGATCCCCCTGCACGCAATACAAGTGTTCCAGTTGCAGAGGGTGTAGATTGTCCAGTACACGACCTCATGCCGTTATCGGCAGATCTCACGACACCCGACAATTGCCGCATCCGTTTAGGTACAAGTCCACCCTCCTGGCGATGCCCTTTGCCAGGTCTTTACCTGAGAATATCGAATCATGTATATCTCTGCCGAAAAGAACGAGGAGAACAGGCGCAGTACATCAGCAAGAACTGGTGCAGAATATCCATGCGGCGACTCAAACCACACCGGGTCTGTTGACAACTGCACGGAACCACTGCAATACCGAATGTACCGATCAGCCCTGCCCGATCCGGTAGCAAATCCGGAATCCGCACTTCACCGTCAATACCATGCCGGAACAGCGCCGTTGAACGGGCGTACCGAAAGTTCCACGGATATCTTTCAGACCATGGCCGATCAGGGCGCGGTCGCAACGGCCCAGAGGATGCTTCGGCATCGACTGGAATCCAGTCCACGCACTGCGTTGCAACTACACGGGCCGCAAGCAATAATGCAACGCAAGGTCGCCCTCAACACCTCGCTCGTTGGCAACAATCTCAAAGGGCTCAAGGTCTCGAGCGGAGGTGCGCTGGGCGTGGTGTTCATCCCCGATGTGGTTGCCAAGCCAGAAGTCGACGGCCAATCAGCGGTTGATATATCGACATCGATCAACACGGTAATGGGAGGAGTGGTCGACGGAGGGTGGTCTGTCAGCGCACCTTCTGCACGCCTCGCGCAGGTTCTGGAGGTTGCCGAAATCGCCAAAGCACTGAACCTTCGCAACCAGACAAAACCTGGCTCGGTCGGCGATCAGAACCGAGTAGCCGCAATGGTTGCTGCGCTGACCACCAGGCCCGAGAATGTCGTTATCTACGAGCAAGCGCCCGGCACAGACTTCGTCAACCACCTCGCTGACGGTGCTCTGAATAATGCCGCAGCGAAGAAGCAGAGCAAGAAAGGCCAACCGAAAACAGGCAGTGGGCTTGCGCAGCTGGCCGATCCAGGCTATGCCCGACATCTGGGTCGTATTGCCGCACTGGATATCTTCATGGGTCACCGGGATCGCTTGCACGGCGCCGGCAACTTCGAGAACTGGATGAGCGATGTGAGGTCGCGACGGCTGACTCTGGTCGACAACGATATCTCAAACCTTTCACTGGCGAACTGGAGTACCCATCAGGATGTCCAGCAACTGACCAATCAACAGTATCCGCTGCTGGCCAATACGATCGTCACCGAGATTGATTCGCTGCTCAACCATCAGGGTTATGGCGGCGGCAAGCTGGGTGCCAAGGATCTTGCTGTCTGGCAAAACACGATACGGCCCGTATTCCAGACCTGTATCGAGGCGGGTTTGCAGGCCGGCCGACTGAAGCTGCTACAGCGTGGCTGGGGTCTTGTCAATGCTCTGCGCGTGGCGAATTCACCGCTGGCGGATCGGCTGGAAGAGCGTCTCAACCACCTCCATAATGGGTGACTTGACGTGTCGGCATGGAGCTGCCGTGTCATTGTTGAACCGGATCGACATCAGAGATCCGCATTCGTGGGAACCGAGGACAATGCCATGAGCGAGTACATGACACGGGAAGCAGGAAACGCCAGCGTTGCAGCGACGCATCAACGGCTACGAAGCGGTAGCGACTCGGGTTCCCTAGACACGATTCAGCAGCGGCAAGCAGATGCAAGCGCGGTGGGCGATCGATTGCGCACCCTGCAACGATACATCGACCGTGGCACTGACAATACGCAGCGGTACGCGATTCAGCCGGATGCTGACACCCCGGCTTTGCAATGTGCCGAACTGGATGAGGAGGAACTGCTGCAGGGCAAGTTCTCCGCATCCGGATTACCTGTATCGCGTGTGGAGGTGCCTGCCAAGGACAACGCTCTGCCAGAGGTTCTCAGAAGCGGCATCGAACGCCTGTCAGGCGATTCGATGGCGGGCGTCCGGGTACACCGCAACTCGAACGCACCCGCCGCAGTCTCGGCCCATGCCTACGCACAAGGCGATGATATACACCTGGCTCCGAACCAGGAACGGCATCTGCCACACGAGGCCTGGCACGTCGTGCAACAACGCCAGGGGCGAGTGAAACCAACCGCAGAGGTGTCTGGCAGACCGGTCAACGATGATGTCGCTCTGGAACGAGAGGCGGATATCATGGGACAACGTGCGCTCAACCAGACAGCGAACGATCATGACCTCAACTGAACCGTCGCCGGACGAAATTGCTGCCCGCAAACCGCGAAACGCTCTGGAGGAATCGACATGGTGGTGGCTATCCGGCCTTGTCACCCTTGTGCTTGCTGCCCTGTTGTGCGCGGCCTGGATCAGCATGAGTCACTACGAGTCCGAGCCCCTGCAATTGACCAATCAGGAAACACTGGACAACTTTCTGACAGAGAACATGAAACCGGTTGACCAGGGTATTGCGCAGCCGGTGCGTGTACCCACCGGCTTGTTTCTGCAGTCGATGAAGTTTCTCAGCTCCACTGAAGTCAGTGTGAGCGGCTACCTGTGGCAACGCTACACCGATGGAACTAACGATCAGATCAAGCCAGCTCCGGGTGCGGCGGCCGGGTTCATCCTGCCCGATCAGGTCGACTCGGGCGCCGACATCAACCCGCGTGAAGTCTACCGTATCCGCCAGGGCAAGGAGGAAGTCATCGGCTGGTATTTCGAAGCGAACCTGCGTCAGCCTTTCGACTACTCCCGATACCCTTTCGATCACAAGACGGTCTGGGTTCATTTGTGGCCACGCGATTTCGCAGGCAATGTTGTTCTGACGCCTGATTTTGCAGCCTATTCGAGCACCGGTTCCGAAGCGATGTTCGGTATCGACAAGGACATCGTGCTGGGTACCTGGGTACGGGAGAACACCTACTTCGACTACAAGCTGTCGTCCTACGACACCAACTTCGGTATCGACAACTTCGTGGGTCAGACCGACTTTCCCGATCTTCGCTACAATGTGGTGGTCAAGCGCAAGTCGGCCAATGCCTTCATCGTCTATCTGCTGCCGCTGTTCCTGGTTGCCGCCTTGCTGTTCAGCACACTGTTGATCGTGACAGCTCGACCCAAGCTGGTCGCACGGCACGGGTTCAGCACCTCGGGCTCGCTCGGTACCTGCGCGGCGCTATTCTTCGTCGTACTGCTGGCTCATGTGCAGCTACGCGAGCAGTTCGCCGGATCGGGCATCGTCTATCTGGAGCGCTTCTACCTGCTGATGTATGCAAGCCTGGCGTTGGCGGCAGTCAACACCTATCTGTTCTCGGTTCACGCCGGTCGCTGGCTGACGATCGTTCATTACCGTGACAACCTCTTCCCCAAATTGCTGTACTGGCCAGTGACGCTGGCCTGCATGGTAGTGATCACCGCGGTGTCGATGTGATGCTCAGAAAATCGCTCCATACGCGCTTTCATGAATTCACACGCTCGAGCATGGCCAGGATTTCGGTCATTTTCTTGCCATTGTTGATTCGCTCGAAATGCAGCTCCAATCCCTCATCCTTCAAGGTTCTACTGTAAACGTGCAGCTCATAGCTACCATGCTCGAGGATATACAGCGCGCTGACCGTCAGGGTATTTTCCTCCAGTCCAGCCCAGACGTAAGGGTCGGCGTTCTTCTTGAGTGGGTCATAGGGCACCATGTTTCCGAAACTGTCATTGGTCATCGACGATGCAAATATGCCGGGACGCTCGGAACTGTAGAAATTTATCGAGGGTGAAACAACCCGCTTTTCACCATCCGGCAGAAAAATCACGGTGGTCCACTCGATGGTGAAGCCCTTCTTTTCCCAAGGCTTTATCGTTACGGCCAGCTCTCGCTCCGAAATCTCGCCCTTCGTGACACTCAGCGTATTACCCTCGTAGGTGCCGAAAAACTGATCCAGGTCCTCGGTGAACTTGGGCTGTACGTGAACACCGCATTGCATCAGCAGAAGACAGCCAAGAACAAGCGCAAATCTGGGAAAAATCCTGGCTATATGCATTGCCCCTCCTGCATCAGCTTCAACGAGCCAAAACAGAACAACGGTTAGTTGTCGATGTAAGTATGAAAAGTTCCTCTGGCAAGGGATTTGTCCTGAGCAGCGATGCTCAAGATCCCACTACCTGAGGGGCGCTCTCGGCAAGGTCAAGGAGAACAGATTTACACTGCCGGATCAAGGATACAACTTGCTCATCGTCAATTCTCGCACGTTCCTGGTAGCAGCAGACTCAATTCAGAATCAGCTCTTCCGCCTTCATCACTTCAGTAATCGCCTGCACCAGTTCCCTGGCATCCAGCGGCTTGTGCAGCAACCTGCAGCCAGTCTTTCTGACAGCCTGCAGGATCACCTTCGAAGTGTCTCCGGTCACAATGATCGCCGGAATAGGCCTGTCAAAATGATTACGCAGCATCTCGATCGCAACCACTCCGGTTTGCTCGTTCTTCAATCGGTAGTCGATGATCATGATATCGGGCTCCATGGCCCTGGCAGTCAGTGATTCAATGGCCTTGACAGGCGATTCAGCCGATATCACCTGGCACTGATAGCCGTCCAGTATCAAGGTCAATGCATCGCGAATATGTGGCTCGTCATCGATGAACAGAATACGAGTACCGCTCAGATTCCGTTCACGCAAAGGCTTGTTTGCCGGTTGAGCCACACCGTTCTCGCCCAGCGGCACATTGACACTGAAAGTACTGCCCTTGCCCAATACCGACTGAAGCCGAATCCCCGTCTGCAGCAGTTGCGCCATTTTCCGGACAATCGCGAGCCCGAGGCCCATGCCACCCGTCGATTGCCGCAGACTCGCATCAAGCTGGTAGTACTCGGAGAAGATGGCCTCATGCTGGTTTTCCGGAATACCCGGACCGGTATCAATGACGTCGATGATCAGCTGCCCTGCCTCTTCCCGACAACATACCCGGACTTCGCCTTCCTGTGTATGGGTGATTGCATTCTGCAAGAGGTTCCTGAGAATTCTTCCAAACAGCACCGGATCGGTATGCACCGTGACATCACTGACCTCTACCGACACGGTCAGTTCTCGGGCTTCTCCCAACTGCACGAACTCGTCGCGAATACTGATCAGCAACTCACGAATGCAGAACGTCTGCAACGACACCTCGACAATACCGGCATCCAGCCGCGACATGTCAAGCAGGCTATTGAACAGGGAGTTCAGAGTATCACTGGAGTGCCGAATCTTTTGCACGATCTCCAGATTGTCATCGTCATGCACTCGCCGCTCGAGCACTGCCAGAAACAGTCCCAGCGCATGCAGAGGCTGCCGCAGATCGTGGCTGGCCGAGGCCAGAAACTTGTTCTTTGCTGCGATTGCCGTTTCCGCAACCTGCCGGTGTTGCTCGGCATTGAGTTTTGCTTCCGTCACTCGTCGCAGCATCAGGTTGCGTGATTTGAGGTTTCGCTCGGCCACTACCCGATCCGTTATGTCACTGACAACGACCAACAGCGCATAGATGGCTCCCTGCGCATTACGTAAAGGTACGCGAACGGTTCGCTTGTAACGTCGCTCTACTGCGAACGCGCGCCAGTCTCTGTTCTCCTCCGATGATGCCTCACCGGATGCTATCACTGCATCATCCTGTGCCCAGAAACCCGTCTGACCGGTGTCCGGATTTCCAAGTACGGCTTGAGGTTCGGTGCCGATTTCCAGATCATTACGCCCGATGATGTCACTTCTGGGCAGGCAAACGGTCCTGGCAAAATCATCACTGACCATCAGGAAACGATGGTCGAGGTCCTTGATGATGACCCAGTCTCGCAGGCAATCGACAACCTGATAAAGCAAGCGGGTCATGGGCATTTGCGGCATGTTCACGCTCAGAGGGGTCGCATTACGCTGAATCATTCGTTGCAATCGACACCGGAAGGCCGTGGATTCAAGATCCTGCAAAATGGCGAATTCCACGGTTTCGCAACGACAGACCTGGTCGGACAAGTACTGATCTGGGCCGATCACGGCAATCAAGGGTAAATGATCGAGCTTCTTCAGCCGTGTGACAGCCTGATCCACATCCTGTTGACGCCAGTCGAGAATCAGGGCGTCGTACGCATCCGAATCGACATCCAGCGACTGTGAGATTCGGTGGACGCTACCTGCGGAATGCAATGCGGTCACGATGGTTTCATCGCAATATTCTGGTACGGCGATCCTGTACACGCGATCTCCTGCCTTTCACTCAGCGTGATGGCGAGCCTGCAGCAGATGGCAGGATAGCGTAATTCCTTACGCTTTCACAGCTACTCGACTGCGGGAGACCATGTCCGCGTCACCTCCCCAGCAGCGTATCATGTGCCACCTTTTTCGCAAAACAACGAGTCGGCAGAATGTGGGCAGCAATTCGTGGATCCTGGTCACTGTTCGTAGGCATGATCCTTCTCATGGTCAGTAATGGCCTGCTCACGACTCTGCTGACATTGCGAGCAGACGGACTCGGATTCAGCGATTCGGCCATCGGGCTGGTGCAATCAGGTTACCCGGTCGGGGCGCTACTGGGTTGCCTGATCGCTCCCGGCCTGATCATGCGCGTCGGTCATGTACGCATCTTTGCAGCGCTGGCCTCGATCGCGAGTGCCGCCGCCCTGATGCACCTGGTGACCACAGACCCGTGGAGCTGGGGTGCCATGCGTCTGCTGGCCGGCTTCTGTTTCTCAGGCCTCTATATCGTTGCGGAGAGCTGGTTGAACAGCAGCGCAGACAATGATAACCGGGGAAGCCTGTTATCCATCTACTTTGTGGTGCAGACAGGGGGAGTCGCACTCGGGCAACTCTTGCTCAATGTCTCCAATCCGGATGGCATCCTCCTGTTCGTCGTGGTATCCATTCTGATATCGTTTTCTCTGGTTCCCATGCTTGTATCGGAAGATGCGACTCCACATTACGAGGTACCGGAAAGAGTCGCCTTCATCGATCTCTTTCGACTGTCTCCCATGGGGTTGACCGGCAGCTTTCTGAACGGCATCTCCCAGACCACGCTCTACGTGGCTCTGGCGCTCTATGGTAGCGCTCTTGGCATGAGCAAAGGCGCCATCGGCGGCCTGATTGGCAGCATGACGCTGGGAGGCATGTTGTTTCAGTTTCCACTGGGCAAGCTATCCGACATGATGGACAGGCGCTGGCTCATTGCCGGAATACCCGCTGTGTCCATACCCGTCTGCATCGTGCTTGCCAGTCTGGACAATCCCACTGACAATCTCTACCTGGTTTATCTGATGGTGGCATTGCTGGGTGGCCTGACCTTACCCGTGTATTCCATCTGCATGGCTCACATGAATGACCATCTGAATCGCTCACAGGTTGTTGCGGCCAGTGGCACGCTGGTGCTGATTCTTGCCGCCGGCATGACGCTCGGCCCGACATTGGGAGGTTTTGCCATCGATCACTTTGGCCCGACGGGGATATTTCACTTGCTGTCCCTCACCGCAGGTCTGACGGTCATGACGGCACTGTTCAGACTCTGGAGCAGCCCGGCGATAACCGAGAATCGCGGCAATGCCGTCGCAGTCTCTGCCAACCTCACACCCGAAGCCGCGACCCTTTACCCCAGGTCATCCGAAAAGCCCGCAGGCGGTGACAGATCCTGACCGTTGAACGGATCGGCGGTTCAACGATTCAGTGATTCAGTGATTCAGTGATTCAGTGATTCAGTGATTCAGTGATTCAGTGATTCAGCAGTTCAGCAGTTCAGCAGTTCAGCAGTTCAGCGGTTCAGCGGTTCAGCGGTTCAGCGGTTCACGATATCGCCGTGCATCGGCGCATAAAGCGCGAGCAGGCGATTCTGCACCCCTTGAGGCAGCGCATTGCGATCCATAGCCCGCATCAGGGCTTCGACAATGGCATTGAACTCCACTCGAGTGATCTTCATTCCTGCATGAGTCTGTTGCATGTCATCGCCGGTATACGCACAGCCACCGCCGGTTTTCATGCACATCTGTTCCACCATCATTCGATGAAATCGACCAATATCCGAATTCCGATAACGACCCTTGATTCGCTCATCGGCGGCAATTTCGCGAATGAAGTCGGTGGTAAGTTGCTCGACTCCGGGCTCGCCGCCCAGCTCTTCATAGAGTGTTTTCGGTGAGGGGTTGTCAGGAGTGATCGTGCAGGCCGTCAAGTACAGACTCATGAGAAATGCGAAGAGCCATGTGAGGACTGCCCCCTGTCTGCTTGGCATGCCCACTGCTGCCGTCTGCCTGTCAGAATTCATGCTATTGACTCACCTGCAAGGAAACATAGAGGCCTGTCTGATCCTCAAAACCCGCTATCGAGCCAAGA
The DNA here is from genome assembly GCF_052681095.1 of Granulosicoccus sp. 3-233. NCBI lineage: Bacteria > Pseudomonadati > Pseudomonadota > Gammaproteobacteria > Chromatiales > Granulosicoccaceae > Granulosicoccus > Granulosicoccus sp. 3-233. Next base: position 76,265 of record NZ_JBQYLE010000006.1, read on the forward strand.
TCCGACCAGGCGGCCACCAGCGATACGCGTTTGCTCGGAAACCAGCCGACGAACACGTCGTACCAGTCATCCTCCTTTGCAAAACCGAGATTGTCCGGCTTTTGCCGGTACTCCATACCGACGACCCATTCTCTGGTGAGAAACAAGCCTGCGCTGAGCTCCCCGACCAGTTCACGCCTGTTACGTTGATCTCCGCCGAATCCGAGCAAACCGGCCTGATTGGCTTTCGTCGCTCGCAAGGTAGCGTTCAGAAACAATGAACGGTGGAACGGGCCATCGAGCCAGAGTTTGCTGGCCGCCAGGTACACATCCAGACCATTGTCGTCTCGGGCACCCACGAGTTCCGGTACGGCGAAGGCATCGTTCTTCTTGTATTGCAGGCCCAGCGACAACTGTGGCATTCGGGAATAGATCAAGTCTCCACTCAGACGCCATTTCGCTCCGATGATCGTCTGTTCCAGCTCTTCACCAGCTACCACCTGATCGATATCGAAGCGCTGTTTTCCAATGGACAATTCAACGCGATTATGCAGCGTCAGAGCCGCACCATACGCCTGTAGAGAGAAGTCATCGGGTTCAAGCTGCGTATACCAGGCAGTACCACCAAATTGCTGATCTTCGCCATAACCTGCCAGCAATGCCCAGGGCACAATTCCACCCCCGGCAGTGCCTTCCACCGACATGGCTCCACCGGTGGCAATCAGCCTTCCCCCGGGTTCTGCCTGTGCCGAGTGGGCAAAAGCAGTCAGGATCAGACACGACAACAGTGTACGGATGATCGGTGTCATCAGTTCGATCCTCGTGGGGGAAAAAATGGCCTGGCCTCGGATCGAAGCAATTATCAGGCCGCGTGCAGACTGTCCCCGCGCTCATCGGTCAGGATAATCTGCGCACAATGAGCGTCAGTTCGTGTGACCATGCGCCCCCATCAGTTCACACGAATGATTGCAAAGCGCTCCGGGGTGATATAAGGATGTGACACCATGCTGGACACAACTCCCTCTGCACCCTGCCTCTGACCTTCATGACTACTGACTGCTCGTTTCGACAAATTCCGCTGATGTGGCTGATCGGTGCGATCCTGGTGGGAGTAGTCGTGTACCTGCTGTCCCCCATTCTCACGCCTTTTCTGATGGCGTTCATCGTGGCCTATCTCGGTGAGCCCGTTGTCCGCGCACTGGAGAACTGGAAACTGCCACGCTGGGCGGCCATCCTGGTTGGGTATCTGCTGATTCTGGCTGTGCTCGGTGCGGTGGTTCTGCTCGTCTTCCCCTTGGCTCAGGAACAGCTTGAGCAGCTGATCGAAAAGGCTCCGGAGTACAAATCTGCGCTACTGGGCTACCTGCAACCGGTCATGGACCTCTGGCATTCCTTCGTCGGTTCAGGGGCTGGTAGTGCATCCGGGCAGTCCGATGGCGACTCTGCGGGAAATTCCATGGTGGGTCTTGCAAAGGATGCGGTCCCACAGGCCAGTGATGCCGTCGGCAGGGCCGTCAATGCAGTAGCGCGATCCGGAATGGCCGTCGCGAAGACTCTCATGAACATCTTTCTGGTCCCCGTGCTTGCCTTCTACCTGCTGCGCGACTGGAACAAGCTGAGTCGTCAGACGCTGCGACTCGTACCTGAGCGCTACCGGAAGAAGACGGCCGTTGTCGCCAGGGACGTCGATGAAGTTCTGCAAGGTTTCCTGTGGGGCCAGCTGCTGGTCATGTCCAGTCTGGCGTTCATGTATTCCACCGGCCTGTGGCTCATAGGCCTGGAATTCGGCTTGCTGATAGGGGTCGTTGCCGGCCTGCTCAGTGTGGTTCCGTATCTGGGGACTGTCACCGGTCTGGTGCTGGCGGCCATTGCCATGGTGGTGCAGACCGGCGAATGGCAACCGCTGTGGATGGTAGGCCTTGTGTTCGGTGTCGGACAATTCGTCGAAGGCAATATTCTCACCCCCAAACTGGTCGGCGACAAGATAGACCTGCACCCAGTCGTTGTGATATTCGTGGTTCTCGCCGGTGGCCAGCTGTTTGGTCTTACCGGTATTCTGCTGGCTCTACCGGTCGCCGCAGTCGCGTGGGTGATCATCAAACGCACAGTCGGCACCATTCCATCGGATGAACCCCTGAACGACTGATCAGCCGACCTGGAAAGAGCGAATACCTCGCCCCGTCCGATCTCCCACCGGCCCTGGCATTTCCTGGCGACCCTCGCCTCCGTGGGTCAGCGGCAGTTGGCAGGTCTTCTTGCACTAGTTCACCGCTCGGGCGGCAACCTGCCGGACCACGGAACAGTCTACCTCCGCCGCTGGTGTCAGTGTTGGAGGGGCAAGATCAGTGTCCTCATCGAACATCCGTTTCAGCAACCGCCTCATTCTTTCAGCGTCGATGTTCAACGGCAACTGTCTTGCAGGCACTGCCTGCCACTCGGCGTCGCGCCGTTCCCCAAGCACGAATTCGAATACGTAATCATCTTCGATACCCATGCGGAGATCAGTCAGCACCAGCAGTTCATCACGGCTTGACAGTGCAAAGGCACCCCGTGTAAACCAGTCCATCCTCTGCACAGGCCAGGTGTCAAGCCAGTCTCTGCAGCGGTGCTTGCCGTTATCGAAGCTGTTCAGGGCGACGGATGGGTCCTCGTCCAGCAATGAACTGAACCCTTCCAGGTATCGATCATCAGTGACCACGAGCACACGCCAGAGCAGAGAAAACGGAAACGGCGCAACCAGTATGTGATTGGCCTTGATATCGCTCTGCGCCAGCGTCACCTTGACCTTCTGCAGCGTCAGTTGTTGTGACACAAGAGTCCAGCCAAGGTACGTCGAACTGAGTAGCAGGCCTGCAAGGACCGTGGCTCTTGAATGACGCCAGGGATAGCGCCATGCGGCAACGACACCGACGAGCAGCGGCAGGGTATAGACCGGATCGATGATGAATATCGACCCCCAGGCCACCGGTGGTGTTGTCAACGGCCACCAGAGTTGCGTTCCGTAGACCGTGAAACCATCCAGCAAGGCATGCGTCACCAACACCAACCACAGTGCGAGCCACCAGCGCCCTATCGTCACATCGACTTTCGGTACTGCTCGCTTGCACAGCCATGCCAGTGGAATACTGAGCACCGTCAACACGAACAGGGAATGACTCCAGCTACGATGATAGGTGAAGTTCTCCACGGCGTCTTCATAGGGTACCAGCACGTCGAGATCAGGTACTGAACCGATCACGCCTCCGAGCAGCAGGGCCCATCTGCCGAGTTTTTCTCCCAGCGTGACATGTGCCAGGGAGGCACCAAGGGCAATTTGCGAGACGGAATCCATAGAGATCAGCTGTGTGTATCAGCCACGGTTGTCAGGTGGGTGCTGTCCACTCGCGGTGCCCCACGAGGCGAGACCACCGAACAGACATTGAAATATGGCACTCTCATCATGGTAATTTCTGCAATCACTCGCAATCTCATCGTAGCCGGTTGTAACTTGCCAGTGGAGTCAACTTCCGAATACGTCGCCGAGGCCACATCATCACTTCGAAAAGACAACTGGAACAGCGCAGGATGCAGAAACTGGCGCACCTGATGGACAGTTCCATCACGCTGCCCGGCGGATTCAGGATCGGCATTGATGGCCTCATCGGCCTGATTCCCGGCGTTGGTGATGCCATTGGACTACTTGTCTCAAGCTACCTGATCGGCAAGGCTGCCACCCTTGGAGCGTCAAGGCTGGTTTTGGTTCGCATGATCGGTAACGTACTGCTGGAGACGGCTCTGGGTAGCATCCCAGTGCTGGGAGACGTATTCGATTTCGTTTTCAAGGCAAACAATCGCAACATGAAGCTGTTGCTCGATCATCAGGATGATGCTCGATTGACGAAGAATCGCAGTATCGGCTGGATGATCGTTTTCATGACCCTGCTGCTGGGTATCTGCGCACTGCTGCTTGGTCTGCTGTGGCTGGTGGTGAGTGCAGTATTCAGAATTCTGTTCTGAAGACAGGCACGCCGTCGGCAGGCTAGGCCGCGATGCGATCCAGAAAGAAGCGTACCATCTCGACAGACGCATTCGGACCGGCTGTGTCGGTGTACGAGCCAGCAGCGCTACCCCCCGACCAACTGTGACCGCCATCGATCAGACGCCAGTACTCGCAAGCCGCACGCTCTGGCACCGATTCAGCAGAATAGGTGGTTACCACACTGCGTCGCCCAGATGCCGTGGCATGGATCATTGATGTGGTCTGCCAGTTGACGTCGCCCAGTCTTGCGGTTTCCCGTTCCAGCCAGTTGCCGACAATCCGTTCCGCATTGGCACAATTCACGGTCCGGTCATTGTCACCATGGAAGACGATCAATGGCGTGTGGATGCCGGCCGTGGTTGCATTGCCTGTTGATGAGCGGCTGTTTGCAGACACCTTTCTGCGCGGTGACATATCAGTGACTGCATTCGACAATCCATCCGGCAAGGAGGCGCCTGTCGCTGACTGACTCATGAGCCTGAAGGCCTCCATCATCGATGAAGCCGCACCACTGGGAAGCCCAGAGTGCACCCCGACGGCTGAGTAAAGCTCCGGATACTGCTCCGCCAGAATCAGTGCCATGGCACCACCGGCGGACAGCCCTGCCACGAACACCTGCTGCGGGTCAACAGGATGGCTCTCCATGATGAATCGCGTCAGTGTACTCAACGCGGCAGGCTCTCCTCCGTCGCGCGTCTGATGCTCCGGTACAAACCAGTTCCAGCAGTTGTTGGCGTTGGCTGATCGTGACTGGCTCGGGTAGAGGACATACATGCCCGCCTCCTGCGCAATGGCATTCATCTGCGTCCCGGCAGAGAAGTCCTGCGCGTCCTGACCGCATCCGTGAAGCATCAGCAGCAATGGTGCTGGAGCACCACCCGTTCTCTCCGGTACGAACAACTTGTAGTGCAGAGAGCGACTCTCGAGATCGCAGACACCGTCTGCGAAATCAGGTTGATGTTCTTCCCTCACCCTCGATTCAGGGCTTCTGACCAATGCAGAGCTGTTCAAGACGGATACCTCCAGAGCGTCTCTCACAAATGACACATGCAACGGCAGCGCATCAGTGATCACCGACAGCATCCCTGGAAGGTTGACCAACTGGCGAAAGACAACAGGTTCACGGAACTCCGCTGCAGATATCTCGCCAGATTTCGCTGCCTGCAGAAAGTCAGCGGCCATCGTTACCCGGTTACACGAGGTGATGTCGCCGACTGCCCAAGGCATCGTTTGACTTTCTGCACGAGACTCGCGATTGAAAACGGTTTATGGAGGAAATTCACTCCTTCTTCCAGAATGCCCTGTTCCACGATAACGTCGTCGGTGTAACCGGAAATGAAAAGCACATTGATGGAAGGGTGCACGCGGACGACTTCGTCATACAATTCCCGACCATTCATGTCCGGCATCGCAATATCGGTAAGCAACAGATCAATGTTGTCGTTCTCGGCGGCCAATCTGAGTGCATCGGCTACGTCCTCGGCTTCCAGAACCGTATACCCATAGGTTTCCAGCCCCTCACGCAGAATATTGCGCACCATGGTGCCATCCTCCACCAGCAGAATGGTCTCTGTCCCCAACTCCAGATTGCTCGCGGAAGTCGTTCTGGCAGGCACCCGCGCCGATCGGCCAGCATGCTGAAAATACAACTTGAAGGTACTACCCACCCCCGGTTCACTATGAACAATCACATTACCGTTGTGTTGCTTGACGATGCCATAAACCGTAGCCAGTCCCAGCCCCGTACCTTTGCCTTGAGTCTTGGTGGTGAAAAACGGCTCGAATATCTTCTGCCGTGTATCGCTATCCATTCCATGCCCGGTGTCTCTGACCACCAGCATCGAGTAGCTGCCTGCAGGCTGCAAGTCACCGTACTGTTCCGTGTGAGGCTCTTCGAGCGTGATATTGGCGGTTCCGATGGTCAGTGTCCCCCCTGCCGGCATTGCGTCTCTGGCGTTGACGACCAGATTGAGCAGCACCTGCTCTATCTGACCTCTATCGGCTGTGACAGGTGCCAGATCTGCATCAAGAGCCGTGTGTATCTTGATCCCCTCCCCGATCAGACGCTTTATCATGGATTCGTATTCCGTGACGACGGTATTGAGATCCAGCACCTGCATCTCCAGAACCTGCTTGCGGCTGAATGCCAGTATCTGACGAGTCAGTCCTGCCGCCTGCTCAGCCGCCTCTGCAATTCGCTTGAAATACCCGTGTAGCTTGTCGCGCGCTGCGTGTTGCATCATTCCCAATTCTGCATTGGCGGTGATGGGCACCAGAAGATTGTTGAAATCGTGAGCGATGCTGCCAGCCAGACGACCGATGGATTCCATTCGCTGACTCTGCAACAGACGAGCTTGCAATTCCTTGCTCTCCGTAATGTCCTTGACCAGCACCGAGAGACCCTCATCAAAAGGGTACGCTGACACCTCGAAGTCTCGGTTACCGGCAAGAATCGGCAAAACGATCTCGACACGATCAGGTTTTCCCCTGTCAAGCACCGACTGATAGAACTCGGCCAGTGGAGCAACTGCTTGCCGAGTGAACAGGTCGAAGACATGCTTTCCCAGCACTTCTTCGGAAGGGTATCCGGATCGCTCTGCCGCCTTGTTCCAGTAGGTATACCGCAACTCCTTGTCCACCGAGAAAAAGATGTCGTCGATACTTTCAGCCAGATTGCGAAACTTCTGCTCACTCAATACCAGTGACTTGTGCTGCCTCTCTATCTCGTCAATGAGTCTTTCTCTTGGGGCAGAAACCAGTTCTCTGAGCAACAAGGGCTGGCTCATGTATTCCGCAAGGCGTTTGCGAAACAGCACGAGAAACAACAGCATCGGCGTTCCATAGGCAAACGCCATGATGAAATTGCCACTTACTCCGCTTTTCACATCACTGAGAAAATGCCCGCTGAACGGATTGAGAATCAGAGGAAACAGGACCCCATCCAGACAGATCACGGTAATGAAGGCAACGATATAGAGAACGGATACAGCGAATACATTACTGAACCGGGCCTTTATCCTCTCGAACAGGTAGATCAGTGAAACGAGTTCGGCAATGACCAGCATTCCGCCAATGGAGGTCACCAACAGTGAAACCTTGAAGATATCAATCGATGTGTTGAATGGATTGAGAATTTCCGGATTGCGCAATGTCCAGGATATCGTCATGGATAACACCACCACGAGCAGATTGACACCAATCACCAACCGGATGATTGCGCGCATGACACCGATGTCCCGTTCGATAATGACAAACAGCACTGTTGTCATCATGAAGGCGCAATACACCAGCGTTCCTCCGGATACCGTGATGTTCTCCGTGATGGGAAACAGATAGATGGAGCCGCCGTAGTTGGCCGCCACCAATAGAACACTCAGGTAACAGAAGAATGAAATCGAACGAATCGAACTTTTCTGCCTTGCGAAATAAAAGGGAATGCAGGAAAACAGCAACAGGTGTATCGCGAAGTTCAGAAGCATTGTCGTGCCAGTCAACAGGTTTGATGCAAACAACTCCCAGAATCAGAAATGCTCTACGTCCTATCGGAGACGCAGCATCCTACTGCCTCTGAACATGCAAGGTGGTGAGGTCATGAGCCCCGCACTATATAACAGATATCTGCCGACACTCACTCGGCAGGGTTGAACACCACTTCCTCTCGCCATGGGCTTGACGGTAACATCATCGATGTAACCCCCGGGACTTCGCCGATGCATGGTCAGTGAAGGTGTGTCAAGAATTTGCCCTGCCATCGAGATCGGCAGACAACAGCACTACTGCCGTTCATTCGTCAGGATATCGTCCTGACCTTGCGGGCCCGGCTCGTCTCGTTCCGGCATGGCATGACCCGTGAGCTGGTACAGGTCTTCAAGCTGTCGCCTGAGGGTCCGGTTTTCACTTTCCAGCCGGTGCATGCTCTTGTTCAACTCGTTGACATCGGACTCGAGCAATGCAAGCATCTCCCTTTCGTCCTGACGGCTTCGAGAGTGACGTGATTCATCCGAAGCACTGGATCGACCCTGAGCCAGGTCAGGCATTCCGCAAAACAAATGGCCAAACCGCTCGCCGCGTTGCCCGGATTGAGCCCCCATCCTTGTGACGAAAGGCAATTCCCGATCGCACAGACGTTCGACGCAATGGGTCAGCTCGTCCCTGTCGGTAAACAGTTCCATGCGTTGCGTACGCGCATGCAGTTCACTGAGCGTTTGCGGGCCACGTAACATCAGCAGACACAGCACTGCCTGCTGCTTCTTGCCCAGTTCCAGCCGAGGCATGAACAACTGACTGAATTTGTCCGCGCGTGATCCATACTCCTTGCGAACAAAGTCCTTGTCGACAAGGCCCTGCAACGTGCGCACGATTTCTCCCTGCTGATAATTCGTGATCGGCTCGCGGCTGGATTTCTGATTGCAGGCATTCAGCAGACTATTGACGGTCAATGGGTACTGATCCGGCGTGGTCAGTTGTTTTTCCATCAGGGCACCCAGCACTCGCAACTCGATAGCGGTCAATTGCGGTGGCTCCGGTGTTTGCGGTGTTTGCGACTCATCAATCAACGTGTCGTCTTGATCTTCCACGGTCATTCCTCATCAAGGCAATATAATGCCGGCTGGCTGGGACTGCTCTGCACAGTCTATAGTACGAACTGATACCCGTGGCAGTCACCCGAGCACGCCTGAGAATGACGACTTGCCGGCGAGTCAGCAATCTTCATGGTTCCATCAGATCGATGGCATGAGCGACATGCATCTGGCACCACGTTACACGGCACTTCGCTGCCGAACAGACTGAACGTCTGCTGTAGCGCGATATCCGCTGTTCGGTCGGCCGTTGCATTCAATGCACCGACCTCAGGATGAATTGCGAACGCTTTCCGATCACTTGCCCGATAGTCTGCAGCACCGGATGTGCGATGCCCAGGTCATCTGCTTCCGACAGTAATTGCTCCATTGTCGGCACGATCTCGCTGGCGAGCGTCTTCAGCTCCTTGAGCAGCAACCTCTGCGCGCCCCGCGTGTCCGGGACCAATGACAACCAGTGTGTGCGCTGGATCGTGTCAGGCAGATTCCTGCCTCCGATACGCATCGCCGATTTTTTCGTCAGTTGCGGATAGACCGCCGTGCAGACCACATCATAGAGTGGCGCCAGAACGGGCGCGTCGGTGTTCGATGCATGCAGCAAGGCATAGTTCTTCGCATGGGCATCGGCATTGCCAACCAGATAGTGAAATACAAGCATGCGCAGGAAGGACAGCCTGTCAGCCGCGGGTCGATCCACGACTCGCTGAATCAAGGCCAGCGATTTCTCGATACCGGGTCCTCCCTCATCTTCGTATTTCAGCTCGGGTGGAATACTCAGGGCCTGACAGAAGTCTTCCTGATGCAGGCGTTGCACAGACCGATCGTCCAGTCGCAGACGATCGAAACGCTCTATCAGAATGTACTGGGTATCATCGGTTCGACCGAATGCCACATCGGGCACTGGCAGACCCATGCGAGCTGCCAATGTCATGCAGAACACTTCGTTCTGCGAGGTGCCTTCGAGCCCCTGAATACCGGGTTTCAGGATATGAGTCGTGGGTTCGCCATTCTTGACCAGTGCAATCCTGCCATCGCTCACCTTGACTGCAATCTTGTCTTGCGCACCCGCCAGTGACAGTCGGACATCCTTGCGACTGCCCAGCAAGGGGTCACCCCGCAATTCCCGCAGCAGCTCTCCCAGCTGCTGCTGATCAAGGATTTCATCCTGTGAATCCAGCATGAGAGGATCACTACCGTGTGGAAACAGCGCCAACGCACCTGCGCAGTCACCTCCGATGATCTCCAGCATGCCGAAGGCGTTGGTATCAGAGATGCCAAGGGCCGCAGCCAGGCGGGTGCGCGCCGACTCATCTGGCAACAGGCCGGAGAAATACGGTTTGGCCACTGCATTGGGGAAGGGCTGGCTGTTCAAGGGCATTGAGACTGAAATCGCTCTTGCCGATTCCGAGTCGAGGTACGCCCTGTCGTAGCTGAACGTCAACTCGGCAGTCTCGCCCTGCTCGAGCAGACCGGCCTTGGTCGCATGCAGGTAGACATCCAGTTTGCGCTTCACTGCCCGTGATCTCGTGTCTGTGCATCAAGAGTGACGCCCAGCGTTTGCAACACCGCCAGCGCCAGCCCCAATTGGCAGCTACCCTTGCCATGCTCCAGTTCACGCAGGAATCGCACCCCTACGCCAGCCAGAGCAGCCAACTCCGACTGCGTTACCCTCTGACGTTTGCGCTCCTGGCGAATGAGCTCACCGAGCATTTGAACACTGAGTATTTCCATCATGAATCACCCCTTTCGGGATTATTATGGCATTTTTCAGACCAGAAAAAGGTTAAAGCACCCGATAGGGACGATTTTCAGTATCGAGATCCCGATTGAACTCGAATGCTCCCGATCGGGTTTTTTTTCAACTCATCCAGCGTCCTGCACCTCATGCGAACGCTGCTCGGGGAGCAGAATCACGTAATCGCCCCGTCCCCAAGGACAGCTACTCGTCATCCTGCCAACCAGCAGACTGGCCGTCTCGTGCGGCTCGTGCGGCTCGTGCGGCTCGTGCGGCTCGTGCGGCTCGTGCGTCTCGTGCGTCTCGTGCGTCTCGTGC
>NZ_JBQYLE010000006.1:86992-316782 GCF_052681095.1 Granulosicoccus sp. 3-233
GCGGCTCGTGCGGCTCGTGCGGCTCGTGCGGCTCGTGCGGCTCGTGCGGCTCGTGCGGCTCGTGCGGCTCGTGCGGCTCGTGCGGCTTTCATCCTACGTTCATGAACGCCGCTGTCTTCCGGCAATGCATGCAACAGTTTTCAATCGGTATTACAATGACGTAGCTACGTCCGGCGCTATGCCAGACCCCTGACAAACACCGGCCTGGCGTCTGGCAATCGAGTGGACACCGACGCATCGGGCAAGCCAGCTTCTCCCAATCAGTAACGACACTTATTTTCATGACTATCAAAGTATTCGGTCACAAATCTCCCGATACCGACTCCACCGGCTCACCCCTCATCTGGGCCTGGTATCTGACGGAAGTGCGCGGCACTCCTGCTGAAGCCTGTCTGCTTGGCGAGCCCAATACCGAAGCTGCGTTCATGCTCCAGCGCTGGGGTCTGGACAAGCCAGGCATCATCGAAGATGTCAGCGAGGACGACAGCGTCGTGATTGTCGATACCAACAATCCCGCCGAACTGCCCGACGGTATCAACTCGGCGGATATCATCGAGATCATCGATCATCATATGCTCGCAGGCGGTATCAAGACGCGCAAACCCATCACGATCACGGTACGTCCGGTAGCCTGCACAGCCACCATCATGCACGACCTGATGGGCGAAGATGCAGGGCGGATGCCCGAGAACATCAAGGGAGCAATGCTGTCCTGCATACTGTCCGACACGCTCGAATTCCGGTCTCCGACCACAACCGATCGCGACCGTGAGGTGGCCGAGAAGATTGCCGGGGAACTGGCAATTTCCATCCCCGACTATGCCTCTGAAATGTTTGCCGCAAAATCCGACGTGTCCACTTTTTCCGATGCCCAGTTGCTGCGCATGGATTCGAAGCAATACGACATCGCCGGCAAGAGCTTTCGAATCTCGGTACTGGAAACCACTTCTGCCGGTACCGTGCTGGCCCGCAAGGAATCACTGATGCAGGCGATGCCGGGCGTGGCGAGTGAAGACGGAGCAGATCAGGTACTGCTGTTCGTCATCGATATCCTGGCTGAAGAAGCGACATTGCTGGTACCCAACGAACTGGTCAAGCAGGTTGCGGAGAAAAGCTTCGGTGCAACCGTAAACGGCGATACCGTCACCTTGCCAGGCGTGGTCAGCCGCAAGAAGCAGATCATCCCAAGCCTTAAAGTCTGAGGACCACGATCGTTGCGGCTGACGTCAATGCGGCAATTCGCCAGTCGCCCGACAAGCCTGCATACCGCACCAGGTTCGGCGCGGTATGCGGTTGCAGACAGCACCGGACGAAATCAGGGCTGGCAGGGTACAGTCCAGGAATCGATGCCAGCAACCACGACCTCGGTGACCTGATCGCCGAGCTGAACTTGACCTGACCGAGAAACTGTAATGGTCATAGAACTCTGGCTGGCGTTTGTCATCGCATCCACCATCCTGCTGATCATCCCCGGCCCCACGATACTGACCGTCATCAGTTACTCGATTGCACAGGGCAAACGAGCCAATATACCGCTGGTTGCCGCTGTCGCTCTGGGCGACTCGACGGCGTTGATCCTGTCCCTGGCTGGCCTGGGCACGATACTCGCCACCTCGGCCTGGCTTTTCACTGTCATCAAGTGGGTTGGCGGACTGTATCTGGTGTATCTCGGTGTCCGCATGCTGATGAGCAATGACCCCCCTGTCAGTGAGGGCGGGCAGCCTGAGGCTCTGTCCCCATGGACACTGTTTGCAAACACCTGGCTTGTCACCGCGCTGAACCCGAAGGGCATCATCTTCTTCGTCGCATTCCTGCCTCAGTTCCTCGACCACGACAAGCCGGTACCGGCACAGCTGTGGATCCTTTCTCTGACGTTCGTTGCACTGGCAAGCCTGAATGCAATGCTGTATGCGGTATTCGCCACCAATGCCCGCAACCTGCTCTCATCAAGCGCCGCGCGCAAACGCTTCAACCGTGGTGGTGGATGCCTGTTGACGATAGCCGGTGGCTGGGCACTGACAGCCAGGCAGGCAATGTCGTCCTGAGCGCCTGCCCTGCCCGGTTATCACGCATCCGTGACGCAACGAATCTGCATCACAAATCACGGATCACAAACCAAGCAGTCCGCAGTCCGCAGTCCGCAGTCCGCAGTCCGCAGTCCGCAGTCCGCAGTCCGCAGTCCGCAGTCCGCAGTCCGCAAACATGATCATCCATCACACCGACGCGGACTGCATCAACGCCACCTTGCCTGTCCACGAATCGTCCTCAACCGCCGTTGCCAATACCGCTGCAACATCACCGCGGGCAGCCGTTCCCTTGACATCAACATCGTCTCCGTACAGCACGTCACGGCTACCGTCGTCATCCGTGAGACTGACCGGTCGCACAATCGCGTAGGCAAGACCCGACGACTTCAGGTGTTCGTCAGCATCATGCTTGGCCTGAAGATAATGAGCCAGTTCGCTGTTCTGATCCGGTTTGTCGGCGCCGACCGTGCTGAGCATGACGAAGCGTTGCACATCGGACTTCACAGCCATATCCACCAGCCTGATCGCGCCATCACGGTCGACCTTGTCGGTCATCTCGGGCCCTGTCCCCCCTCCCGACCCGGCAGCAAACACCACCACATCGCAGCCTGCGCATACGTCATCCTGCAGATCCGTCAGATCACCCTGACGTAGCGTGACATCCCCGGGTAGATCGCTCGTGTCCGAGCTTGACCTGACCAGTGCTACCGGAGAATGCCCGCGTGACTTCAGTTCTTCGATCAGGCGGACTCCGGTCTTGCCCGTGGCTCCAGCGACTAGTACCTGCATATCATGCTCCTGCGATTCGTTGAGATTGGCGATTGCTTTCCTGTTGGCGAGACTGCCAGCGGCAGATCCCGACTGTCACTCATCGTTCGGGAGCCATCGGCCCGCCATGGGTAATGGCCGCCCGATAGCCGGACTCCATCTGCATATGCTGCCAATACGCGGCGAGACGAGGCGCATCTTCAAGAAATCCGGATCTGGACAGATTCGCCAACAGATATGAGAACTGCATGTCTGCCAGTGACACCATGTCGCCAAACAACAGACCTTTTTCCGGAAGCTGATGGACGATGTACTCCTGATGCTTCTGCATCGCTTCATACGCTGCACTGGTCGGCTCGTCACCGCGCATATGTGGCAACAGCAATTGCATGGCAACACTCGCAAACGAACTCTCGACATAATCAAGCAGTTCCTCATGGCGCAGATGATCGTCGGTACCGGCAGCGGGAACATGCCGACCATCGCCGAACCTGTCATGCAGATAACGCAGACAAGTTGCGGACTCCGCCAGCACTAGCTGTTCATCCTGGATAACCGGAGACTTGCCCAGCGGGTGAACTCTCGCCAGACTCTCAGGCGCCCGAAAGTTTTCCGTACGCTCGTAGAACACCAGATGGTAAGGCTGCTCGAGATCTTCCATCAACCACAGCAGGCGTATGGCACGTGAATAGGCCAGACAGTGAATGGTGATCATGGCAGGAAAATCGCCTTGATGTTGACGAACTCCTTCATGCCGAAACCGCCGTGTTCACGCCCGTAGCCCGAATCCTTGACGCCGCCGAAAGGCATGCCGGGATCCGCAGCACCGAAGGAATTGATACGTACCATCCCGGTATCGAAGTGATCCCGCGCAAGGGTAACGGCTCGCTTCTCATCGCGAGTGAAAATGCCACCTCCGAGCCCATAACGACTGTCGTTGGCAATGCGCATGGCATCCTCATCATTCTTCGCCCTGATGACCGAGGCCACCGGGCCGAACAGTTCATCGTCATGGGCAGGAGTACCAGGCTTGCACTCTGTCAGTACCGTTGCAGGAAAATAGTAGCCGCTTCTCTCCGGCGGATTTCCACCACAGGACACTACCGCACCGCCGGCAACGCTCTTTTCCACCTGCTCGCACAAGGTATCGAATTGCTCTTGGCTCGATACCGGGCCCAGTTGCGTGTCCTCATTCCGTGGATCGCCCATTCTGACCGCTTGCATCTGTTCGACAAATGCACTCAGGAATTCATCATGAACCGCATCACATACGACAAATCTCTTGGCGGACACGCAGGTCTCACCATTGTTGTAAATGCGCCCCTGCACACAGGTTTTCACCGCGAGATCCACATCCGCATCTTCCAGCACCAGGTAGGCGTCGTTGGACCCGAGCTCCAGAACGCTCTTCTTCAAGTGGCGACTGGCCAATGAGCCTATATGTCGTCCGGCACTGTCGCTGCCTGTCATTGTCACGCCTCTGACCTGTGGGTGTGCAATGATTTCATCCGATGTATCGTGATCTATCAGCAGCACCTCGAAAAGCCCCTCGGGCAGACCCGCTTCCCGGCACAAATCGCGAAACTTCAACCCGCTGCCAGTACAAATGGCCGCATGTTTGAGAATGACCGAGTTGCCTGCCATCAGATTCGACGCCAGTACACGAGCGGGCTGGTAAATGGGAAAATTCCACGGCTGAATACTGTAGATGACACCGATCGGTGAGTACGTGACGATGCCCCGCTTGCCCTTTTCGCCATGTGTTCGTTCTTCATCGGCCAGTTCGGCTGGGCCATTCTGTGCCGTGTATTCGAAGATCTGTGCGCACAACTCGACCTCGGTCAATCCGTCGCGATACAGCTTGCCGACTTCCTCAGTCATCAGACTGGCAAGATCTTCCGCGTGATTGCGAAGCGCTGAAGCGATGTCGCGGAGAAAGGGAGCACGCTCTTCATGCGACTTCATGCGCCATTCGTGGAAGGCGCGATTGGCGGACTCGATCCTGTCGAAAGCAGCGTCCTTGCTCATGAGCTCATGACTGCTGATCTCTTCCTCGGTGGCGGGATTGATGGTCGTGATGGTTCCCATGCTCGAATTTCCTCTGCTCTCTGCGGTAGGCTGCCCCGAGTAAACGGTGGAAACTGACAGGGCTGGCCAGGTCGATGAAGCAGAGTCTATCGATGAGGCTTCCGGAAATTCGGGCTTTGCGCTTTCTACATGGTTTCAGGCAATATCCTGCGATTCCTCTCCAACCCGCAACCGTCCAGAGCTCATGGAGGGTGGCGCCGAGCATGGGACAAGCATTGCCAGGGATTCTGGCGCTGTACAAGGCAAACAGCCTCAATGAGACATGATTCCTCGACCCGACATCGCCTTCGGCCGAGCAATGTTCCCGGCCGACGGACGGCCGGGAGTCATACAATGCAAATCAAGTCAACAGCACCAGCGATATCCAGGGTAACAGCAGCAACAACGCCAGCCGCACGATATCCGCGATCCAGAATGGAATCACGCCCTTGAAGATGGTGCCCAGGGAGACATCGGTCAGTACCGAGCGCAAGACAAAGGCGTTCATCCCGACCGGCGGCGTTATCAAGCTGATCTCGGTCACGACAACGACCACAATGGCGAACCAGATACTGACCATTTCAGGATCGGCCAACAGACCACTACCGAAGTCGAGTTGAATGATGATCGGATAGAAGACCGGTACCGTCAGCAGAATCATCGACAGGCTCTCGAAAACGCAGCCCAGTACCAGATAGATGCCAACCATGATCAGGATGACTCCCCAGGTACTGAAGCCTGAGTCGTAGACCATGTCCACCAGCGCATCCGGCAGCCCGGCGAAGTTGACAAAGGACGAGAATATCTCTGCGCCGATGACAATGACGAAAATCATGCCGGATGACAGTACGGTTTCTCGACAGGCAGAGGCGAAACTTTCGCGTGTCAGTCCGCGTATGGCCAACGCCAGCACCAGCGCAAAGAATGCCCCCATGCCAGCCGCCTCGATCGGCGTGAAAAAACCCCCATAGATACCGCCCATGATGAAGGCAAACAGGGCAAGGGTTCCCCACACGCCGATACGGTCGCGTCGCGTCATGGGAGCCGCCTCGGTAACCGGAGGCGCTCGATCGGGAAAGATTCTCACCGTGATCATGACTGCCGCCAGATATAGAACGATGCCCAGCAGGCCTGGCAACAGACCGGCAATGAACAGCTTGCCTATATCACTTTCAGTCAGCAGCCCATAGATGATCAGAATGACCGAAGGTGGAATCAATATACCAAGCGTGCCTCCTGCAGCGATGGCACCGGCTGCCAGACTGTCGGAATAGCCGAAGCGACGCATGGGCGGCATTGCCACGCGCGACATGGTGGCAGCCGTGGCCAGAGAAGACCCGGATACCGCAGAAAAACTGCCGCAACTGATAACGGTGGCCAAGGCCAGTCCACCACGCATACGCCCGAACAGGTGATCAGCGCCGGCAAACAGACCTTGCGCGATACCTGCCTTGGCCATGATGTTCCCCATGAAGATGAACAGGGGAACGACGGACAATGAATAACTGAGCCCGGTTTCGAATACGGCATTGCCGATCATCGAACCCGCTGGCCCCCAGCCACGCATGATCGCGAACCCGATGCCGCCCACCAGAGCCATGGCGAAAGCGATCGGTACGCGCAGGAATATCAGTATCAGCAGAATGCCGATACCCACCAGTGAGATCATCATTGGCGATATTCTCTCAACAAACCGAATATGGCTGCCAGAATGCAGGTAAACGCCCCGAACATGGCAAACAGGCCGAAAGGCACGCCGAGCGATTCGGAATGGGCCCCATCGGCAAACTGCCGGATACCGAGAATCCAGAGGCGCCAGGCGAAGAACAGCAGCACGGCAGCCGAAAGCATACCCACCAGAATATTCAGTACGTGCCTGACACGGGGCGGAATGCTGTTCACCAGCATGTCGACATCCACATGCCCACCGGCACGACTGACCAGTGGCAGAGACGCAAATACCAATGCACCCAGCAACATTTCGGTCAGCTCGAAGGCACCGGTCAGCGGCTTGTCGAGCAGATAACGCCCGATGACATCAATGCCGGTCACCATCATCAGACTGATCAGCAACGCACCGGAGACAAGCTCCAGTGCAATGGCAGACACTCGTTCGATCATTGATCAACGCCAGTGATTTCACGCAGGCGAGCAATGGCGGCAGCACCGTCATACCCCTCCGGCAGTGAATCAGCCCAGTCATTTTCCAGCGCACCGGCAGAAGCCTTCAAGGCTTCAAGAACAGACTCGGGTGCCGCATCCAGGCTGATACCGGCCTCTTCGATCTCGGCGACAGCAGCAGAATCGGCATCGATCCATGCCTGCCCGACTCGCTCGGCAAAGGCCAGACCGGAGATGGACTCGATGGCCGCCTGATCTTCAGCACTGATGGAGTCCCACTTGCCCTGATTCATGACCAGAAACCAGCTGGTATTGTAGATGCCACCGGGAACCGTCATGGAGAATTTCACGTCATCGGTCAGGTTGAATGCCGTCAGAGCTTCATAGGTGAACGTTGCGCCGTCAATCACACCGCGAGACAGCTTTTCATAGACTTCAGTCGACGACATGAACAAGGGCGTGGCACCCAGGGAATCCATCAGGCTTGCCACATAGCCACCCGGCACACGAATCTTCAGACCGGCAAAGTCTTCAGGTGTCTCGATCTTGCGCTGGTTGTTGTGAAACAACCCGGGTCCATGGACAAACAAGCCCAGCAGTTTCGTGCCTTCATGGTCCTTCTCGGCGTCCAGGTCTTCCGTATAGACCGTATAGAATGCCTTGGATGTTTCGATGGCATCGTCGCCCAGAAAGGAAAACTGTCCCACTTCAGCCTTGGTAAAGCGATCATCCTGACTGAAACTGTGCAAGCCGTAGGTAATGTCGGCAACGTCATCGCGCGCCATATCGAAATGTGCAGGTGGACTGCCCAGAGGCTTGCCCAGCACGCGAACACTGACGCGACCTTCGGTGACTTCTTCTATCTCTTTCGCCCAGGGTTTGATGGCGTTCAGTACAACGGGGTGGCGTGGCGGCAACCAGCTGGACAAGACCAGATCCGTATCAGCCTTGAGCGAGCCTGAGAGAGAGGCAGCGAACAATCCTGCCATAACGGCCCCGCCAGTAGTACCCAGCATGGCTCCCAGCGTGGTGAGCCTGTTCAATCCAGTCATCAGAAATCTCCAGTGGTGACAATAGGCATCAACGCGATGCCGATCCGCCCGCAAACGTGGGCTGGCTGGCGACAATATCCGTTGCACGTGCAACTGTCAAGAAATCCTGACAGAGCCTACTCCCGCTGTTCTTCATTCTGCCCAACCAGTCCCATTGACTGCTCGAGCCTGTCCAGTGCCTGCAAAAAGGCCTGCAATTCCTGCTCGTTCAGGCAGGACACGATATTGCGTTCCTGTTCCAGAACCACCGGTGCCACCTTGCCATGCAGAGCTCGCCCCTTGGCTGTCAGCCGCAACTTTGCCTCACGTCGATCATGCCGGCTTTCGGTGCGAGTCACGTAATTCAGCTCGATCATGCGGTTCACACCACGACTGATACGCGATTTGTGAGTACGTGTGCTCTGCACTATATGTTGTGCACTGCATGACTCCCGCGATTTCAACGCAGCCAGAGTCACCAGAATGCGCCATTCGACGATATCGATACCAAAACGATCGGTATAGACCTCGGCCAGTTTGTGACTGACTTCCGCGGCCAGGCGATTGAGGCGAAAAGGGATGAATTTCGACAGTTCCAGATCAGTCATCAATTCCATGCATCTCCAATATTTAATAGTTGCATTCGCAACTTTCTTGACAGTTGCAACTGCAACCGTTAAATTCTACACCAAGTGAGATCGACGCCTCTCCAAGGCCGATCCCTCCCCCCATCGAGCCATCTGAATTGCGGAGCCTCCACATCGTGTCAGACACTCAACTTCACTACATGCCTGGTTTCGGGAACGATTTCGAAACCGAAGCGCTGCCCGATGCCTTGCCTCAAGGCCGCAACAGTCCGCAGCGCTGTAACTACGGCCTCTACGGCGAACAGCTCAGTGGCACAGCCTTTACCGCCCCCAGCCACCAGAACGAGCGTACCTGGTGCTATCGCATACGCCCTTCGGTCAAGCACTCGGCGCGCTACGAGAAGATCGACCTGCCATACTGGCAATCAGCCCCGCGGATTGATCCGGAGATCGTCAGTCTCGGCCAGTATCGCTGGGATCCGATTCCACATACCACCGAGGATCTGAACTGGTTGACGGGCATGCGTACCATGACCACGGCTGGCGATGTCAATACCCAGGTGGGGATGGCGACGCACGTCTACCTGGTCAACCAATCGATGGTCGATGAGTACTTCTACTCGGCCGACAGCGAAATGCTGATCGTACCGCAGGAAGGTGAGCTGCGCCTGTGTACGGAACTCGGTATCATCGATCTGGCACCGAAGGAAATCGCCATCATTCCTCGGGGCCTTGTCTATCGTGTGGAACTGATCAGTGGTCCCGCTCGCGGCTTCGTCTGCGAGAACTACGGGCAGAAGTTCGAGTTACCCGGTCGGGGGCCCATCGGTGCCAATTGCATGGCAAACCGGCGCGACTTCAAAACCCCCGTGGCGGCTTATGAAGATCGCGAAGTGCCATCGACTGTCACCATCAAGTGGTGCGGGCAGTTCCATCGCACGCCAATCGGACACAGCCCGCTGGATGTGGTGGCCTGGCATGGCAACTATGCACCGGTCAAGTATGATCTGCGTACCTATTGCCCCGTCGGTTCCATTCTTTTCGATCACCCCGACCCATCCATCTTCACGGTTCTCACGGCCCCCTCCGGTGTACCGGGCACCGCCAATATCGACTTCGTACTGTTCCGCGAACGCTGGATGACCATGGAAGATACCTTCCGGCCACCGTGGTATCACAAGAACGTCATGTCCGAACTGATGGGCAATATCTATGGCGAATACGACGCCAAACCTCAGGGTTTCGCGCCAGGCGGTATCAGCCTGCACAACATGATGCTGCCACACGGCCCCGATCAGGAAGCCTTCGAAAAGGCCTCCACGGCGGAACTGCAACCGGAGAAACTGGACAACACCATGTCCTTCATGTTCGAGACCCGCTTTCCTCAGCACCTTACCGCCTTTGCAGCCACCGAAGCGCCGCTGCAGGACAATTACATCGACTGCTGGGACAGCATCGAGAAAAAATTCGATGGTACACCGGGCCTCAAGTGAGAGTATGGCCGGCACCACAGTCAATCAGTCAACAGGAAAACCTATGAGCTATCTGAAGAGCTGGGTGGATTCGGCCAATAGTGCCTCCACCGACTTCCCTTTGAACAACCTGCCCTATGGGGTGTTTTCGATCGGCAATGAGGCACCCCGCTGTGGTGTCGCCATTGGCGAGCATGTGCTCGATGTCGCCGCCGTAGAGTCACAAGGGCTTCTGAGTATCGGCGATTCACCGCTATGCCAGGACGCTTGCTGGAACCCTCTGATGGCGCTGGGCAAGGATAGCTGGGCACTGTTTCGTGAACGCCTGACAGCGCTGCTGAGCGAAGGGTCAGCAGAACAGGATCGATTGCAGGAACACCTCTACCCTCTGGCGGATGCACAGATGCACATGCCGTTCACGGTAACCGAGTTCACCGACTTCTACGCCGGCAGACACCACGCGACCAATGTAGGCACGATGTTTCGCGGCGCCGAAAATGCCTTGCCACCCAACTGGTTGCACATCCCCATCGGCTACAACGGCCGAGCCTCTTCCGTGGTCGTTTCCGGTACGGACGTTCGGCGCCCCTGGGGCCAGTTGAAGGGGCCTGATCAGGAACTGCCCGCCTTCATGCCCTCACGTCGATTCGACCTGGAACTGGAAATGGGCGCCATCGTCGGCTCGGCGTCCAATGGCCCTGTCAGCGTGGATGAAGCCGATGCCATGATTTTCGGCTATGTGCTGCTGAATGACTGGTCGGCGCGTGATATCCAGGCGTGGGAGTATCAGCCACTGGGGCCGTTCCAGGCAAAGGCGACGGCCACAACCATCAGCCCATGGATCGTCACATCAGCGGCGCTGGAAGCGTTTCGTGTCAGCACACCCGAGCGCGAATTCGAACTCCTGCCTCACCTGAAAGACACCGGACCGATGCTGTATGACATCGATCTGACGGTGACGCTGGCGCCACAAGACAAGCCCGCCACCACGATCGCCAGTACCAACTATCGTGAAATGTACTACTCCGCCGCGCAGCAACTGGCACATCACTCCACCTCGGGCTGCCCGATGCGAACCGGCGACCTGTTGGGTTCGGGAACCATTTCCGGCCCGGAGACGAGCATGCGCGGATCCCTGCTGGAACTGAGCTGGGGTGGCAAGGAACCCTTGACACTGGACAGCGGTGAGACGCGTTCGTTTCTCGAAGACGGCGATACATTGACATTGCACGGTCACGCCCAGGGCGATGGCTTTCGAATCGGCTTTGGCGATTGCGCCGGCACCCTGGTGCCTGCACTCGACGACCCTTACGCCCGCTGATTCACACAATCCAAACCCATTCAGGAGAATTACCATGGCCAAGGCATTTGCCTCGCAAGGCGACATGACCGAAAAGACCATCAGTTTTACCGAAGTCGGCAATGGCCTTTGGGCATTCACCGCTGAAGGCGATCCGAACTCCGGCGTCATCATCGGTGATGACAGCGTCATGATCGTGGAAGCGCAGGCCACACCTCGTCTGGCCAGCAAGGTCATCGAGAAGGTGCGTGAAGTGACCGACAAGCCGATCTCGCATGTGGTTCTGACGCATTACCACGCCGTACGTGTACTGGGCGCCAGTGCATTCAATGCAGAGCAGATCATCATGTCCGAGACAGCTCGCTCCATGGTTGTCGAGCGCGGCCAGGAAGACTGGGACAGTGAGTTCGGTCGCTTCCCTCGCCTGTTCCAGGGCCATGAGAGCATTCCGGGCCTGACCTGGCCAACGCAGACCTTCAAGGGCCGCATGTCGGTGTATCTGGGCAATCGACGAGTCGATCTCATGCAACTGGGCCGGGCGCATACCGCTGGTGATATCGTCATCCACGTACCGGATGAGAACGTCATGTTCACCGGTGACATCGTTGAAGACCATTCGGCCTGCTATTGCGGTGATGGACACTTCGGGGACTGGGGCAAGACGCTAGACAATATCGCTGCCTTTGATGTAGATGCCATCGCACCCGGCCGCGGAGATGCACTGGTCGGTCGTGAGCAGGTCAACTCTGCAATCGACAGTACCCGCGATTTCCTGGAAAGCACCTGGAAACCGGCTGCCAGAGTCGCTGCCCGTGGTGGTTCGCTCAAGCAGGCGTGGGACGCAGTACGTAAAGCCTGTGATGCGAAATTTTCAGACTATGCCATCTACGAGCACTGCCTGCCCTTCAACGTGGCACGAGCCTACGATGAGGCTCGCGGTATCGATACACCACGTATCTGGACCGCCGCGCGCGATCAGAAGATGTGGGAAGACCTGCAAGGCTGATCCACAAGCCACTACCTGATCAACAGATCCGTTTTCACTATCAAGAGAACCGCCATGGTCGACGTAAGGTACACCACTGCCTTCGAACTCTACCCCTACCAGCGTCACGCTGATCAGGACACGAGCACACCGAAACGCCACCCTGTGGTTGTCGTGGGCGGTGGCCCGATCGGCATGGCCATGGCTCTGGATCTGGGACGAAAAGGCACACCGGTACTGGTGCTCGATGACCATGCCGGTGTGGGCCAGGGCTCCCGCGCCATCTGCTTCGCCCGCCGTACGCTGGAGATCACCGACCGACTCGGTTGCGAACAGCGCATGCTCGACAAGGGCGTGGTCTGGAACGTGGGTCGTGTCTTCCACGGTGAGCAGGAAATCTACGATTTCAATCTGTCGCCTGAGGAGGGCTTGCGCAATCCGGCTTTCATCAATCTGCAACAACCCTATTTCGAGAAGTTTCTGGTCGAGCAGATCCGTATCGAACAGGAGCGCGGTACGCCCATCGATATCCGGGGTTGCAATCAGGTCACGGCCCTGCAGGATCATGGCGATTTCGTCTCGCTCGACGTCGATACGCCCGAAGGTCCGTACTCGCTGGAAGCCGACTGGCTGATTGCCTGTGATGGTGCCCGTTCACCGGTGCGGGACATGCTGGGGCTGGGTTTCGAAGGACGGGTCTTCGAGGACAACTTCCTGATTGCCGATGTGAAGATGAGCGCGCCCTTTCCGACCGAACGCTGGTTCTGGTTCGAACCGCCGTTCAAGAACGCCGGTCAGTCCGCCTTGCTGCACAAGCAGCCCGATGACATCTGGCGAATCGACTTCCAGCTGGGCTGGGATATCGATCGCAAGAAGGAACTGGAGGTGGAACGGATCCGGGCTCGGGTGGATGCCATGCTGGGTGACGGCGTCGACTACGAACTGGAATGGACCAGCATCTACACCTTCCAGTGCCGTCGCATGGAAAAATTTCGACACGGCTCTGTGTTGTTTGCCGGTGACAGCGCGCATCAGGTATCGCCTTTCGGTGCGCGTGGTGCCAACTCCGGCATACAGGATACGGACAATCTTGCCTGGAAACTCGACCTGGTGATCAAAGGCATTGCATCCGACAGCCTGTTGGACAGTTACTCTGAGGAACGTGTTTTCGGAGCTGACGAGAATATTCTCAATTCCAGCCGCGCGACAGATTTCCTGACACCCAAGTCCAGAGCCAGCAAGACCTTTCGCAATGCGGTATTGCAACTGGCGCAACATCATGAATTCGCCCGCCCACTGGTCAACTCCGGGCGACTGTCTGTACCGTGCGTCTACGACAACTTTCCACTGAACGGCGAAGACAGGCTCGATGGCCCTGCTGCGACCCGAGTCGGCGCCGCCTGTGTCGATGTCAAGCTGGATGATGGTTATCTGCTGGACAGACTGGGCAATGATTTCGTGCTCATGGGTATCAACGCGACACTACCGGAATCCCTCGAGGTCGACGGCCTGGAGGTACGCATGCTGAAGCTGTCATCGGACAACGATCCAAGCGGCAAGCTGCAGACACGCTATCTGGGTGACCAGGACAGTGGCGTCTACCTGGTTCGGCCGGACCAGCATGTGGTTGCACGCTGGAGCGAATTCGATGCGGAGAGGGTCCAGGCCGCCGTCAGGAATGCCATTGGCAAGGGGTGACATCATGAGCAATACCGAGACTACGACACTGCAACTGCAATCCAATCTGCCAGACGGCGATGGCTTCTACGATGAATTGCTGCGCGCCCACGAAGGTCTGAGCGATGAACAGAGTGAAGCCTACAATGCCCGGCTGATTCTGATCCTGTGCAATCATATCGGTGACCGCAAGGTGCTGAGCGAGGCACTGGCTGCCGCGAGGATTGCCTCGTGAGTGCCACCATACTGTACGACTATTGGCGCTCATCGGCCAGCTACCGCGTACGCATTGCCTTGAATCTGGCGGGAATCGACTGGCAATCGATTCCGGTGGATCTGGTCGCCGGAGACCATCGGTCGGCGGAACATCTGGCACGCAATCCGCAGGGCCTGGTACCGGTCCTGCAGATCGACGGGCAGAGCCTGACCCAGTCATTGGCCATCCTGCAATATCTGGACAGTACACGCAGTCTCGGCCTGCTGCCCACTGACCCGCTGCAACGTGCCAGAGTGGAGGCCCTGGCGCACAGTGTGGCGATCGATGTGCATCCGGTGTGCAATCTGTCGGTGGTCAAGCATGCCACTGCTGGTCAGGAGCCTGCGCGTACCGAATGGATGCAGCATTTCATCACGCCGGGTCTGGCCGCTTTCGAAGCCTTGCTGGCGGGTTTCGAACAGGCACCCTACTGTATCGGAGACAAGCCTTCCTTCGCCGACATCTGTCTGATGCCACAGTTGTACAATGCGGAACGCTGGGGTGCGGACTTCTCGGGGTGCCGACGGATCCTCCAGGTGGCAGAAGCCTGCCGTGAGCATCCGGCATTCATCGCGGCTCATCCGGACGCCATGCAGCCCTGACAAGGAGCTGGGCCTACTGTGCGGACAATGCCTGGCACAAGGCTCGGCGAAAGCAGCCGACCCGTTTCTGCCCTCCAGTCGATAGCAACGCCACGAATGATGATCGAGCCTGAATCAGCTGCTGTTGGCAGACACCCGATTCAGGGCTCGATCTTCAACGCGGAGCCACGAGACTATTCGGCAGGTCGTATTTCCAGCATGGGGCGGTGGTTGATCCCCTGCACCGGGTTCAGCGTTGAAAAGCCTTCGCTGTCCGTGATGCTGGTTCGTTCACCACCGTTGTGATCGATGCCGAAGTTGGCCGCCAGATAATCCAGCACGGTATCTCGCTGCTCGCCCTGCAAGGGCGGCATTTTCTGCTTTTCGCTCATCCAGTCCAGCAACACATCCCAGCCATCTCGGGTCAGGCCTTGCTGCGTGACCAGGTTGAGAGAATGACAGCCGCCACACCAGGCACCAGTCAGATTCCGCCCTTCACCCTCTGGCCAGTTGGCGCCAAAGGGATCATCCTGTGCCTGCAGGTTCGCCATCGGCAACAGGGCAATCAATACCACCATGGCCCCAGAGATTCCGATCTTGCGGGCAATACCTCGCTCGAATCGTTTGATCATCCGATTCCCGATCATGCCTGGGGAACCATGACCGCGATGCGGTGCATGGCGTTGTTCAGATAGCCCTTGGGATTCCAGCCGACACTGAAGGGTTGTACCCTGCCCTTGTCATCGGTGGCTCTGGCCCAGATCTCGTAATAGCCGTGTACCGGGAACGTCACTTCGCCTTCCCAGGTGGCCCAGGAGAACGGGTTCATCAACGGTGCAAGGGTGGCTTCGGTCCAGGAATTACCGAAGTCATTGGACAGTTCCACCTTGGTGACGGTGTCATCGCCGGCCCAGGCGTGCCCACGCAGACGCAAGGAAGTCTGCCCCGCGGACAGCGTTTCACCCGAACGCGGGCTGGTGATCAGGGATTTGACCGGCATTGAATGGAAGGTTTCGAAGTCGCTGTCAGCGACTTCGGCACCGGGCTGCACGGGATAGGACGGCACTGAGTAGGACGGAGGTGCCATCTTCGTACCGTTCCACTTCTTGTCGGCCAGAACGATTCCGGTCAGCCATTTCTGCGAACAGGACCCCGGCCACCCGGGCATCACCAGTCGCAGCGGCGCTCCGTTCATCGGATGGATGTCTTCACCATTCTGCTGGAAGGCAATGAGGTTGTGAGGGTCAAGTGCCTTTTCGATCGTCACTCCACGTGACAAGGGTGATTTCTCCGGATCACCGGACAGATGGGTGTCCGCACCGAGGTGTCCGGTATAGACGGCTGTCGACTTCACGCCGGCCTTTTCCAGAACATCCTTCAGACGCACACCCGTCCACATGGAGTTGCCGATGGCACCGGTGGTCCACTGATTGCCCTTGGCAGGTGGATTGAAGCCGGCACGGCCATTACCGCCGCATTCGATCTGCAAGGCGAGCTCGACGACCTCGAACTGTGATTTCAGCTCTTCGATGGTGAACGTCAGTGGATTCTCGACTTCACCGGCGATGCTCAGTGTCCATTCATCGACATTGACCTCCTGCGGCGGCACCCCATTGTTGCGCACGAAGTGACGATTGATGGGCGTGATGTCCGCATCCAGCAGATGCGCCGGTGTTTCGGCATTGACCGGGCGATCGTTCAGCACGACCAGCCCGTCCTTGCCATCGATGTCGAAATTCACGGTGCCATCGGCAATGGCTGCAGGAATCAGACCTGCGGGCATGTAACGATGGAACGGTATGAAGCCACCCAGCGCGGTTGCCATGGCCGTCAATCCGGCCCCTTTCAGAAAGCCACGACGATCCGGGTGACTGACTCTGCCGAAGATCTGTCGGTCCGCAGCCTCGGCATCCTTCGCATACAGTTCGAACAATCCGATCTTGCGTTTCTTTACCATGATATTCGCCTCTGGAATGTGTACTGATTATCGAATCAACGATACTTTTTTGCGTCGTCCAGATGGGGAGTATGCACTGGGCCAGTGCGCAAGGCACTCGATTTGTGCTGCGTCATTGCCATTTCGTCTGAACTCCCCATATTCCGGTACTTTCAATCATGAACGCACTGGCCTGACATTCTTCAGGCTACGCTGCAGGAGACCCTGATGACCACACTATCCGTTCTCGACCTGGTTCATGTACGAGAGGGCCATACGCCCGCCGATGCCCTGCCGGAAGCACTCGACTTCGCACGTCACGCCGAGAAACTGGGCTACAAGCGCTTCTGGGTTGCAGAGCACCACAATATGATAGGCATCTCCAGTGCTGCCACATCGGTCGTCATTGGCTATCTGGCCGGTGGCACATCCAGTATTCGCGTCGGATCCGGGGGCATCATGCTGCCCAATCATTCTCCCCTGCAGATTGCCGAACAGTTCGGCACCCTGGAATCCCTGTACCCCGGGCGCGTCGATCTGGGTCTGGGACGTGCGCCGGGTACGGATCAACTGACGGCACAGGCCATGCGACGCGACCTGCACGCCGCCGCAGAGCGATTCCCGCAGGATGTACAGGAGCTGCAACGTCTACTGGATGAGGCCAAACCCAACCAGCCCATTCAGGCAGTACCGGGGGCCGGGCTCAAGGTGCCCCTGTGGATGCTTGGATCGAGCCTGTTCGGTGCGCAGTTAGGTGCCCGGCTCGGTTTGCCCTATGCCTTCGCGTCCCACTTTGCGCCAGATGCTCTGGACAGTGCTCTGGCCACCTACCGCGAGCGCTTTCAGCCGTCCGAACAGTTGCAGACACCGTACGCTGTTCCCTGTATCAACGTGATCGTGGCGGATACCGACGACGAAGCGCGCTATCTCTACACGACCTTGCAACAGATGTTCATCGGCATGATGCGAGGGCGTCGTGGATTGATGCCAGCCCCGATCGATGACATCGAGTCGTACTGGAACAGCGCGGAAAAGGCGCAAGTGAGCCACATGCTGTCCTGTGCTTTCGTGGGCTCGGCCGACACGGTACGCACCGGACTCGAGCAGTTCCTGCAACGCACTCAGGCTGAAGAACTGATGATCAGCATGCCGATATTCGATCGCACGGCACGAGCACGTTCACTTGAACTGCTGGCAGGTATCGGCATCTGAGCCGGAACAGGCATGACAGGCACGGCGAAGAACAGCCACTCGGGCAGCTTCGCCAGCGTTGCGACACCACGGTGTAGCCACGATTGGCAAGGATCGGTCGTGTCTAGAACAACACGTCGGGTAACCATGTAGACACGCCCGGTGCCAGCCAGACCACCAGTATCCCGATGAGCTGCAGACCGATGAATGGCAGGACACCGGCGTAGATCTGACCGGTAGTGACCTCCTTGGGCGCAGCGCCACGCAGATAGAACAGTGAAAAGCCGAAGGGCGGCGTGAGAAAGCTGGTTTGCAGATTGATGGCCAGTAGAATACCCAACCAGACCGGGTCGTGCCCCATCAGAATCAGTGGCGGCACGATCAAAGGCAGTACGATCACGGATATTTCGACGAAATCGAGAAAGAAGCCGAGTACGAAGACAAATGCCAGACAGAACAGCAGGGCGCCGGCTGGGCCGCCCGGCATGTCGGCAAGAATAGCCGCGACGCGCTCCTCGCCCCCCAGTCCGACGAACACCAGAGAGAAGATTCCGGCAGCCAGTATGGTGGCGAAGATCATTGCTGTCATGGTCATGGTCGAACTGACAGCCTCATGAATGATGCGCTGCCGAAATGTGCCACGCAGCGCCGCCAGGATGGCCAGCGCAGCGATCAGCGTCAGACCGATATACATACCTCCGGCCGCCAACGCCACTGTATCCAGATCATTGCGTTGCAGGCGCACCGGAAAGAGCCCTGCCATGACGCCCAGAACAATCAACGCCACCGCACCTGTCAGAATCAAACCTCGGTACTGCCCGACACGCAAGCCTGCCATCAGCAGCGCGCCTACGGCACCGACGGAGGCTGCTTCGGTCGGTGTTGCCACCCCGCCCAGTATGGCCCCGAGTACCGTCACGATCAGCAATACAGGCGGCACGATAGCCCCCAGCACTTCCCGCCTCGATGGCATTGCCAGATCCATCGATGCCGGTGGCATGTCCTGCGGTCGAATCCAGCCGCGCAGCAGAATGTACAGTAGATACAGAACCACCAGAATCAGACCGGGCACGATGGCAGCCGCGAAGAACTGTCCGACGGACAAGGCCTCCACCGAGAATTTGCCTTGCTCGTATTGCGCCTGCTGATAGGCATTGGACATGACATCGGCGAGGATGATCAGCAAGGTTGAGGGTGGGATGATCTGACCCAGCGTACCGGCAGTACAGACGATGCCGGAGGCAACACGAGGGTTGTAGCCGGCACGCAGCATGGTAGGCAATGCGATCATGCCCATGGCCACCACCGTGGCACCGACAATACCGGTAGAGGCCGCCAGCAAGGTACCCACCAACACCACCGAAATACCCAGTCCACCCCGTAGCTGACCGAACAGCCGCCCCATGGTATCGAGCAGTTCTTCGGCAATTCGGCTCTTCTCGAGCACCGCCCCCATCAGCACGAACAGCGGAATGGCAATGAGTACGGAATTGCTGAGCAGGCCGAAAATGCGCTGACTGGTAGCTCCCAGCAGGGAGATATCCATGATGTCCAGCGCCCAGCCCAGATAGGCGAAGACAATGGCCACACCACCGATACTGAATGCCACGGGAAAACCCAGCAGTATCGCCCCCATGAGAGCCGCGAACATGAAGACATCGAGATACTCAGTCATCGCTGTTCGCACCCGAGAACAATCGCAGCAACAGCGCTGCGGATTGCAGCAGAACCAGTATGCAGAAGGCCGGTATGAGCGTCTTCATCAGAAACACTGCCTTGATACCACCCACCGATATCGGGCCTTCCAGAATCTTCCAGGCGTTCACCACCGATGGCCATGACCAGTATATCAATGCAAGCATGGTAGGTATCAGGAAAACCAGATGACCGAAAATCTCGATTCGTCGACGAGCTGCGGGGCCAAGCTTTGCGTAGAACACATCCACGCGCACATGCTTGTCCACCAACAAGGTGTAGCCGGCAGCCAGCATGAACAGGGTGGCATGCATGTAGAGCACACTCTCCTGTACGGCGATGCTGTTGAGTCCGAACACATACCGCCCTACCACAATGCCGAACTGGACCAGCACCATGAGCAGGACCAGCCATCGAACCACAGCGGCGACACCCTTGTTGATGGCATCAATGAAGTCGGCGAGCTGCAGCATCTAGCGTGTACCCGGGTAGTCTCTGTCATTGTCAGGTGGAAGCCCGGCGAAAACCAGCGCAAACTGGCGCCTGTTCGCCGGGCATGGAGTGCTGTATGACTAGCCTCAGTAGCCCATGACTGCGGCGCGAGCATTCATCTGCCCGTTATCTGCATAGCTCATGTAGCCCCCCACCAGATCCCGATAGGCCAGATAGCTTTCGGTGATGCGCTTGACCAGTTCATCATCGTCCTGACGCAACTCGTCAATGACCTCTGCCGCTGCCGCCCCCATGGCAGTAATGACATCCTCCGGCAGACGACGAACCTGCACACCGTGCTCGGCCACCATGGTTTGCAGTGACTGTGCATGTTTTGTCGTGTATTCGGTCCAGACCGGGTTGTAGAGACTCTGACAGGCGAAGTCCACGACCTGTTTGAGATCTTCCGGCAACTCGTTGTACACCTCGGCATTGACACCGCATTCCTCGGCTGAGGCCGGTTCACCGACACCGGGCCAGTAGTAGTTCTTTGCAACCTGATAGAAGCCGAGCGCCGAGTCGGTCCAGGGACCGATGAATTCGCCGGCATCCAGGGCGCCGGTCTGCAGGGCCTGGAACATGTCCCCGCCCCCCATGGCCTGTGCCGCCATGCCCAGTTTGGTTGCCATCTCGGAAGCCAGCCCGGTAGTGCGGTATTTCAGACCCTTGAGATCTTCAGCCGAATTGATTTCCTCGCGAAACCAGCCAGCCCATTGTGGTCCTGAATTGCCGCACAGAAACGGCTTGATATCGAAGCGGCCATACATCTCGTCATACAACTCCTGACCGCCCCCATGGGCCAGCCAGCCGAACTGCTCATCGGCACGCAGACCAAAAGGCTGGGAGCCGAACAACAGGATACCCTTGGACTTGGAACCCCAGTAAGCGGGTACGGCATGGTAGAGCTCCGCCGTGCCTTCGGACACGGCATCGAAGACACCCTGCCCCGGTACCAGTTCGCCGGCAGCGTACAGTTTGACCTCGATGCGGCCACCGGACAAAGCCGTGATGCGATCAGCCAGCATCTGTGCCGCAACACCGGGTCCTGGCAGGTTCTTGGGCCATGCCGTGACCAGTTTCCACTTGCGAACATCCTGCGCAATGACCGGTGCCGTGATTCCCACAGTGGATGTCGCCGCAGCGCCCACCAGACTTGCCTTTACGAATTGCCGTCTTTTCATGATGCTCCTGAAACTTGCTGAATCCAGTTTTTTATACCACATATGTATGGACATAAAACAGCGAATTTCTTCAGAAGCCAGCTGCAGCGACAAGGGCCTGCTCAAACGGACTGACCCCTTGCTGACTGCTGTAAGCGATATGAAGGGTGCTTCAATCCTGCTGCAATGCCTTGCCCAGCAAGGACACAGAGACTGCCAGCAATACCACATCCTTCAGCAGAAACTGGCCGGGTACAACCGACAGTGCGGGAAATCCACCCAGACTCGCTTCCCAGCCGGGAGCCGTGAACAGAAAGCTCAGTGTCACCACAAACGTACCGATGGCTGCCAGTGAACCGAGAATGGCCAACTGACGCTGGCGAGCGCCCACAATCAGTGCGATGGCCGTGAGTATTTCAATGGTACCTATCAGGTTGGACGTCGCCTGGACGCTGAAGATGCCATACAACCAGGACACCAGCGGACTGGAGGCCACCAGACCTTCAATGGCAGTGGCTTCATAGGCCGTGAATTTCATTGCACCGATCCAGAGCAGAACCAGCACTACCGAATAGCGAGTGGCCAGTTCACCTGCTTGGGCCAGTGTGGCACCCAGGCCGGCAGAGCCTGCAGCGCTGACCCGCGTGGTTGGATGACGAGTGTCTACAGTCGTTGTTTGTGCAGTCATGAGTTGATTGATCCTGTTGCTTAGCGTAGTTGTGTGAAAGCAGGAACAGTATCTACCTTTATCGGTATACAATAGTGCCTCTCTATTGACCGTTGGTATCACATGGACCACCTGTCTACACTCTTCACGCATTTCACTCCATCCGCCAGGGTGTTCTTCACCGGCAACCTGCTCGAGACCTCGAGCTTTGCCGCCAGCGAAGGGCATGGGCATCTACATGTATTGCGAGCTGGCGCTGTACAGCTGATTGACAGATCGGGCGTCTCCACCACCTATGACCAGCCTTGCCTGCTTCTCAATGCACGCCCCATGGACCACCGCCTGCAACCTGTGACAGGCAGCGGAACCGATCTGGTCTGTGCTGCCATCGACCTGGGCAGTGAGCTCAACAACCCCTTGATCGTGGCCCTGCCAGCCACACTGCATATCGAGCTGGCGGCCTTGCCACGGCTGGCGGCCACCCTGCAGATGCTGTTCGAGGAAGCTGGTCAGGAAGACAGTGGCCAGCAGGCAGCCATGGACCGACTGACCGAATACCTGCTGGTCCTGTTGCTACGTCATGTCATCTCCACGGGCAGCCTCAGTGCCGGCATTCTGGCCGGGCTGAGCGATGAGCGTCTGCACAAATCCATCAAGGCCATGCATGACAGGCCCGATCATCCGTGGACACTGGAAGAACTGGCAGAACTGGCGGCTCTGTCAAGAGCACGTTTTGCATCACGCTTCAAGACCAGGACTGGCATGACCCCGCTGAATTACCTGACACACTGGCGTATCGGCGTGGCCTGTTCCATGTTGCGCAAGGGACGCCGTATCGAACGCATTGCCGAAGCGGTGGGCTATGGCAGTCAGTCTGCCTTTACGCGGGTATTTACCAGACACATCGGCACCCCGCCGCAGGAATGGCTGGCCCGCAAGCGCGATGCTACAGATCAATAGCCATGCGGTAGCCCGGAGCATAAACCAGTCGGACAACCGTTATCGTTGCATCTTGCGTATTGCGCGTTCGTCGCTCGGCCATGAACACGGCAGCGTGCTTTTCACAACCAAGCGCTCCGGCATCTTCTTCGCTGGCCGATTGCGCTGACAAGACCAGATCGCCACCGCTGAACGGCACATGCTCTACCAGCCATTCATTCGGACTCTGCACGTTGAAGTCGGCATCGGCTGCTGCTGGAACCACCGCCAGGTCGATCCAGCGGTTCTCCACCACATACGGTTTCCCATCTGCCGTGTGCAGGGCGCGCAGAAAGACAATCCTGGCATCGGCCTCGACTTGCATGCGCTCCTGCACAGCCTTCGAGGGGCGCTGCTGTCGACGCTTCAGCAGTTGGTACCCGTACTCACACTGCAACTGTTCGATCTCGAGCCGGATAACCGGAATATTGAACGTGGCCCGACGCTCGGGATTGATGACAACCCGCGTTCCTCCGCGGCGGCGACGTTCCAGCAAACCCTCTTCTGCTATGGCCTGCAAGGCCCGATTGACCGTGGTACGCGCACAACCGAACTCGGCGGCCAGGTCGGCTTCACTGGGCAGCAAGTCCCCCGGTTTCCAGAATCTGTCATGCAACCGCCGCAACACTTCGGTCTGTACGTCCTGCCAGCCATTGATGGAGACACCTTTCATGACGATTCGATTCTTGGATGACCGTGCAACAGAGTCACTTTGCTCTGCCATTGAGGATGGCATGTACGACTTGACAAAGTCAATATGTATGAACATATTGATCACTACCGATCTGCACCACAGCAGGAAACAGCATGCGCCTTGCCAATACCACCCTTGCCACCCTGGACACGGACAGCCCGTATGGGCTGATAGAACAGGGTGCCGTCGTCATCGACAAGGGCAGGATCGAATGGGCTGGCCCGGAAATCGAGCTACCCGAAGAATATGCCAGACATGAACGACAGGACCTGGGTGGCAAACTGGTGACCCCTGCCTTCATCGACTGCCATACGCATATTGTTCATGGTGGCCATCGGGCACGAGAATTCGAAATGCGGCTCGAAGGCGCCAGCTACGAAGAAGTTGCCCGCGCAGGTGGTGGAATCGTATCCACCATGAGTGCCACGCGCGCCTCCGATATCGACGCCTTGATCGAGTCGGCCCTGCCGCGTGTGGATGCCTTGCTCGCCGAAGGCGTCTCCACCATAGAGATCAAGTCTGGTTACGGACTTGATGAAGCCACTGAACTGAACATGCTGCGCGCTGCGCGCCTCATTGAAACCCTGCGTACCGTGCGTATCCGCACCAGCTTTCTGGGTGCCCATTCCGTACCACCGGAATACAAGGGGCGTGCAGACGACTATATCGATGAGGTCTGCCTGCCCACCTTGCGTCTGGCGCATGCGGAGTCACTGCTGGATGCGGTCGACGGTTTCTGCGAAGGTATTGCCTTCAGCCCGGAACAGATTGCACGCGTATTTGATGAGGCTGGCAGACTGGGCCTGCCGGTAAAGCTGCATGCAGAACAGCTGTCACATATCGGCGGCACGGCGCTGGCTGCCAGATATGGTGCACTGTCTGCCGATCACGTGGAATACGCCAATGAGGATGATGCCAGGCTGATGGCCGAATCAGGTACCACGGCGGTCCTGTTGCCCGGTGCGTTCTATACACTGCGAGAGACTCGCAAGCCGCCAATCGAAGCGTTTCGGCAGCACGGGGTAGCCATGGCACTGGCCACAGACTGCAACCCCGGGACTTCACCGGTAACCTCCCTGCTGCTCATGATGAACATGGCCTGTACACTGTTTCGCATGACGCCTGCCGAGGCATTGGCGGGCGTGACTTGCCATGCTGCCTCTGCCCTTGGCTTGAGCGACACGGGTCGCATTCGTCAGGGCATGCGAGCCGATCTGGCGATCTGGGATGTCGAGCATCCGGCTGAGCTATCCTACCGGGTCGGCACCAACAAGCTGTACCAGCGCCTGTTTTCCGACGCCGAAGATTGAACCGAGATGACTTCTCTGAAGAGATTGACCCGAAATTCTGCCCGTTCGGCAGCCTGAATCTCTACGGGCAGCGAATTACAGATCGCAATTACGAACGCAGTTACAGATCGCAGTTACAGATCGCAGTTACAGATCGCAGTTACAGATCGCAGTTACAGATCGCGGCTGCAGATCGCGGCTGCAGATCGCGGCTGCGGTCGCGACTCTGGTTGTTGGCTCTATCTGCATCGGTGCACTGCGTCACTGATGCAACGACAACAACCACTGCAACTGCAACTGCAACTCAGAGCCTGCGCAGCTTCTGCATGACCTCTCGATAGCGTCGCACAATCGCCTCACGCGCAATGTGCTGTCCATCGCTGACCTGATGTCGTCCGGCTGACCAGACATCCGTCACCATGCGATCGTCACCGGCGAACACGAAGGTATCCAGCAGAACATCCCCGACCAGCCCTTCCAAGTCCGGATGCTGACTGTCCAGCGCCATCAGGTCAGCCCATTGCCCGACCTCTATCCGCCCTGCCTGTCGACCAGCGGCCTGCGCACCACCCGACAGGACCTCATCGTAGAGGCGTCTGGCAGTCGATTTCTCCACCGTGGCCAGTGCCGCACGTGAATGATCACGTAGTCGCTGCGAGTAATCGAGGGTTCGCAGTTCCTCGCTGAGTGAGATGCGGATGTTCGAATCCGAACCGATGCCGATGCGACCGTTTTGCGACAGATAGCTGACGCCATCGAAAATGCCATCACCCAGACTGGATTCGGTGATGGGACACAAGCCAGCCACCGCGCCGCTTTGCGCCAGGGCTGCAGTTTCATGTGGCAGCATCTGTGTGCAGTGGATCAGGCACCAGCGCTCGTTCACCGCCGCATTATCCATCAGCCATTCCACCGGGCGGGCTCCCCAGGCCTGCTGTACCTCATCGACTTCGGCAATCTGTTCTGCCAGATGCATGTGGAATGGTGCGTCAGGGGCTATCTGCAGCAGTGGTGCCAGCGAATCCTGACCGACAGCCCGCAGACTGTGTGGCGCCACACCGATGCGGGTATCTGCCGGAAGCTGGCTGATGGCCTCGCGGCTGGCCGTCCAGAGCCTTTCATAGGCAGCCAGGTCCGTCCCGAATCGACATTGCCCCGGCCCCAGAGTACGCTGGTCGCAGCCACCGTACTGATAATGTACCGGCAACAGGGTCAACCCCATGCCAGAGCTTGCCGAGGCTGCTGCCACGCGGGAAGCCAGTTCAGCCATGTCGGTATATTCATGACCGCCGGGTTGATGGTGCAGATAGTGAAATTCCACATTGCAGGCATAGCCTGCTTCAAGCATTTCCATCTGCACAAAGGCCGCGATGGCCTCGACATCATCCGGCGTCAGACGATCCAGAAAGCGGAACATCAACTCTCGCCAGGTCCAGAACGTATCGTTCGGATTGGGTCCACGTTTCTCGGTCAATCCCGCCATGGCGCGCTGAAAGGCATGGCTGTGCAGATTGGCGACAGCCGGCAACAAGTTAGCTGTATGGCTTGTGTCCCTGCTGTTTGAAATCGGAGCCGGGTCATCACTTTCAGTGGTCGCGGTGTGCACAGCGGCGATGCGCCCCTGATCATCGATGCTGACGCTGACGTTCTCCGCCCAACCATCCGGAAGCAGTGCCTGTGCCGCGTGAATTATCTTCATGACGATATGCCCGTGTCCACTTGACAATCTCAATATGTATGGACATATTGGCACAACTGACCAACGACTGACAAGTTCATCATGAGCATGATTCTGGTACCGGGATCGACATCTCTGGCCACGCTGGAGACACTGTGGAGAACAGGAAACGCCGCCGCACTGGATCCACAGGCGCGCCCTGCCATGCAGGCCGCAGCCGAACTCGTGGCGCAGGCGGCAGCCGGTGACGTCGCCGTCTACGGTGTCAACACCGGTTTTGGCAAGCTGGCCAGCATCAAGATCCAACCAGAAGACACAGCCACATTGCAACGCAATCTGGTGCTGTCTCACTGCTGCGGTGTCGGTGAAGCACTGGACGTGGCCACAACCCGGTTGATGATGGCACTGAAACTGTTGTCGCTGGGTCGCGGCGCCTCCGGGGTATCACTGCAGACCGTCGACCTGATCGAGAGCATGCTGGCAAAGGGGGTCACCCCGGTCGTGCCCGTGCAGGGCTCGGTAGGCGCCAGCGGCGATCTTGCGCCACTGGCACACTTCGCCGCCACCCTGTTCGGTGAAGGCCAGGCGGTTCTGGATGGCGAGACCATGCCGGCAGCCCGAGCACTGCAAAAGGCAGGACTGACACCTGTTGAACTGGGGCCCAAGGAAGGTCTGGGACTGATCAACGGCACACAGTTTTCAACGGCCTGCGCTCTGGCCGGGCTGTTCAATACCTGGCGACTGGTTGCCAACTCCACACTGATCTCGGCCATGGCAACCGATGCCATCATGGGCTCCACTGCTCCGCTGAATCCTGCCATTCATTCGCTGCGAGGTCATGCCGGGCAGATTGCCGTTGCCGATGCCATGCGCCAGTTGCTGGAAGGGTCGGAAATACGTGAAAGTCACCGGGAAGGTGATACCCGAGTACAGGACCCCTATTGCATTCGCTGCCAGCCTCAGGTACTCGGCGCAACGATCGACCTGCTGATGTTTGCCGGCCGAACCCTGGAAACCGAAGCCAATGCCGTCACGGACAATCCTCTGGTGCTGGTGGACACTGGCGAAATAGTCTCCGGTGGCAACTTTCATGCAGAACCCGTTGCCTTCGCGGCCGATCAGATTGCCATAGGCATTGCCGAGATCGGTGCCATTGCGCAGCGCCGTGTGGCACTGATGGTCGACCCGACCCTCTCATTCGATCTGCCACCCTTTCTGACCCCCTCACCGGGCCTGAACTCCGGCTACATGATTGCCGAGGTGACCACCGCGGCCCTGATGAGTGAAAACAAGCATCTGGCCAATCCCTGCTCGACAGACTCGACCCCGACCTCGGCCAATC
Organism: Granulosicoccus sp. 3-233; assembly: GCF_052681095.1. Taxonomy (NCBI): domain Bacteria; kingdom Pseudomonadati; phylum Pseudomonadota; class Gammaproteobacteria; order Chromatiales; family Granulosicoccaceae; genus Granulosicoccus; species Granulosicoccus sp. 3-233. The sequence goes on from NZ_JBQYLE010000006.1 coordinate 114,987, forward strand.
AGGAAGACCATGTGTCGATGGCAGCTCACGGTGCTCGACGACTGTTGCGGATGAACGAGAATCTGGGAAACATACTGGCAATAGAGTTGCTGTGCGCGGCTCAGGGCATCGAGTTTCGTACCCCGCTGACGACCAGTCCGGTTCTGAGCGCCGTACTGAGTACGCTGCGTGCCAGTGTTGCCAGTCTCGACAATGACCGCTATCTGGCGGACGACATCGCCACCGCTGCCAGACTGGTCACACAGGGCGAACTGTGCAAAGTCGCCGGCCTGGACCGGTTCATGGCCCCCATCATCAATGCCTGAAGGAAGACACCCTCATGACAGACTCCAACACCGAATCAGACAACACCCCTCGACCCGATGCGCGACACAATCAGCGTACCGTGATGCCCGCCACGGGTAAGGAGCTATCGTGCAAGAGCTGGCTGACCGAAGCGCCACTACGCATGCTGATGAACAATCTTCATCCGGATGTCGCCGAGAATCCGCATGAACTGGTGGTGTATGGCGGCATCGGGCGCGCGGCGCGTACCTGGGATGACTTCGACAAGATCGTGGCAAGCCTGCAGGAACTCGAATCCGACCAGACTCTGCTGGTGCAATCCGGCAAACCCGTCGGTGTTTTCCGTACCCACGCCGATGCTCCACGGGTACTGATCGCCAATTCCAACCTGGTGCCACACTGGGCAACCTGGGATCATTTCAACGAACTGGACAAGAAGGGCCTTGCCATGTACGGCCAGATGACCGCCGGCTCCTGGATCTACATCGGCAGCCAGGGCATTGTGCAAGGCACCTACGAGACCTTCGTGGAAGCCGGCCGGCAACACTACGATGGTGATCTCACCGGTCGCTGGATTCTGACTGCCGGTCTGGGTGGCATGGGGGGCGCACAACCACTTGCGGCCGTCATGGCTGGCGCGTGTTGCCTGGCCGTGGAATGTGACGAGACGCGAGCCGATTTCCGACAACGCACTCGCTACGTGGACGAAAAAACGCACGATCTGGATGAAGCCCTGGCCATGATCAAGCAATGGACCAGCGAAGGAAAGGCCAAGTCTGTCGCTCTGATCGGCAACGCTGCCGACGTCTATCCCGAACTCGTCAGACGCGGCGTTCGCCCCGACATGGTCACGGACCAGACCAGCGCTCACGATCCTCTGCACGGCTACCTGCCGCAGAGCTGGAGCGTGGCAGAATGGAAGAGTCGTCAGGAGAGTGACCCGAAGGCTGTGGAAAAAGCCGCTCGCGCCAGCATGAAGGTGCATGTAGCGGCCATGGTGGACTTCTGGAATGCCGGCGTTCCCACACTCGATTACGGCAACAACATTCGACAGGTGGCACTGGAGGAAGGACTGGAAAACGCCTTTGCCTTTCCCGGTTTCGTACCCGCCTACATTCGGCCTCTGTTCTGCCGGGGTATCGGGCCATTCCGCTGGGCTGCGCTGTCAGGCGACCCGGAGGACATCTACAAGACCGACGCCAAGGTCAAGGAGATTCTGGCTGACGATCATCATCTGCACAACTGGCTGGACATGGCGCGCGAGCGCATTGCCTTCCAGGGCCTGCCGGCTCGCATCTGCTGGGTCGGACTGGGTGTCCGTGACAAACTGGGACTGGCCTTCAACGAAATGGTCCGTAGCGGCGAGTTGTCAGCGCCGATCGTCATCGGTCGTGATCACCTGGACTCCGGCTCGGTGGCCTCTCCCAACCGGGAAACCGAAGCCATGCGGGATGGTTCGGATGCCGTGTCCGACTGGCCACTGTTGAATGCCCTGCTCAATACGGCCTCCGGCGCCACCTGGGTCTCACTGCATCACGGTGGTGGCGTCGGCATGGGCTTTTCCCAGCATTCAGGCATGGTCATCTGCTGTGATGGCAGCGAGGAGGCCGATCGGCGCATTGCACGTGTATTGTGGAACGACCCTGCCACCGGCGTCATGCGCCACGCCGACGCAGGCTACCCCGAAGCTCTCGACTGTGCCCGGGACAATGGTCTGCAGCTGCCCGCCATTCTGGACTGACAGACGCTTCAGCAACCGCAGGACATCAGCATTCGAAGCATACGGAGTCACGGTCATGCATGACATCATCACCCAGAATCATGTCGATACCTTCCAGAACGATGGTGTCGTCCTGATCCGCGGTCTGTTCGACGGCTACATCGATACCCTCAGACAGGGTGTCGAAGAGAACCTGAACAGTCCCGGCCCCTATGCTGCCGAGAATCTGCAGAGTGGTGAGTCGGGACGGTTCTTCGATGATTATTGCAACTGGCACCGCATTGCGCCCTTCGAGAGGGTCATCCGCGAGTCGGCGGTGGCCGAGGTTGCCGCCTCGCTGATGGACTCGCGACAGGTACAGCTGTTTCACGATCATGTACTGATCAAGGAACCTGGAACAAGCAAACCCACGCCCTGGCACCAGGATAGCCCCTACTATTTCGTTGAAGGTCAGCAGAATGTCTCGTTCTGGGCTCCGCTGGATCACGTCAGTGATGCCAGTCTGCGGTGCGTCGCCGGCTCCCACCTGTGGAAGAAGCCGGTGCTGCCGACTCGCTGGCTGGCCGAGGACAATTTCTATCCGGACTCCGACGATTACCTGCCGGTCCCCGACCCGGACAAGGAAGGCATGGACATTCGCGAATGGACGCTGGAACCGGGCGATGCCGTGGCCTTTTCGTTCTCCACTCTCCATGGTGCGCGCGGCAATCATGCCGGTACCCGTCGCCGGGCCTTTTCACTGCGTTTGCTGGGCGATGATGCCCGTTATGTCGAACGCCCGGGCCCGACATCTCCGCCATTCCCGGGTCATGCCATGCAGGCCGGTGACCGCCTCCGTGAGGACTGGTTTCCGGTGATCTACAGTACGCAGGGAGAGATCATTTCATGAAAAGCCTCGGACTGTCTTTCAAGGCTCTCACCCCAGTACGCTGCACAATCGATCAATCGCGCGACGCACTTCCGGCAGGTGCCGATCATCCTGATGGGTGACGATCCACTGATCGTGAGACAACTCCGCAATGGTTCCACCCTTGCGTTGCAATTCTGCCTCACTGTCTCCGATGAATGTGGGCAACAGAGCAATCCCCACGCCGACCATGACCAGATCAAGACTGTTTCGGGGGGTGTTGACCTCACAGACGCCATCGTTGCCGGCGATCCTTTTCAGCCAGCGGGCAGAGGGTGTGTCGGCAATCACCCGGATCCAGCGCTCCGGGGCTCCCGCTACCGCATACGGTGCGAACTCGACACGCTGTAATTTGCGAGTGGCCAGATGATCATCGGTGGGTCGCTGATTCCTGAAGCCGATGGTGACTTCACGCCGAGGAATATTCAGAATGTCTTCGGCCTGCACAAAACGCAGTTTCAGATCCGGCGGGCTACCGCTCAATGCTTCATGATTGCGCAACAGTAGCAACGTTGTCCAGGTGCCCGCAGAGACCTTGACCAGTGGCTGCCTTGCATCAACCGGTCGGGCTGTCAGTGTGCCGATACGACTTTCGACGTCGGTCAACTGCTGCAACAGTTCACGTGCATCTGCGGTCAGCTCATAGCCACGATCGTGTCGGATGAACAGCTCGCGGCCCATGGCTCTCTCCAGCTGCAACATTCGACGGCCGAGTGTGGCAGCGCTGCTACCGGTTGCCCTGGCCGCCGGCGACAGGCCACCTTCGCGAGCCACCGCCAGAAACAGATGCAGGTCCGACCACTGCACTATCTTTTCATTCATGAAAATATCCTTTCATTTCATATCATTTCGCGTTACCCATTAAGCCTGTAGCCTGATTGCAAATCAAGCCGATCCAGCAGGACTTCATCATGAAAACAGACATCACATCCCCTCTGGGCATCAATACCCTCGGCCACGGCGGACCACGCGTATCGAACTTCGCACTGGGGGCCATGACATTCGGTGCGGAAACCAATGAAGCGGATGCCTTCAGTCAGCTGGACTGCTTTGTCGATCACGGCGGCACATTCATCGATACCGCCGACGTCTACAGCGATGGTGTGTCGGAACAGATCATCGGCAAATGGGGGCGACAGCGTGGTGGCCTGGACGATCTGGTCATTGCAACCAAGGGGCGATTCGCACCACCCGCCGGCAGCCACGGCGCTTCTCGCCGCAGTCTGCTCAGGTCGGTGAATGCCAGTCTTGAACGTCTGCAGATCGATGCCATCGACCTCTACTTCATCCATGGCTGGGACCAGGACACCGATGTCGCCGACACCCTCGCGACACTGGCTGATCTGGTCACGGCAGGCAAGATTCACCATATTGCGTGGTCGAACCTGGCGGGTTGGCAGCTGCAGAAAATCGTGTCAACAGCCGAGGCATACCGACTGCCCATGCCGGTCGCTCTGCAACCCCAGTACAGTCTGCTGGAACGAGGAATCGAACTTGAAGTCCTGCCCTGCTGCCTGAGTGCCGGCATTGCACTGACACCCTGGTCACCACTGGCTGGCGGCTGGCTGACCGGCAAGTATCAGGCGCATACCAGACCCACCGGCAATACCCGTCTGGGGATCGACCCGAACCGGGGTGTCGAAGCCTGGGATCTGCGCAATACCGACAAGACCTGGGAAGTGCTGGCAGTGCTCGAAACCATTGCAGAGCAGCATGCGCGACCGGCAGCACACATTGCACTGGCCTGGCTGGCATCCCGTCCAGGGGTGGCATCCATCCTGCTGGGGGTACGTACTCTGGATCAGTTACGCGACAATCTGGCAGCGGCAGAGTTGCAACTCAGCGAGACAGAGCTGGCGCAACTGACTGTCGCATCAGCCACCGGCCTGCCCGCCTATCCCTACCGCTTTCTGGAAAACTGGAGCAGGATGGATATCTGGAAGACCATGGGAACTGACTGAGTCCGGCCAGCCCCCATGTCTTCAACTCAGGGCCGGGCGCTTGTCGACAACGCGCCGGGCCTTGCCCTCGGAACGCTCGATAGTGCCAGGCCCGGACAATTCGATCGTGCTGCTCAACCCGACCAGAGACTTGATCTTGCGCCCCAGTTCGGTGCGAAGTCTGGCCATGGTCGTGGCATCCTGCAACTCCCGCGTCTCGACAAAGACCGACAGTGTATCCATGCTGGCCTGACGCTCCACCAGCAGCTGATAATGGGGAGACAGGCCATCGATACCCAACAGTATTTCCTCGATCTGGCTGGGGAACATGTTGACTCCGCGAATGATGAGCATGTCATCCGAACGCCCCGTGATCTTGTCCATGCGACGCATCGGACCAAAATCCGGTGGCAGCAGACGCGTCAGATCACGCGTGCGATAACGGATCATCGGCAAGGCCTCTCGGGTCAGCGTCGTGATAACGAGTTCCCCGTACTCCCCTTCGGGCAGCACCTTTCCGGTCTCGGGATCGATGATTTCGGGGTAGTAGTGATCCTCCCAGATGGTTGGCCCGCTCTTGCTCTCGATGTATTCATTGGCAACGCCGGGCCCACCCACTTCGGACAGCCCGTAGATGTCCAGCGCATCGATACCCAGCCTGCTTTCGATCTCCTGTCGCATGCTGTTGGTCCAGGGCTCGGCACCGAAGATACCGACCTTCAAAGAGGTCTCCCGCGGGTCGATTCCCTGTCGCTCCATTTCATCAATGACATTGAGCATGTAGGAAGGCGTGATCATGATGATGCTCGGCTTGAAATCCTGGATGAGCTGAATCTGTTTGGCCGTCTGGCCGCCCCCCATGGGGATGACGGCACAACCCAGGCGCTCGGCCCCGTAGTGAGCACCCAGGCCGCCAGTGAACAGGCCGTAGCCATACGACACGTGCAACATGTCCTTGCGGGTACCGCCGCTGGCGCGGATGCATCGCGCGACCAGGTCTGCCCAATGGTCGATATCCTGACGGGTGTAGGTGACGACGGTCGGCTTGCCTGTGGTGCCACTGGATGCATGGATCCGGACAACATCCTCCATCGGCACAGCCGTCAGACCGAAGGGATAGTTATCGCGAAGATCGCCTTTGGTGGTAAAGGGAAACTTCGCGATATCGGACAGCGACTGCAGATCATCCGGTGTGACGCCAAGCGCCTCGCACTTCAGACGGTAAGGGGCGACCCGGGTATACGCATGACGCACACTCTGCTGCATGCGTTCGAGTTGAATGCCTTGCAGCTCATCGATACTCGCGGTCTCGATCGGTTCAAGACTGCCTGCTTGCCTGTTCGTCTTAATGGTTGCTCCCCCGCGCAATGATTGTATTCGGACAGGCAACTATACACATCACCATCCGGCACTGGCATCCGACAATACCGGCACGCGCCCCGAACACAAGCTGCAAGCCGATCCCGAGTAGCTAGCCAACACCCTGTCTGTCGCTCGAATCGCAGGATCGAAGATAGGTCTGCTGGATGACCCAGGCATCATAACTGGCCCGGTGACGCATTTCCCGGTGCTCGCTGAGCACCTGTTGCTTGACCGCATCCCATCGCTCGGTTTGCGCCTCGCTCATCAGTTGCTCGATGGGACTCAGTCGAAACTGCATGGCAAGTCCTGCTGACTGGAACAGTGTCGTCATCCAGGGCTTGTCGACGACCCATCCATCTGAATAGGTAGACTGGCCTGCCAGCAATTCGTTCAAGGTCTCAGCCACTTCACGAACCGGCCTGCCATGCCGACGCAGCGTCTGCTGTGAAATTCGATGCACGGCTTCGGCCGATTCCTCCCAGTGAGTCCAGTCACTGGCAGGCTTGATCAACAGGCTGTGACGCTGGCCACCGACAGTCACCAGACCCACTTCGATCGGATAGCTGGCACTGCCGAATCCGGAAGCTTCGATATCAACGATGATGGGAATCATGCCAGGCGTTCCAGGGGTCGGGGTCAGACGAATTCCAATGCCGTGTCGTAATACCACATTATCGTCACACAAGAATCATGCCAGCCATGCCCCCCCTTCACTTCATGCCAGCTTGTCTCCCTGTGGCTCTTGCCCCATTTGCCCCATTCAGCTGCCGCCGACAATCAAGTGCTCGGGTCCATAATCGAACCCTGTGATATTACGATTCCCGTCTTCGGTCAGAACCAGAATATCGTGCTCACGATAACCCCCCGCCCCCGGCAGATGATTCGGGATGGTGATCATCGGCTCCATGGAAACCACCATGCCCGGCTGCAGGACCGTATCGCAATCTTCCCGCAGCTCCAGCCCGGCTTCACGTCCGTAGTAATGACATAACACGCCGAAGGAATGCCCATAACCAAAGGAGCGGTACTGCAAGAGATCCTCGCTGGCGTAGAGCTCATTGAGCTCTCGGGCGATGTCCGAGCAGCGGTTGCCCGGAACCAGCAACTGCTTTCCCCGGTCATGCACCCGACAGTTGATCTCCCACAGGCGCCGCGATTCCTCGTCCACCTCCTCGGCAAACAGGGTGCGCTCCAGAGCAACATAATAGCCTGCCACCATCGGAAAACAGTTCAACGACAGGATGTCACCCCGTTCGATCCTGCGACTGGTGACCGGGTTGTGAGCGCCATCGGTATTCAGTCCCGACTGGAACCAGGTCCAGGTATCGAGCAGCTCTGCCTGCGGCCACGTACTGGCAATCTCGCGCACCATGGTGGCCGTGGCATGCAGGGCCACTTCGTGCTCCGGCGTACCGACGGTGGCAGCTTCGACACAGGCAGCACCCCCGATGTCGGCAATACGTGTCATTCGAGTGATATGGGCGATCTCCTCGTCCGACTTGATCATGCGCAGACGCATGGCAGCGGCGGCAATATCCACGAAGTCGATCTGCGGGAAAAAGCTCTTCAGGTCAGCCAGAAAATCGATGTTGACATGATCGAACTCGATTCCAACTCGTCGTACCTGACCCAGCAACTGTTTGACTGCCTGCAGATAATTGTCGCGACTCCAGTCCGTATAGGTGAGGTTCTTGCCGGCGGTGCGTCGCCAGGGCTGCCCACCATCGATACCCGCACTGATACTGGTCAACTCATCATGGGTCATCACCAGGCCATATCGGCGCCCGAACTGGCAGTACAGAAAGTCGGCGTAGTAGTTGATGTTGTGATAGGAACTGAACAGAACGGCGTCAATAGCCTGCTCAGCCATGTGCTGGCGCATGGCCTGCGCACGCTGCTGCATTTCAGCGGCGGAAAACGTGCCTTGGGCCTTCTCACCGTTACCGGTGTAATCCTGAAATCGTTCACGTTGCATGGCGTTGGTCTCCTGATCCCACTTTGTCTGTCAATCGTCCGAGAATGCACTCCGACGCCGCTCTGTTCAACCGATCGATTTTCATGCAAGCTTTAGTTTTTCTCATGTCGACAGAGCGTCATGTCCCAGCTCCCCCTGAACGCCCTGCGTGTATTCGAGTCCGTCGTCCGACATGGCAGCTTCCGGGCGGCGGCCGATGAGTTGTGCGTTTCCCAGTCAGCGGTCAGCCACCAGATTCGACATCTGGAGCAATGGTTCGACACCCCCTTGTTCGATCGTAGCGGCAGTCGACCTCAGGCAATGCAGCGCGCCGAAGAACTGGCAGATACGCTGCGGCATTCGCTGGCACAGATTCGGCACGCCTGTGATCGTGTTCAGCCACGTGGTACCGGTTCAGCAGATCTGGTGATTGCTGCCATTCCGTCCGTGGCTGTCTGCTGGCTGATTCCGCAGTTGTCGCATTTCAGGCAACGACACCCGGATATCACCATCCGCATCATCTATGCATTTCACGGTCAGGCACTGGATATCGACGACGTCGATTTTGCTTTCGTGTATGCCGACGGAGAGCCGGATATCGCTGGTACCCAGGCCCATTATCTGATGCCGGGCGCCAGCGTACCGGTGTGCAGCCCGGCCGTAGCGGCCACGCTGGACACACAAAAGCTGCTGGCAGCGAGCAGCGACATCAGTTTTCTGCATGACTCGGACACACTCGGCTGGCAAGCCTGGTTCCGAAGAGCCGCAGGATGTGAGCAATCAGTACCCGGCGCGATTTACGAGGACTTCAACCTGTTGCGCGCTGCCGTGCTCTCCGGACAGGGTGTGGCCCTGTGCCCACCGGCCATGCTGCAGGACGATCTGCGCACCGGTCGGCTGGTTCGGCTCTCCGAGGTCACGGTGAAGGATTCCTGGAATTATCATGTGCTGGAACATGCGCACTCTCGCGGCAAGGCCGGTTCGTCATCAACATTCAGTGATGGCAGGAGCACAGCCATGGTGAGGGAAACAGGACAGAGCTCGGCACGCGGACGGTCGGATGCTGTCAAGCTGTTCAAGGACTGGCTGTTCAGCATCATTCCGACAGATGGCCGGACAAATGGCCCGGCAGATTGACAGGCAGGCAAGCGAGAATGGCCGTGACAGGCCTATTCGACAGGACCGCGCTGCAGCTGTGCGGCACTTGCGCTATCCCGCCTGTTCGGACTGCCCGCCTCCAACAGGAGACGGGCTTGCATTGCGTCAGTCTCTGGCACCGCTGAGCGTGGACGCGGGTGATGCCACATCCATGTCCGGAGACTCTTCTTCAGGCTCGTGCGGAATAACGATGTTCAGCACGATGGCGATGATGGCAGCCGGCAACAGTCCCGAGGTCATCAGCACCTTGACCGTAGCCGGCAGGTGCTGCAAGGCGTCCGGTTCCAGTTGCAGCCCCAGACCGACCGACAGGGCGATGGCGAAGATCACCATGTTGCGACGATCCCAGACGACATCCGACAGCATGCTGACACCGGCGGAGGCGACCATGCCGAACATCACGATGACGCCACCGCCGAGAACGGCAATGGGCATGCTCGAAATGACTGCGCCGAATTTGGGCACCAGACCACAGACAATCAGAAACAGGCCACCGATGGTCACGACATGACGACTCATGACCCCGGTCATGGAGATCAGCCCTACGTTCTGGCTGAACGAGGTATTCGGAAGTGCGCCGAACACACCAGACAATGCGGTACCAAAACCATCAGCCAGCGTACCACCGGAAATTTCCTTGTCAGTCGCTTCTCGTCCGGCTCCACCCTTGGTGATACCCGAGATATCACCCACGGTTTCGATCGCCGATATGACGCCCATGAGGCACATGCCGATAATGGCGGCGGCATTGAACTCGATCCCGAAGTGAAACGGATCCGGCGCTGAAAACCAGGTCGCTCTGGCGACATTGTCGAAATTGACCATGCCCATGGGAATGGCAACCAGATACCCTGCCAGCAGACCCAGCAAGACCGCGGACACGGACATCATGCCATGGGTGAAGAACTTCAGCCCCAGCGTCACGCAGATGACCAGCAGTGCCAGTCCCCAGTGAGTCAGGCCACCGTATTCCGGCGTGCCGATGAGCGGCACCCCGCCAGCCGCGTATTGAATACCAACCTTGACCAGAGCCAGACCGATCATCAGAACGATCAGACCGGTAACCAGTGGAGGCAACCAATGACGGATGCGGCCGATGACGGTCCCCAGAAAGAAATGAAAGATGCCGCCGATGATGATGCCGCCCATCAAGGCCGCCATGCCGAACTGCACGGCAATGGGAATCATGATGGGGATGAATGCGAAACTGGTGCCCTGCACCACCGGCAGACGCGCCCCCATGGGGCCCATGCCGATGGTCTGGATCAGTGTCGCCACCCCGGCAAAGACCATTGACATCTGAATCATGTAGATCATGTCGGAGATATCGGCCGAGCCAAATCCGAAGCCTGCCGCCCCAGCCACTATAATGGCAGGAGTGACATTGCTGACGAACATTGCCAGTACATGCTGAATACCCAGGGGGGTGCCCTTGACGATGCCGGGAAAGTAGTTCGGATCGCGCATTTGCGCGGGCGTCATGCCGGCTTGAGTGCGTGCCATGTAGTGCTCCGGTTTTGGACCTGATTCGAATGTACACGAGCAAACGGCATATTGCACACATTTTTGCACACAATATTGTGAACAGTTTTCAACAGGCGGCTGATGAACGGGCAGATCACGGGCTGATTGTCTCTGTTCCGGGAACCTCATGACCGCTCTTGCGTTGCAGGCTGTTGGCTTGCAATCGGGATTCATCCTTACAATCGAACGGCAACAATGGAAAACACTGTGGAAACAACAGCAGAGCAAACGCCCGCATGGGCCGGAGTGGATTGGGGGACGTCCAATCTGCGGGTATGGGTCATGAGTGCCGATGACACGCCTCTGCACTCACTCGGCTCCAGTGCCGGCATGGGGACATTGCAGCCAGACGAGTTCGAGCCGACCCTCGTTGCCTTGCTGGAACCCTGGCTGGACGCAGGCAGAACGCTGCCGGTGATCTGCTGCGGCATGGTCGGTGCCCGTCAGGGCTGGAGCGATGCCGGCTATCTGAGCACTCCCGTGAGCCGCGACAGCCGGAGCCCGGCACATGGCGTCGCCACCCACGATGACAGAATCAGCGTTGCCATTCTTCCCGGCGTGAAGCAGGCCTCCCCGGCCGATGTCATGCGCGGTGAGGAGACCCAGATTGCCGGCTTGCTGCACCAGACGCCTGCCTTTGATGGCACGGTCTGTCTGCCTGGTACCCATACCAAATGGGCACGGGTCGAAAGCGGCTGCATCAGTTCCTTCCAGACTTGCATGAGCGGCGAGATGTTCGCCCTGCTCTCCACCCAGTCGGTTCTGCGTCACTCCATGCAGGATTCTCAGTGGTCAGACGACTCCTTTACCCGGGGCGTCAGCGACATCCTGGCCAACCCCGCCAGCCTGTCCAGTCAGCTGTTTGCCTTGCGAGCCGAGAACCTGATCAACGATGTTCCCGGCCACGAATTGAAATCGAGATTGTCCGGCCTGTTGCTGGGGGCCGAACTCGCGGCAACCCGCACGTACTGGCAGGACAAACACGTTACCATTGTCGGCGACGACAGACTGGCAGGACTTTATTCGCAGGCCTTGTCTCAGGTCGAGACTCAGGTGGCCGTGGCCGATGGCGCCAGCCTGACTCTGGCCGGTCTGATCGCCGCTCATCACAGTCAACAGGAGTCATAAGCAGTGAACCGAAATCTGATAGCCATCCTCAGAGGAGTGACCCCTGCGGAAGTGGTCGACATCACAGCGGCAATCATCGAGGCGGGCATCTCCTCCATCGAGGTTCCCCTGAACTCACCCGATGCCTTCAACAGCATCGAGCTGCTGGCAAGTCAATTCGGTGAGTCGGCTCTTGTCGGTGCCGGTACGGTGCTCACCGTGGAAGATGTCGAACAGGTAGCAGCCGTCGGCGGCAAGCTGATCGTCTCACCCAACTGCAACCCCGAGGTCATCAGGGCGACCAAGGCTCATGCCATGTTCTCCTACCCCGGTGTCATGACCGCTACCGAGTGTTTTCTGGCACTGGAAAATGGCGCCGATGGTCTCAAGTTCTTCCCATCTTCCTTGCTGGGTGCGGCCGGTCTGGCAGCGTTGAAGGCCGTTCTGCCACCCAGTGCAGAAACCTATGCCGTCGGTGGGGTTGGTCCGGACAACTTTGCCGAGTGGATCAATGCCGGCGCCAGCGGTTTTGGTATCGGCACCGGAATCTACAAGCCTGGATTCACCGTGGCTGATGTTGCCAGTCGCGCCGAGAGCATTGTGGCTGCATACGATCAGTGCCAGAGTCGATAAGCAGCCATTTCCCGGGGTCGGTCGCATTGCACTGATCTCCTGCGGAAAACGGACTGCGGCTGTGCCGTTGGTCGGGATCGGCAGTCCCGGCCAACGGCCTCTTGCAAAGCGACTGCCTATTCGGCCTCGGTATATTCCTCGATCAAGGCACGCGCTTCGTCCAGCAGTGCCTGACCATCGATACCCTGATCGTTCATGTCTGCCACCCATTCCTCGATCACTGGCGCCGCCTTCTCCTCCCAACGAGCCGCCTCTTCGTCATCGAGCACATTGATCGTATTGCCTCGCTGCACAGCCAGCTCCCTGGCCGGCGCATCCGCCTCTTGCTGGGTACGTCCTGCAAAGGCCGAGAACTCCATGCCTGAATTCTCGTCGATGACCTGCTGAAGGTCTTCAGGCAATGCCTCATAGCGCGCCTTGTTCATCGCCAGCACGAATGTCAGGGTATACAGGGCATGATTGCCGAACTCGGTATGATTCTCGACCAGCTCCGAGACTTTCAATGACGTGGTCACTTCCCAGGGAATGGTTGTCGCCGTGATGACACCCTTGGACAGCGCTTCCGGCACGGCCGGTACGGGCATGCCGATGGGGGTCGCGCCCAGACTCTCCAGCAACTTGTTGACCATGCGCGAACCGCCACGCATCTTGACACCCTTCATGTCATCGACCGAGGATATCGGCTTGGCCGAATGCAATACGCCGGGTCCGTGCACCCAGGTTCCCAGCACCTTCAGATTCGCGAATTCGGTGTCTTTCATCTCCTTTTCGAACAGGCTCCAGTAGGCGCGTGAAACCGCTTCGCCATCGGTCATCATGAATGGCAGTTCGAATACCTCGGTACGCGGATATCTGCCGGGCGTATACCCGACAACCGTCCAGACAATATCTGCCACTCCGTCAATGGCCTGATCGATCAGCTCCGGCGGTTTACCACCCAGTTGCATGGATGGGAAACGCTGGATCTCGATGCGCCCGCCGGACGCCTCTTCGATGTCGTCGGCCCAGACATCGAGTATCAGCTTCGGAACATTTGCCTGAGCCGGCAGGAACTGATGCATGCGCAGGGTAACGTCGGCAGCGACGGCATTACTGGCACCGACCAGGGTCAGGCTCGACAACAGGCTTGCAGCCAGGCAGGATAATGCCAGGCGCTTCTTCAATCGGTTCACTAGAGGGTCTCCGCATCGTGGCGTGTGGGATGTCTGACCGATTGTAACCCTTGAAGCCGGGTGCGCACTCGATCTGTGCGGCCACGATGACGATGCACAGCCAGCCCGGCCCGTATCAGTCGATGCACTGCGGTCACTCGACTCGAGAACTGCAACATGATGCCACCCATACCGCCGGGGGCTTGGGTGCCGTCCCGACACCCACAGCTGCAAACCCTGACTACTTTCCGTAGCGATTGCTGACGTACAGCTCGCTGGGTAGTACCTGCCGTTCGTAATTGGAGTTATGGACACGCTCTGGCAGCTCGATCGGGTCGTGCGGCACATCCTGATAAGGTACTTGCTCCAGCAGATGACTGATGCAGTTGAGGCGCGCCACCTTCTTGTCGTTGCCTGCCACGATGAACCATGGGGCTTCGGGGATATTGGTGCGTTCGAAGGTCAGCTCCTTGGCCTTGGTGTATTGCTCCCACTGAACACGCGCCTGCAGGTCCATGGGGCTCAGCTTCCACTGCTTCAGTGGATCGTAGATCCGCATCTTGAAGCGCCGCTGTTGCTCCTCATCGGTGATGGAGAACCAGTACTTGATCAGACGAATACCGGAGCGGACCAGCATGCGTTCGAATTCGGGCACATCCTGAAAGAACTGCTCCACCTCATCGTCACTGGCGAAGCCCATGACCGATTCGACGCCCGATCGGTTGTACCAGGAACGGTCGAACAGCACGATTTCACCACCTGATGGCAGATGCGGTACGTAGCGCTGAAAATACCACTGTGACTTTTCGCGTTCGGTCGGCTTGTTCAGTGCCACTACCCTGGCAACACGCGGATTGAGCCGTTGGGTGATACGCTTGATGGCACCGCCCTTGCCCGCCGAATCACGACCTTCGAAGATGATGGCCACCTTCTCGCCGCTGTGGACCACCCAGTCCTGCAGCTTGATCAACTCGCGCTGCAGGATCAGCAGTTCACGCATGTAAGTGGAACGTGACAACTGTGAACGCGGGGACTCGGCATAGATCTCCAGCAACTCTTCGGGCATTTCCAGTCCGTCGAACAGCGGTGCCATGTCCTCGTTGAGCAGCTCCTCCATCTCGTCTTCGAGCCACTCGGATTCATCCAGTGCGTGTCGCAGTCTTTGTTCAGTCATTGTCAGGGTCAGTCTTCATTCGATTGGCTGGAACGGAATTACCGAACCCGCCAGGGCCGGAGGCAGAATGCAAGGTCTCGAGACGTTTGCACCCGCCTCCGGCCCTGGAGGGATCCGGCAGACTCACTACCCGTAAACCAGCTCTACGGGCAGTCATGGCCAGTAGCTGGACTCAGGGCAGATCCATGCAGTTGGCATAGAACGTCGTGGTCGCCGGCCAGTCGGAAAATACACCGATGACACCCACGTCCTGCGCCAGTACATCAATGGTCGTCAGAATATCACCATCGCTGTGCAAGGCGTCCAGCGTGCTCTGGTAGTAATAGCTGCCATTGCCCTCGATCACATCCTCGACGATTCGGCCCGATCGATCGGAAGACCAGGAGATGATATCCAGACCAGCCTCCCTGGCATTGACAGCATATTCGGAGGGAACGATCTGATTGTTGTCATCTGTCGTCAGCAGCGTGGGCATGGGGGGTGCAATGATGTTCAACCCCGCTTGCTTGAGTGCTGCAAATTCCTCGCGGCTGGGCGGCGTCGCGGCCATGTCTGCCGGGTTGCGGCCGTCGAGCCAGACTGCCTGCTTGCCGTAGGTGGGGAACTCGCGAATCCACAAGGCAGTGTCATCGATGTCGAAGGATTGTGGCCACACATCGTCATACCAGATGCCTGCGTCGACATAGTCCTGAATGAACTTGCGGGCGTAATTGGCCTGGGTCAGACCCGAATCGCCAAAGCCGTCGGTGACGCCCTTGAGTTCCGGTGTGAATTGCCCACCCAGCTCGCTGATCAGCTGGATGCTTTCCTTGTGGCTCAGCAGCGTTGCGCCCGTGGCATAGAGATCGGTGCGGAAGTCGGCAGTGCCTCCCATGTATTCTTCCACGGTAGTCGCAGCCCTGTTGGCGGAATCCATCTTGCCCTTGAGCGACTTGAATTCCTCCAGCGTGAGATCACTGGCGCAGCAACGGGCAGTGGCTGCCTCGATCATCTCGCCGTTTTCATCGTAGCTGGCTGGTTGAAAGGGTATCGAGCATTTCTCTGCCAGCGGTGTGGCCAGAATGTTGGTGGTCGTGTGCAGATCGCACTGCGCGTGACGGCACACCAGCTCGGCATCACTGGTGAAGGTCACGTCACATTCGATCACGCCGGCACCCATGCGATGTGAGGCCAGATAGGCTTCCATGGTGTGCTCGGGAAACTGCAGCGATGCGCCACGGTGAGCAATGGAGAAATTGCGACGATCATACTGGGTCTTGGTGACTGCACATCCTTGCAGCGTGTCTTTCAGCTCGCTGTCCTGTAACTGATCAACCAGATAGAACGGACGCGGTCCCAGATGGACCGGATCGGTTTGACCGGCAACGGCCGTCCCGGAGACAACACTGGCGGCACTGGCAACAGCCAGTACAACACCGCTCATGAAAACGTTCATGTAATTCCTTCTCGGATGATGGGTGGATGTTCGTACACACTGAAGCGCACAGCATCGCAGCCACATATGACGGAAGGGTTACTTTTCCGGCATTTTTCTTCTTATTCGCTGACTCTGCCACCCAGCATGTGAGAGACCTGACGGCACATCTGCATCAGGGCCTTGCGGGCCTCCACCTTGCAGGGATGCTCCCCGGCGGTCAGGCGCTTGACGAACGGAATGGTCACGGCGGCGATGATCTGTCCGGAATGATCATGCAAGGGTGCCGAGATATTGGTGACCCCTTCCACCACCATCGACGTGCATTCACTGTAACCATGTGCGATGGCGAACTCTCGATTCTGCACGAACAGGCGTCGCAGTTTCGCTGGCTGATCACTCAGTTGCTCATCCAGCAGCAGCAGATCCTCTTTGGACATATCGGACGTCAGCACCGCCCCCGAAGCGGTCTGAACCAGCGGAATACGTGCACCCAGTCGTACTGATGTCACGTTGTTGCCCGGTGAATCCACCTGGGCGATGACCAGAATATCCGTGTCGTGACGTATGGCCATATGCACCGACTGGTTGATCTCCCGAGCCAGCGCCTGCATCGATGCGGCAGCCACTGTCGACAGGCGTCTGACCGGCGGATAACGATGCGCCACCTCGAACAGCCGGGTCGTCAGGGAATAGCGCTCACTGTGATCGTCGAATGCCACATAGCCGCGCTCTTCCAGTACCACCAGCATGCGAAAGATCTCGCTGATGGAGCGTTGCAGCGCCCGCGCAATATCGGCCTTCTTCTGTGCCTCGGGCTCGGAAGCCAGAAACTCGAGTATGTCCAGCCCCTTGGACAGGGCCGGAGCGGTGTACTTGTCGGAACGCTCCTGCGGGCGGTTCACTTCGGGAGCTCCGCAATCGGTGTGGCCGGTGCGGCGCTGCTGACATAGGCGGCCTCCACCAGAGCCATGGTCTGCCAGGCATCCTCGACACTGCTGATCAATTGTGAGTCCTCTCCGGTCACGAAACGCTGCAATTGTGACATTCTCGAGGCAAACGCGTCAGGAAACCACTCCCCCTGCAGATCAATCTGCTGCCAGCCCTGTTCACCGTGTTTCAGCCACAATTCATCGGGCTCACCTCGCGGGTAATCCAGATTGACACCCAGCTTGACGTAGGCTGCCCCCTCGGACCCGCAAAGCCGGAATTCACAGGCCTGAAAACGCCGGCCAAAGGCATGGTCATGATTGACGGACAGGCTGCAGCGCACACGTTCGCCGTAATCGAGTATGGCGCTGGTGCGGGTCTGCGCCATGGTGCTGGCTGGATGGCCCATGGTTCTGGCATGCACACCCAGTGGATTGCCGAGAACGCCCCGAACGAAGTCCAGGTAATGGATCGAATGCAGCGCAATCTCCACCCGCGGCAGCCCTTCGAGAAACTTCCATAGCCCCCAGGGTGTATCCAGCGCCAGCCAGGCATCGAAGTCCAGTACCTCACCCAGCATGCCCTGACCGATGGCGTCCTGCAGAGCCAGCATCATGGGCGAGAAGCGCAGCTGAAAATTCACCGCCGCCTGCAGCTTGCGCTCGCGACAAAGCGACAGGATCTCGGTGGCCTCGGCCAGATCACTGCCCATGGGTTTCTGGATCAGTGCGGCAGCGCCTTCAGGCAACTGCTGCAATACTCCCAGGTGCGCCGCTGGCGGCGTCGCCAGATCGAACACGACCTCACCGGCGGCAGCGGCTTCACTCATCGACGCATAGGCCGTACACCCCCAGGTACCGGCCAGCGCCCGTGCCTTGTCCAGATCCGGATCGAAAATGCCCTGCACCCGATAACCCGCCTTCTCATAAGCCGGCAAGTGGGCATCGGAGACAATGGACCCGGCTCCGATGATGACAATGGGGCGCGCCTGGCTGGCCAGTGGCCAGTGTTGCCTGAAAGGCATCGTATGCTCCGCTCGTTGCTATGAGTTGTTCTACCGTCGGCAAGACAGCCTGGCGGTCCGATGTCCCGAACGCGTCAATCCAGGTGAAAGACATCTTCCATCATGGCCCACCATTCGCCTTCCTTGCGAGTCTCCAGTGGGTTCTGGCAAGGCTTGCAGACGCTCCACCAGCGTTGTGTTTCCGGATCAGCTGCCATCAGCGCGGCATCGGCAGCAAAGTCACTGCCGTGGTATTCCCAGTAGGCGAAGAGCAGGTTTTCCGGCTCCTTGAGGAAGATCGTGTAGTTGCGGATATTGCATTCGCTGATCTTCGCCAGCACCCCCGGCCAGACATCGGCATGCAATCGCTTGTACTCCGCCACCTTGTCTGCATTCAGTCCAATGACCATGCCCATGCGTTGCATCTGTCGTTTCCTCAGTTGATTCGTGTTGTCAGGATGTCGACGCGGCGCTTGTCGATTTCGTCCCAGTCCCAGTCGATACCCAGTCCGGGCTCGGCACTCGGGAACGCGCGTCCATTCTCCATGCGCATGCCGCTGCCCGTGATGTCATCGAGTTGCGGTATGTACTCCAGCCACGGCGCATTCGGAATGGCGCACACCAGACTGACATGCAGCTCCATCAGAAAGTGCGGGCATACCGGCACATTGTGTGCCTCGGCCATGTGCGCCACTTTCAACCAGGGTGTGATGCCGCCAATGCGTGCCACATCCACCTGTACGATGGAGGCGCCCCCCAGGGTCAGATAATCCTTGAACTGGCTCAGCGAGTACATGCTCTCGCCCACGGCAATGGGCACCGTGGTGCTGGCTGCCAGACGCACATGCTCCATGACATCATCTGCCGGCATCGGCTCTTCGAACCAGGCGATATCAAACTCCTCCAGCACCCGGGCACGTCGCGTTGCCTCGGCTCGACCGAAAGCCTGATTGGCATCAACCATGATTTCCGAACTGTCGCCCACGGCCTTTCTGACTGCCGCCAGGCGTTTGCGATCCTCTGACAGATGCGGCCGACCGATCTTGATCTTGGAACCGGCAAAGCCCTTTTCCTTCGCTGCCACGGCATCATCCACCAGGGCCTGGGTATCGATATGCAGCCAGCCACCTTCGGTGGTATACATGGGGACACTGTCCTTGGCGCCACCCAGCATTCGATAGAGCGGCAGGGAGGCACGCTTGCAGCGAAGGTCCCACAATGCCGTGTCGATCGCCGCCAGCGCCAGTGAAGTGATCGCCCCGACCGTGGTGGCATGCGTCGAGAACATCAGCTCGCGCCAGATCCGGTCGATGTTCTCTGCCTCCTGACCGATCAGTTGTGGCGCCAGCGTCTCGGCCAGCAATGACATGACGGCCGGACCACCCTGCCCGATGGTGTAGGAATACCCGATGCCCACTGCGCCATCGCTGTCCGTTATTCGCAGCAACGGGGTTTCCTGGCTGACGAAGGACTGAATGGCATCGGTGCGTCTGACCTTGGGTCGAAGATCGACCATGCACAATTCGACGTGTTCTATGGTTGCCATGCTCTTTCCGGTGTTCCCGCTTCAGCCCAGACTCAGTTGTGTATCGGCATCGAACAGATGGGCGCGACTCATGTCCAGCTGACATCGCAGTGTTTCACCCATCGAGACCGGTCGCGGATTCAGCATCTTGGCCTGGATCTCGCTACCGGCGATTTCGCCGAACAATACCGTTTCCGTGCCCAGCGGCTCGGACAGATTGATCAGCAGATCGAAGCTGGCGGTTTCCGAGCCCAGCGTCAGACCGTGCCCCTCCGGCATCAGATTGTCGGCACGAAACCCGAAGATCACCGACTGCCCGGCGACGACACCACCCAGCAGCCGTGCAGGCACAGGCAATCGGGCGCCGTCTTCGAGGCACAGATGCTGACCATCGCTGTCGATGGTGGCAGGCAGCAGATTCATCGGCGGTGAACCGATGAAGGTGGCCACGAAGGTGTTGACGGGATTCTCGAACACCTGCAAGGGCGTCCCCTGCTGCTCGATATGGCCATCGCGCATGATGACGATCCGATCAGCCAGAGTCATGGCCTCCACCTGGTCGTGCGTGACATACACGATGGTAGTCTTGATACGCTGATGCAACTTCTTGATCTCGATACGCATCTGCGCTCGCAGTTTGGCATCGAGGTTGGACAGAGGTTCGTCGAACAGGAAGACGTCCGGGTGTCGCACGATGGCTCGCCCCATGGCCACCCGTTGCCGTTGCCCACCGGATAGCTCCGCTGGTCGTCGTTGCAGCAATTCGCCCAGGCTCAGTATTTCTGCAGCCTCGGCCACGGCCTTGTCGATCTCCGCGTCGCTGCGGTTGGCAATCTTCAGGGAAAACCCCAGATTCTCAGCCACGGTCATGTGCGGATACAGGGCGTAGTTCTGGAACACCATGGAGATGTTTCGATCTCTTGGCGGCAGATCATTCACCCGCTGTTCACCGATGTGGATATCGCCGCTGCTGAGTTCCTCCAGGCCGGCAATCATGCGCAAGGTGGTGGACTTGCCACAGCCCGAGGGTCCGACCAGTACGACGAATTCGTTGTGCGCGATATCCAGATCGATACCATGCACGACCTCGACCTTGCCGTAGCGCTTGATGATCTTGTTGAGCGAAACGCGTGCCATTGACTATCCCTTGATTCCGCCGAAAGTGAGGCCACTGATGAGGTGCTTTTGCACGATGAAGGTCAGTATCAGAGCCGGAATGATCATCAGGACGGCCAGCGCACACATGCCGCCCCAGTTGATGGTGAATTCGGACGTGAAGTCCAACAGGCCGACCGGCATGGTCTTGGAAAAGACCGAGCGGGTCAGTTGGCTGGCCAGCGCATACTCGTTCCAGGAGGTCAGGAACGCAAAGATGGCCGCCGATGCAATACCGGCCTTGGCCACCGGAAACTCCACTTTCCAAAAGGCCTGCCAGCGTGTACAGCCATCGATCTCGGCGGCTTCTGCCAGTTCGCGCGGCACCTGCCTGAAAAAGCCATCGATCAGCCAGATGGAGAACGGTACATTCATGGCCACGTAGGCCAGAATGAGCCCGAAGTGCGTATCGATTATACCCACCTTGGCAAAGACGATGAACAAGGGCAGTGACAAGGCCACACCCGGCACCGCACGAGTGACCATGAAGCCGACGAAGATGGCCGATTTTCCACGAAAACGATAGCGGGCAAAGGCGTAGCCACCGGCAATGCCGACGAGAATGGCGATGATGGTACTGGTCACCGAGATGATCAGCGAGTTCATGAAATAGCGCAGCACCGGCACTCCACCTTCCCCGACAGCACCGAACATGGCTCGGTAGTGATCGAGACTGAGCTTTTCCGGAATCCAGATCGGCGGCTTGGCCATGATCTCCACCGTCGGTCGAAAGGAGTTGAGCACGATCCACAAGCCGGGCAGGCAGATGATCGACATGGCGATGAACAGCGTGATCAGATGCGCTGCCTTCAGACCGAATTTCTTCAGACGATGTTGTTGATTGATATCCATGTCAGGCGTTGTATCCCAGCGCCGTGCGCGATGCGTTGAGCTTCCTGAAGAAGTAGACGGTGAAGAAGATGGCCAGAAAAATCGAGACATAGCCCATGGCATTGGCCAGACCCATCTTGGCATCCACATAGCCTGTGCGACCGATCAGGGTCCACAACAGTTCGGTGCGTCTGGCGGGGCCACCGTTGGTCATGATCTGTACGATGTCGTAGGCGCGCGCCACATCCAGACTGCGAATGGCCATGGCAATGTAGATGAAGGGCATCAGAAACGGCAAGCTGATGTGACGAAAGGATTGCCACGGGGTACAGCCATCGACCTTGGCCGCCTCCAGCGGGTCACGCGGTATGGCAAACAGCCCTGCCAGAATCAGTATGGCGAACACCGAAGTGGACATCCATACCTCGGCAAAGATGATCGAGAACATCGCCAGTTTGCCGTCAACCAGCCAGGCGATGGCCTGATCGGTGATACCCAGCGACTGCAGGGCATTGTTCACCAGCCCGACATTGTCGTTGAAGATGAACTTGAACTGGAAGCCCACCAGGATGGGTGAGAACATCATCGGAAACATCATGATGGTGCGCAGGCCACGCTGCCCCCAGGTCACCTTGTTGACCAGCAGTGCCAGTCCCAGGCCCAGCAGCATCTCCAGATTCAATGCCACCGTCAGCAGGAACACCGTGCGCCCGAAAGCCCACCAGAAGTTGGCATCGGTGGCAACCTTGACGTAGTTGTATTCTCCGATCCACTTGTACAGGGACTCGGGTCGGGTCAGGCGATACGGCGTGAAGCTCGAGTACAGTGAGAGCAACAACGGCACGAGCACCACGACCAGCAGGATCACGATGGCTGGCAGCAACAGTGCCAGCCACGGTGGTAGTCGACGAAATGCTCTGGTCACGACGGAGCCACGCTCCGTCGTTGTACATGCTGAAGGATCGGCACCCTAGTACTCGCCGTTTTCCCGCATCATCTCGTCAACGGCTTCCGCTGCCACTTCCAGCGCTTCTGCCGATGTCCTGTCTCCCAGAATGGCTGCCTGCAACTCCGGATAGATGACATTGGTGGCCTCTATCCAGTAAGGCGTCTTGGGTGCCGGAAAGGCATGCTCGGCCGCCGCCTGAAACGCTTGCAACACTTCGCTCCGATAGGCATCTCCCTCCGCCTGAGCCACGACGTGCTCCCACACGGCCTTGCGGGTGGGCAAGGGACCTGCCGAGCTCTCCAGCTTCTGGCTCTCTTCATTGGTCAGGAAGGCAACCAGTGAAGCGGCAGCTTCCTTGTTCTCGCAGGACTCGGTAACCGAGAATCCGTGATGACCGGACCAGCCGGTGCGGATACCGGCACTGCCCTGGGGCTGCACCACGACACCGACATTGCCGGCAACCTTGGAGCTCTCCGGATCATTGAAGAAACCTGCCCAGCCGGGCCAGTCGAGATTCAGGGCAATGGTACCCGAGGCAAAGCCCTGCCCCAGCTCATCCCACAGGTAGGAGGTCGTGCCCTTGGGAGCCGCGCCTTGCTGATAGATATTGACGAACCAGTCCAGCGCACGGATACCGGCTTCACTGTTGAATGCCGGTGACCAGTCGTCATTGAACAACTGCCCGCCTTCGGCCACGACCATTTCGTAGAAACGACCGACAATCGCCTCGTCCTTGCCGGCAAACTGGGTGCCATAGAAATTGGGAGGATCGCTGAAGAACACCGCCTGGTCACTGACTTGCTGCCAGGTGTCAGGCGGCGTCAGATCATAACCATATTCCTCCTTGAAGGCCGCCTGCTTATCGGCATCTTCGTACAGGCTCTTCTGATAATACAATGCCGACACATCGAACTGGGCTCGTGGCAGCATGACCAGACTGTCGCCGATTCTGGATGCGGCAATGTTGGAATCCACATAGTCGGCAATGAATTCGGGCGTCAGATACGGGGTCAGATCGGTATACAAGGATGGATACTGCGACGCGAAGGAAGAATGGTTGGAGCCAACGCACCATCCCAGAGACCCGGCTGCCAGGTCCGATTTGAATTCCTTGTCCAGCTCGAAGTGGTTTTTCTTCGAGATGACATTGACGCTGGCACCGGTCTCGGCCTCCCAGTCGGCAATGCGTGCATACAGCGCTTCATATTGCTGGCCGCCAATGAGTTTTGCATCCAGCGTCACGCCATCGAATTCCGCAGCTGTCGCCATACCAGACATGGCCAGCAGCGGAATGGCCAGCGTGGTGGCTGCCCGGTATTTAGAGTTTTTCAAGATCATGCCCCCTTCTTGTGAGTACAGCACCGTGCCTGAATACGACAGGTGTTTCAAATATAAACGCAATTTTCACATACAATCAAGTTATATCTGGAAATTCGCTGAAACTTCAGCCCACAATGAGCCCACCATCCACCGGAGAGTCCTTGATGTTGATCGACACCCATTTGCACCTGATCTACCGCGACAAGCTGAGCTACCCCTGGCTGGCCAACGTCGAACAGCTGAACCGTGATGCCAGCTATGCGGACTACGCGAGCATCGCCCATCGAGTCGGCATCATCGGCGCGCTGCACATGGAGGTTGATGTGGCCGACCCGGACCGGGATGCGGAAACCGACCTGGTGAAATCCCTGATGGATCAACCCGGCAGCCTGATGCGCGGCGCCATCGCTTCCTGCCGTCCGGAATCCGACGAATTCGCAGCCTGGTTCGACAGCCAGCGCTCACGCAGCGAGATCATCGGCCTGCGCCGCATCCTGCACGTGGTACCGGACGACCTGTCCACCTCACGGACTTTCCGGGATAATGTCAAACGCCTGACAGGCACCGGCCTGACTTTCGACCTTTGCGTGCTGGCCAGACAGATTCCGCTGGCCATCGAACTGGTGGATCACTGCCCGGATGTGCAGTTCGTACTGGATCACTGTGGTGTTCCTGACGTGAAATCCGGAGAACTGTCACCGTGGCAGGAAAACATGACGGAACTTGCCAGACGCGACAATGTGGTGGGCAAGGTCTCTGGCGTGATGGCCTATGGCGATCACGACAACTGGGTACTGGACGATCTGCGGCCCTATGTGGAGCACACCATCAGTGCCTTCGGCTGGGATCGTGTGGTCTGGGGCAGCGACAGTCCTGTCTGTACCCAGGGAGGCCGTATCGAGACCTGGGTGGCCGCCACGCACGCCCTGATCGACGGTTGCTCGGCCGATGAAAAGGCGGCGTTACTGCGCAACAACGCCTTGCGGCTCTGGAATCTCTGATAGTTGGCGCTGAACGGGCACGAATACCCCTTTATCAGCTACCATTCGTGCCAGTCAGCCCCTATCTTTTCCAACGGCACGCCTCGAAGACCGGGTTTTCCGCGTGTCGGTTCCGCATCCGATTCCTGTAGGCAACATGACTGAAAAACTGCGATTCACTGTGCTGGGCTGCGGCTCGTCAGGTGGCGTACCACGTGTGGGCAATCAATGGGGCGTCTGTGACCCGCAGAATCCGCTTAACCGACGGCGTCGCTGCGCACTGCTGATAGAAGCGATCGGGGGCGACGGCGGGGTTACAACCGTACTCATCGATACCGGAGCAGACCTGCGCGAGCAATTGCTTGATGCTCAGGTCGGGAATCTGGATGGCGTTCTGCTCACTCATCCGCATGCCGATCATATCTTCGGACTTGACGATCTGCGTCAATTGGCCATCAGCCTGCGTTCCAGTATCACCGTCCACATGGATCAGGCAACCGCTGACGTGGTCATGCAACCCTTCGGCTACTGTTTCCATCAGTCTCCGGGCAGTAGCTACCCGCCCTTCTGCCAGCAGGAGACCATCACACACGGTGTGGCGAGCATCATTGACGGACAAGGTGGCAGAATTTCGGCAATGCCGTTGCTGGCGGAGCACGGTGACATCCATGCGCTGGGCTTCCGCATTGCCGACGTCGCCTATCTGCCTGACATGAAACGCATCACTGACCCGACCAGCCTGGATGCCTTGCAGGGCTGCCGCATCCTGATCATCGACGCCTTGCGCCATGAGCCGCACCCATCGCACATGAACCTGCAGGAGTCTCTGGCCTTCATCGAGCGAATCGGGCCCGAGAAAGCCATTCTCACCAATATGGCGACCGAACTGGATTACGCCGCCTTGCAGGCACAGCTACCCGAACATGTCATACCCGCACATGACGGTCTGCAGCTGACAATCCCCATGGCTTGATCGATCAAGCGCCTCAGCGACTGCCGGCTGACAGCATCAGCCGTGCACGGATGCGGCGGCGCTCGTTCAGACTGGGATTCTGCGCGGCCGGTATTACGGTTTCCACCTCGGCCGGCACCGCCTCTCCACGTCTTTCCTTGCCGGCAATCTTGTCGGCATACATGCGCTGATCCGATTCCCGCAACAACTGTTCGGCCGTCGAGCGTGCCGTCGCCGGAGACGAGACGCCGACACTGGCTGACACGCTGATGTCCTGACCGTCAAACACGAATACGGTTTCTGCCGCCTTGCGGATGGTTGCTTCCACTTCCCGCGTCTTGCGGCCACCATGGCTGTCTCGCACCAGCACCACGAATTCGTCACCACCGAGTCGTGCCAGCAATGCATCGGAGGGCAGATAGGCCGTCAGCGTCACAGCAATGAACTTGAGCAGTTCATCGCCAGCCTCGTGCCCGTAAGTATCATTGACTGCCTTGAAACCGTTGAGATCGAACAGCACGACACGGTTGACACGCGAGCCCCGACGGCGGTTCTGCATGCGCATGGCCAGGTTCTGCTCCAGATACCAGATGAAGAAGCGTCGATTCGGCAAGCCAGTGAGGCTGTCACGGTAGGCAATGTCCTGCAGGGCGGACGTTCGGGAACGCACCTTCGAGCGGACTCGCTCTGGCTCGCCCAGGATGTGACGCGCCATCAGACCTACCAGCAGGCTGTTGGCCGTCACCGCCAGCACACCACCTCCCAAAGCGAACGTCAGACACAGGATGACTGCCGCCACGGCGACAGCACCTGCCAGGAAAATTCCCGGGGGAAATGCGAATGGTTGTCTGTCTGCTCTCATGCCACTGCCTAACCTGCAGGTCGAATGGGCAGGGAATCGCAAGTTGAATGCCAGAGAAATATTGATAGAACCTGTTGTTTGGCCCTTGACTACTGCAAATAGTGTGCTAGCGACTTTTCCTGTCGGGATGGAACAGGTGACACCGATCGGAATCCGGCGCTACTGGCGTCGGCCCCGTTGGCAAACACGCAAGCACGATGCATGCAGAAGACGCGACCTCACACGCGAACCCCGCGACCATACAGTCGGTGCTTTCATGGGGTCGGACCATGAGCGCACGGACAACGCCCCTCACCTTCAGGGTCGGACCATGCCAGTGGCCTCCGGGGTCGGACCATGAGCGCACGAATAACGCCCTTCGTCTCCTGGGTCGGACCATGACCTCCCGGATAAGCCCATTCTCAATGACTGGCCAGCGTCTCCAGAGCGGCGCAGTTGATCAGTTCGATATGCCCGCGCGTCTGTCTGACCCACTCACGGCGCTGGAACTCTGCCAGTTGACGGGAAATGACTTCGCGGGCAGTGCCCAGCTCCGCTGATAATTGCTGATGGGTGATGGTGATATCGGAGTCACCGCCTGCGAGCTCCAGCAGTTTTTGCGCAACCCTTACGTCCATGCGCTGAAAGGCGACCTCCTCGACCATCAGAAAGAGATCACTGATACGGCGGGAATAGGCATGAAAGACGAACTGTCGGAACTCACTGGAATGTTCCAGCAGCCTGTCGAACAAGCGCCGCGGAATGGCCACCGCCTGCACCTCGGTCTCCGTCACACCAGACGCCGTGTACTCCTCATGAGCCAGCAGACAGGATGTCGTGAGCACACAGCTCTGACCACCCCGAACTCGGTACAGAACGATCTCACGACCCTTTTCAGACAGATGCTGGACCCGAACCGTACCGCTCAGAACCATCAGCAGATTGTCCGGCTTCTGACCGGGACCAAAGACCACCGTATCGGCGGGTGCCTTGATGATCTTGCTCTCACCAAGGAGCAGATCGTGATCTTCCGCGGACAGCTGCGCCAGGGCCGGAAATGTTGAAAGCCAGTCCATAGAAATCCATTGCACTTGCAGGAAATGACAACAGCCACGAGCCGGCAACTTCCCGCTGCCGGCTCGTGCCACGACTACCGCAGCAGATTCTCGTTGCCGAACTACTCGGACAACGGAATCCGGTAACTGGCAAACCCACTGTCCAGCGTATCGATGTATTCGAAGCGCTGCGCATTGTCGGCTTCTGCCGCCGCTGGCGATGTCTGGAACTGCACCTGAACGTCACCATTGATCGGCGCGAAACGCCAGTTGCCGTCAGCCTTCGGATCCAGTTCTCCCGAGGCCAGAATATAGTCGACCAGCACCTGTCGATTGGTTTGCGGAGCTTCGACAATGATGGTGCTGCCATCGAGAGCCGGGAAGTTTCCGCCGCCACCAGCACGATAATTGTTGGTAACCACCACGAACTCCTGGTCCGGATCGATGGGCTCACCATTGAACGTCAGATTGATGATGCGACGAGCCGTCTCGTCCAGCAGTTCTCCCTTGTCGCCGTAGCGCGCAGGCTGAGCCACATCGATCTGATAGCTGACGCCGTCGATGACATCGAAATTGTAGGACGGATGCGTCTCGCTGATCAGCTCCTGGGGCTCTGTCGAGGACGGATCGATCTGATTGAACTGCGCGGCGGAACGCTCCAGCCATTCGTGTACCTGCGCCCCATCGAGTTTTACCAATCGTGCCGTATTGGGGTAGATGTACAGATCAGCAACGTTGCGAATGGCTATTTCGCCAGCTGGCAGATCGGTGAAGTAATCCGGACCGCCACGACCACCAGCCTTGAACGGTGCGCCGGCGGACAAGACCGGTAAACCTTCGTATTCGGTACCTTCAATGACCTGCTTGCCGTACCAGGCTTGCGCATTGTTGACGATCTGGATGGACGGATCGTCCTGTACCAGGGCAAAGAAACTGTTGATCGGTGAGGCGATACTGCCGACTGCCTGACCCACCCATTCGATGGTCGCTTCGTGCTCATCGGCAACGGCATCAACGATGTCCTGCTGCGAGCCGACAACGGGAATACTGTCGCGTCCTTCGCGGCGGAAAATGGCGCGATTCTCCACGGCACTGTCACTGACCGTCCAGGCGTCGCCTTCCTGAGTCAATGTCAGGTCGATGATGCCCAGATGACTTCCCCAGAAACCCGGCATGACAGCCGGAACACCATTGAGCGTGCCTTTTTCCAGATCAGCCCCGGGAAAGCCCTCGTAGGCGTCGGAAGGAAATACGCTGTGCGCATGCCCGAACAGGATGGCGTCGATACCGTCTACCTGCGACAGCTCGGCCGTTGCATTTTCCTTCAAGCCATCCGGGTGCGAGGTCGCGATACCGCTGTGAGCGATGGCAACGACCACATCAGCGCCCGCTTCACGAATCTCGGGCACCAGAGCCTCGGCCGTGTCGACAATACCACGCACCGTGACACGACCTTCCAGATGGCCCTTGTCCCAGCTCATGATCTGTGGCGGTGTGAAGCCGATGACGCCCACCTTGAGGTCCTGCCACTGTCCATCGTCATCCATCACGCGCCGATCCAGCATCACATACGGCTGGATGTAGCTGCGATCATTACTCGGATCCTCGTCCCCGTCCACCGCAAAGACGTTGGACAACACATACGGAAAGTTGGCCCCAGACAGCGATTTGAGCAGAAACTCCAGACCGTAATTGAATTCATGATTGCCGATATTGGCAGCATCATAGCCCAGCAGATTCATTGCCTTGAACATCGGATGCACTTCACCATAGCTCAGCCCCCGCGAGCGTGCCATGTAGTCTCCCATCGGATTGCCCTGCAGCAGATCGCCATTGTCGAACAGCAGACTGTTGCGAGCCTCGGCGCGGGCGTCTCTGATCAGAGTGGCGGTTCGTGCCAGACCGAAATCATCCACCTCGGTGTTCTTGTAGTAATCGAAGTTCAGTGCATGCATGTGCAGATCGGTGGTCTGCATCAGACGCAGCTGCAGATCCGCAGCCAGAGCACTGGCGGTCAGGCCGCACGTCAGAAGCGGCACGAATAGCAGGGCCTTGATGCCCGTGCCGGAGATGCTGTGATTCATGAGCGATTTCCCTTGTACAGAGTCGTATCAGCCGTCAGTCTACAACGTAATCGAGGGGCACCAGTGGAAAGTCAGCCTCTCATGACGCCGCCATGGTCGGCTGCAGGTCGGACGGTTCATCGATATCCTTGAGGATACCGGCAGAATCGCAAGGCACCTCCTGCACACAGTCCGGAAAATCCCTTGCAAGCACCCTGGCGCCGACATCTCCTTCCAGTCGCAGCACCGAATCGAACAGCGATGCAGCGATCAGCACCGGATTGCCACGCTGCCCCTGATAGGTCGGGATATACAGCGCCTTGCCCGGATTCAGGCGGTATGCAGCTAACAGGGATTGCATGACGCTGGCAGTGACTTCCGGCATGTCAGCCAGACAGACGATCACCGCGTCCACTCCGGCTTCACCGAGTTCACCGATGCCGCAGATCAGGGAACTGGCCATGCCACTGGCATGCAGTGCGTTGTGTACGGTGCTTATCGGCAGGCTCGCGCGCTGATCGGCGATCTGACACAGTTGCTCGACCGACTCGGCATCATGGCCGGTCACCACGAGAGCGCTGTCAAGACCACTGTGTCCCACTGCGTCCAGAACATGAGTCAGCAGAGGCTTGCCGGTTTGCGTGGCAAGCAACTTGTTATGCTCGCCAAAGCGTCGGGAAGACCCTGCTGCCAGCACCAGGGCCGCAACGCCGAGATTGCCTGTGCCCCTGACACGCGGCTCTGGCCGGTCGACGATCTCATGCAACAGCCCCCCCACACCGAGCGAGGCAATCCAGCCGGAGCTCACCGGCAGCCGGGCAGACAGACGCTCCAGCACCTTGTCCAGCCCATTGGGTTTGGGCGACCGCGCGCAACCCGGCAGACCGATGATGCTGGTGTTCCCAAGCCTGCCGATCAGCAACAGATTCCCCGGATCCATCGGCATCCCGAAATGTTCCACTTGACCACCCAGCCTCACAATGGCCGATGGCACGATATCCTGACGATCGCTGATAGCCGACGCCCCTGCCACCAGAAGCCAGTCCACGCCACCTTCGACAGCATCGCTCATGGCCCTGACAAGCTCGTCGACGTCATGTGACACTCGCCGTTCGCTCGTCAGCTGCGCACCCTGCTTCAACAGCCGCTGCCTGGTGACACCGACGGTCTTGTCAAGAATCGACTCCCTCATGCCCGGCAGGCGCGTCTGGATCAGAGCGGCTCGCTGGGGTACGGTGGCATGCACCCGAATCTGTCGCCCCTGCAAACCCGCCAGAACCTGTTGCAAGGCATTCTTGCTGACCGCGTAGGGAATGATCTTGACGGTTGCAACCAGTCGTGACTTGCCAACCGAAGTCGACGGGTGCACGGTCGCAATGGTGATGCCTTCATTCACCAGGTTGGCCTGATAGACGAGGGTTCGCTCGAAATCACAGATCCCGTCGGTCTGAGCATGCAGATTCACTCGACCGGTACTGGCCTTTCCCAGCCTCAGCCCTTCACCCGCCAGTGCCGTCGCCAGTTGCAGTGCTGCCTCATCCTCGTGGATATCGTCACTGTCGAGCTGGGCCACAGTTATGTTGGCAATGCCGTCCGCCTGCAGTTGCTGCACCAGAGCCGCGGTCAGACGCTGCCCCTTGCGTATCTTTCCCGCAGAAGTCCGTACCGAATGTGCCAGCAGACTGCCCGCAGAATCCTCCACCGGAATATCACCAAACTTCATGTTCTACCCATCGTCTATTGTTCGCCTTGCAGCGCATTGGCCATACCGGAGCAATAAGCACTGTACATTGCCTCTCCCCTGGGATCCAGAAACGGCATCAGCCTTGCTGCCGGCGCCACGATATCGGCCAGAACAACGGCGGCGGTATCTCGCCCCAGCACCGGACTGGCAGATGCACCAACGGGTGCAGTCAGCGGCCCCTGCACCTGCCAGGCGGACGCTGTGTTCTTGCCTGTCGCATGCGATTCCATGGACACATCCAGTGCATGATCGCTCAAGGACAAGCTGCCATCGCCCAGTACGATCGCATCTTCCGTACTGATCACCAGAGTTGCAATATCAATGTTTTCCGCGGACAGTTGCAGATCGACAAATGAACACTTCACGCTGGCCGGATCGATCGACTCGGCGGCACTGTCAAGTAGCGATAACCCGTTCCCATTCATGAAACGCGACAGCACCAGGCTTGCATCGCCAGCTGCCACCAGCGCCAGCAGCTGACCGTCCTTCACCCGCGGCGCCTCGTCCGTTCCCTGTTGCGACAGTTGCACATCAAGATAGACTGCCAGACTGCCAGGCTTGCCTGACGACGAGCTGTCTGCCGCCAGCTCGAAACGCTTCAGGTACAGATTCAATGAGGTTTCAGTCTGCGTACCGGTGGATCGAGTATCGACAACGCCTTCCAGGACCCCGCTGCCCAGATTCATCCGATCAATGGCCAGCATCAGCCGGTCATCCACCATCTCCGCCTGGACATCGAACATCGACACCGGCCAGGTCTCCGCCACCACTCGATCCGCTCGATAGCTGACGCTACCCACCAGGGGCTTGTCCGCCGAACCCAGGTAGCGCATCAGGCTCCCGAACGCAGAACCCTCTCCTGCCAGCGCCATGAGCGAGAACTCGGCCGGCAAGGCCTGCTCTGACGACAAGAAGCGCAGGTCCTCGCCGTGCAGTTCTTCGGAACTCAATTGCGCCTTCACGGTGATCGGCTTGCTGCTCGTATCGAGGCGTGCTTCACCGACAAGATCGCTCTGCCCCCATTGCAAGGCAAACTCGTTCAGCTGCCATTCTGCTTCGTCTCGCAGCACGTCACCCGATACGGTCAATGGTGACAGATCTGCGAAGGATGCAGGCACGATGAGTTGCCAATCCCGGACAGACGCAATATTCATCGAATAGCCCAGGGACACGTCGGACAACCGAGCCGGTTTGCCGATAGACCCTTCGAGCAACAAATGACTGTCTCCCAACTCGACATCCAGCTTCACACCCTCGGCACCGGCCCCCTTGGGAAAGCCTCTTGTCATGTAATGCAAGCTTGGCAAATCGGCCGACATCAACAATGTTCTGCCCAGCAATTCGCCATCAATCTGCAGACGTGTGCCATTCCCGGAGTTATCCGTCGAGGCAGCACCACTGATACGCAGACTGACACTCTGCGACACTTCATCACGACCGCTATGCAACGTCATGGAATCGATCAGGATATCGCGAATCTGCAGATCAGACAGTGAGTCGACAAGGCGGCGTACGACAGACCCTTCATCCACCAGGTGTTCAAGCAGTGATTGCAGATTGTCTGGTCTGTTCGGTTCATCGTGCAGCTGCAAGTCCGCCCCGGCAAGGGATAGTCTGTCGACAGAAGGATGGCCACGCAGCAGATCCAGCCATCGTACCGATACCTGCATCGAGTCCAGATACAGCATTGCCGCTCCCTGATCGGGCTCGATGCTCATACTACTCACATCGACTTGCAGCAACGGGCCGAAAGGCCTGATCTCCACGTCTTTCATTGCAACATGAGCATCGAGTCTGCTGGTAGCCAGGGATGCCAGGCGATCAGCCAACCAGTTACCGGGCAGGTATGTGGCCAACAGAACCAGGGCTGCAATCAATAGCGTGAGTGCTGCCAGTATTCGTCCAAGCCATCGAACCATCTTGCCACCTTCCGCGCCTGTGATCCGCAGCGTGAAGAAGGCAGCCCGGACTCAGGTGCCAGAGATCAACTCTCTACAGCGGTTTGCTGCTCCTCTTCATAGCGGTTCAGGCGATTGTACAAAGTCTTGAGGCTGATACCCAGAACTTTGGCACTCTGGCTCTTGTTGTTGTCGCAGGCGATCAGTGTCGCCTTGATCAGTTGTTCTTCCACATCCTTGAACGCCATGCCGATGAATGGTGCTATCTGGTCGCTGACACCGCTGTCCCCTTCCACGAACAGCGTGGGGTCGGCACCGATCTCATCACCGTCCTCGGTCAGTCGGTAAGCGGTCAACAGCGTATTCTTCAATTCGACCTGATTGCCCGGCCAGTAATGGCCGCGCAATTGATCCAGCATGGCAAGGGACAGGCTCTTTTCACTGTCAAATACCTTGTTGAGCTGATCCACGGCACGTCTTGCGAACAGTTCGATATCCTCCTTGCGCTCGACCAGAGGCGGCACACGAATGGTATTTTTCGCCAGAGTGTAATAGAAGGGATCGTACAACCGACCCTCGGCAAGCGCCACTTCCGCCGGCTCCCGCAATATGCCAACGATGGAGCACTCGTAGGCCGTCGGCGTCAAGGCGTTGCTGGCCAGCGCCTTGCCAGACACCATGAAGCTCTTCAAGCGCCGCTGAATATCCAGTGACAGGGTCGAGACATCATCCAGCACCAGCGTACCGCCATTGGCTTTCTGCAGGTAGGCTTCGATGCCACCGGCCTCGCCGCCCGCCTCGCGCCCATGATCGCCAAAGAATCTGTCAATCGCCTGACTACCGGTTTCGCTGGCGCAACTGATCACATAGGCCTTGCCGGGACGTTTGCCATACTGGTGCAGCAGTGCCGCGACATCGCCCTTGAGAACACCCGGCTGCCCGATGATCAGGGCGGGACACGGGGCTTTCTCCCCCACGTTCCTCAGTTGTCTGAACAACTCCTGACTTGCCGGTGAACTGCCCTCCAGAGCACCAAACCCCAGGGTCAGTTCCGGTGGATAGTCCCGGGTGGCGACGGTGGACTTGCGCCGATGCGCATCGGCGCGACGCACCGCCAGCAACAGATCACGTGCCTGGGCAGGCTTCACCAGAAAATCGAAGACCCCGGCTTGCAGGCAACGGCGGGTTCTCTCGGCGTCATCAGTACCGCTGATGACGATGATCTGCCCGACGCCCGCAGCACTCAGCGACTTTATCGCGTCAACGCCATCTCCGTCCGGCAGCGAGAGATCCAGCAGGACCACGGCAGGAGGCTGTTGCTGAACCCGCTGCATCGCCTCTGACAGCTTCTGCACATTGTCGGCCTTGAAATCGGCTCGCTCCAGCACTCGCTGCAGGGCAGATGCCGTGGCCACATCGTCTTCCACGATCAGTACGTCCAGAACCGGCTGTTCGTTCATTGTCTTGTCTCTCATGGTGATTCTGTTGTCGGCTCTCAGTAGGCGTTCATGCGGTTGTAGAGTGTCTTGAGACTGACGCCAAGCGTCTTCGCCGTCTTCTCCTTGTCACCATCGAAGTGCAACAGCGTGGCATTGAGCAACTGTCTTTCGAATTCCCAGATGGTGGTTCCCACCCACTGCTCGATTTCCGAACCCGATTCTGCACTGGCCGCATCGGTCTGATCGCTTTCGATCTGCACCTCTTCACCGGATCCGGTCGCAGCGACCGCCTGTTCGATGACGCTACGCAACTCGCGCACATTGCGTTTCCAGACGGCATTGGCGATCAGTTCGCGACTGGATGCCGAAAAGCGCAGCTCGCCCTCCCGCGCTCCGGCAGCCTCGGCCAGCAACCAATCGGCAATGGCCTGAATATCATCTCGGCACTGGCGCAGATTGGGTACCGCGAGCGTGGTCTGTGCCAAGCGGAACAGGAAATCCGAACGCAGTGAGGTCTCGTCCACATCCGTGGTGCCGGAGTCGCGAGCGATGCCAATGACCGACAAGGTAGCTTCCGCGCCACGGTTGCCATCAACCCGTCGAAATGATCCCGATTCCAGAAACGGCAGCAGCCGCGATTGCATGTCCATGGGCAGCTTCTCGACATGATCCAGCACCAGTGTGCCGGCCGCTGCCTGCTCGATATACCCGCGGTGCAGAATTTCACCACTACGAGGGTCTTCCCGGCCAAACATTCGCACCATGGCCAGCTCACCGGTTTCATCGGCGCAGTCGATGACCAGACATTGCCCTGTTCTCCTGCCTCGCTGATGAATGGCACGAGCAACCGACGGCTTGTCGACGCCGGGCTCACCGGTAATCAGAGCGTGTCCCCGGCTGCGTTCCGCACTGAAACTCATGGTCGTGCGCAAGGTGCTCAGTGCATGGTGATCACCCACCTGAAACCAGCCGCTCTTCGCAACGGCGACGCCCATCAGCCCGGCGGAGCGATCGAGGTTTGCCACGCCATTCTCGTCGGCAGCCCGCTCCGCGGAGCCTGACGATGAGCGCTCTTCCTTGCTCATCGCATGTTCGCTGGCCTGATGCGGATCGAGCATGGCACGCAGACTGGCCAGGTCAACCGGCTTTATCAGCAACTCAACCGCCTGGCTGCGAATACTCTTGATGGCAGCGCGCTGGGAATTGTCCCCGCTGATGACGATGAAACGGCCACGCGTGTCGTTGCGAAGCTCTTCCATCAGGTCCAGACCATTGCCGTCCGGCAGATCGATATCGATCAGCATCAGCTCCGGTCCTTTGTCGCGAATCTGCGCGCGTGCCGCATCGACTCGATGGGCGATGGTCACCTCATAGCCAAGTGACACCAGCACCCGCTCGTAAGCTCGTGCAAGAGTGACATCATCTTCCAGCACCAGCGAAGTGGGTCTTGAGGGCATGAACAGGCTTCCGGTTCGTGGATGATGGAAGCAGTATCAGTCAGCATACCTTGTTGATTGCAATAATTTGTAATATATACACATACCCGCGGAACGCGACCCCACAGCCGCCATCGAGCCTGCCACCGGGAATCTGCCGCAGGTCGCCAGCATCGTCGACTCGCAGCATCGAGCAGTCAGCAATTCTGCAAAATACTTGCTCCAATGAAACAGAAAAAGGCCCGCGTCTTACCACTTTGCCATCCCAGGATTTCCTCATGCGATTACACTCCAGAACAGAACACTTCGGATGACGCACATGTCACGGTCAATTGTCTTTCCTGCGCTGCTTCGTTCAGCAACCCTGATGGCCACCATGTGCGGCCTGGCTCTCGCTTTACCTGGTCAGGCTCTCGCCCAGCAATCGGTGCGGGTGAGCGAGAACGATGGCCTGCTGTCTGTCCAGGCCAGTAACACATCCGCCAGCGCCCTGGCTCAGGTGTTGACCGATGAACTGGGCATCAGTGTGGTGGTGACCGGTGATACCGAGACAATGGTCAATATCGATATCGTGGATGAACCACTGCAAAAGGCCTTGTCAAAGCTCAGTCCCAATCACATGCTGGTGCGCAGCAGCAAGGCGCCGGACAGCGACATCGTCGAAGTGGTGTTGATGATGGGAGAAGGCAGCTCGGCAGGCAGTAGTGGCGGTGACGATCAGTTTCTGCCCAGTGGCTCACCGGCCGACGACATCATAGTCGATGATCAGCCGCTGAACGACGAAGGCGTCCCGGTGGAGCAGACCGAAGCGCCGCAGGACATTGCCGATGCACCACCGCCCGACCCGTCCGGCGCACCCCCACCGGATTCGTTTGACCCGGTCACGGGCCTGCCGATAGATCCGCTCACCGGTCAACCGGTGCAGCAATAACAGGCCCGTCAACAGTAACCACCTCCAGCTGACAGCGCCGAGTTGTGTGATGGTGGTTGTCGACTCGGTAACGATCGGATCTTCCAGTGCATTGGCGGCTGCCTGCATCGGAACCTGGGTAACGCTGTCGGCATTGTTGTCCGGGTCATCATCCGGTGTCTTGGAGCTGACTTGCGCCGTGATGTCGCCAGCCGTCAGTGAACCTGACAGTGACAGCACCAACTGACTGCTGCTGCTGCCACTCATGCGCGCCAGCTCGCAGCTGGCATGACCAGGCGTCAGGTTCAGACACTGCCAGCCGTCACCTGAATGACTCAGTAGTCGAGCATTGCCGAACTGCACATCAACCTCGATCAGATGAGCGCCCTGCAATCCGCCGTTGCTGACATACAGACTCACTTCGGCCAGTCCGTCATCTGCAGCGAATTTCGACACGATGGACAGATCTGCCGCATACAGCTCGGCCACAGCGGCCAGATCTCCGGCGCTGGGGGCAATGCGCTGCCCCATCGTGACACCGTTATCCGCCAGCGCGGTAATGGTCGGCTGGCCGTTGGCCGAAAAGTTCATGGGTCCATAGTGCATGATGGATCCGTGGTCGTAGTCACCCAGCAGCTGAGTACCTGCAGGTGCAACATCGAAATTGTGCCGCTTGTCGGCACTGATGTTTTCCCAGTGAATCCGGATATGCTGATCACGATCCGGACGTGTGTGCTCATGCTCAAGCCCGAGGAGATGCCCGATCTCGTGCATCATGCTTCCTGCATTGCAATTGGGTGCCACCCAGATTTCCTGCTCGCCGCCACGCCTGCCCACCCAGGAAGCGCAGCCCTCACCGTACTGGAACACCACCGAATCGGCCGGCATTGCCTGCCCGGCTGGCCACTCATCCAGTGCCATCAAGGTAATGCCACTGACACTGTTCCAGTAGTCGATGGCCTGTCTGACTGCCACCACACCACTGGCTGTCAGGCTGGCATCAAGCCGGTACGGCACGATACCGTCCGGCCATAGACGCGAGGTTCTGTTGAGCCCGATCGACCGTGTCTTGCTGCTGCTGGCGGACACCAGTATGTCTCCTTCCACCACCTGCAGTGTCGAGTCAGCAGCGCCAGGGGCTGACAGTTCGGCAAACTCTGCAGTCTCCGCCGTGCCGATGGCCGGACTCAGCAGACTGGCGAGCATGACAGTCACACTCCCGAGCCTCCGCACACGCACTCGCCTTGCCGGCACAGCGCTACGCGGCAAGCGCGTGTTGTCTCGATGCTGCGACCTGGTGCACGATATTGGCACGAAGGAACCTCTGGAAACATGACTTGAGTCTCCCAGCGGCACCATCGAGATTTTCTTTACCGGCAGCTGCCCCCGAAACGGTTACAGCGAATTGAAAGGGCCATGCCGATGATCCTGTGCGCTTGCCGCACCCGCTGCATCGTCCTCGGCAGCCTCGGCCAGCTCGATTGCAGCTGGATCACAGTTGACTGCAGCCCCCGGCGAGACGAGCGACAGCATCATGCAGAGTCACCCGTCGGTGGTCGCAGGCTCGGGACCGCGAACGCGCTGCATGACCATCAGTATCAGAGTCGTGTGTCGGACTTGGTACGGTTGACCACCATGGCGCCGATCTCCTCGACGGACATGCGCGTGGTATTGAGCCAGGGAATGCCGTGCGAACGAAACAGGGCTTCTGCCTGGGCTATCTCGCGCTGGCAGGTTGCCGCGGTACTGTAGGTCGACCCCTGATAACGTTGCTGCCGAATCTGCAACAGGCGAAACGGATCGATTGTCAGACCGAACAGCTTGTCGGTATAACGTTGCAGAGCCTGAGGCAGCTCCTTGCGCTCGAGTTCGTGATCGGTCAAGGGGTAGTTGGACACATAGAGACCATAATGCAGGGACAGGTACAGCGATGTCGGCGTCTTGCCACAACGCGATACCCCGACAATGATCAGATCCGCTTGCCGGTAATGATCGAAGTCCATGCCATCA
This sequence comes from Granulosicoccus sp. 3-233, assembly GCF_052681095.1. Lineage (NCBI taxonomy): Bacteria > Pseudomonadati > Pseudomonadota > Gammaproteobacteria > Chromatiales > Granulosicoccaceae > Granulosicoccus > Granulosicoccus sp. 3-233. The sequence continues at coordinate 154,357 of NZ_JBQYLE010000006.1, forward strand.
TCGGTCTGCAGGGCAAAATGCACCGCGGCGATTCGCGATGTATAGGCCTTCTCGTCGGTGACCCCGTGCGATTTGCCGATGGTATGGGACGACTTCACGCCCAGACGTTTTTCCATAGGACCGATGAACGTTCGGAACAGATCGAAGACCTCCATATCCGACTCATCAAACACGGCACGCAGGTTATCGTTGACCATGGTCAGAAAGACCAGCGGGGACGTGCCGCTCTGCTCACGAATCCGGCTACAGCGTTCCACCAGCCTGCGAGCCTTGTCGACAGTGTCCACGAAGGTGAAGGTTTCCATGTGGAAGTCGAATCCGGGAAATTGACTCAACAGACTGTGAGCCATGGCCTCCGCCGTCAATCCGGTGCGATCCGAGACAATAAAGGCCGTGCGTTTCTGTGTGTTGGGCATGAGCTTTGAATGTGAGTGCAATCTGCAGTGGGCAAATCCATTACCATACCCGGCACTGTGCGACACGATGAACTTTCAGGCAAGCTTCCTGCTGTACCTGAATACCAACCGTTGCCACTGGCAACGTCTTGTAACAAGGAGTTGAAGTGACTCAATACATCCGTTGGTTCAAAGAGCTGGGCATGAACGATGTCCCGGTGGTTGGTGGCAAGAATGCCTCTCTGGGCGAGATGATCTCCAACCTGTCCAATGCCGGCATCAGCGTACCGGACGGTTTCGCCACGACGGCTGATGCCTTCCGCGAGCATCTTCAGGTCAGCGGTCTGGATGCGCGAATCAATGCCTGCCTGGACGAACTGGACACCGATGACATGCAGGCGCTGGCAGAAACCGGTGCGAAGATCCGCCAATGGGTCATCGAGACTCCCTTGCCAGCAGGCCTGGTTGAAGCAGTAACCGCAGGCTGGGCCGAGATCAGCGAAGGTGCCGGCGGCGCTGCATCGGTCGCGGTGCGTTCATCGGCGACGGCGGAAGATCTTCCCGAAGCCTCCTTCGCCGGTCAGCAGGAAACCTTTCTCAATGTGCAGTCTCTGGACGATGTGCTGCACCGGATCCGCGAGGTATTTGCCTCGCTCTACAACGATCGCGCCATCTCCTACCGGGTTCATCAGGGTTTCGCGCACGCCGATGTGGCTCTGTCGGCCGGTATCCAGAGAATGGTACGCAGTGATATCGGCGCCAGTGGCGTGATGTTCTCGATCGATACCGAATCCGGTTTCAGTGATGCCGTGTTCATCACCTCCTCCTGGGGTCTGGGTGAATGCGTGGTACAGGGTTCGGTCAACCCGGACGAATTCTATGTGCACAAACCGACGCTGGCTGCGGAACGACCTGCTGTGCTCAAGCGCAGCCGCGGTGCCAAGCGCATCAAGATGATCTACGGTCAGAGCACCGCTGTCGATACCGTCGATGTCGATCAGGCCGATCAGATGCGCTTTTCTCTTGATGATGACGATGTGCATGCCCTGGCCCGCATGGCTGTGACCATCGAGCAGCACTATGGCCGGCCAATGGATATCGAATGGGGCAAGGACGGCAATGATGGCAAGCTCTACATTCTGCAGGCTCGCCCGGAAACGGTCGAATCACGCAGCAATCGCAATGTCATCACCCGTTATCAACTGGCCTCTCACCAGGCGGCAGTGCTGGCCAGCGGACGCAGTATCGGTCAGCGTATCGGTGCCGGCGTCGTGCGAATCGTGGACAGCATTGCCGATATCGGCAGCGTTCGGGATGGCGATGTGCTGGTCACCGACATGACCGACCCCGACTGGGAACCTGTCATGAAACGAGCCGCAGCCATTGTCACGAATCGCGGCGGACGTACCTGTCACGCGGCCATCATCGCGCGTGAACTGGGTGTGCCCGCGGTTGTCGGCTGCAACAACGCGACCAGCCAGCTGCAGGACGGTCAGGAAGTCACGGTCAGTTGCGCCGAAGGCGACACCGGCTACATCTACGAGGGCAGTCTGACATTCGATATTGCCGAAACCCAACTCGACAACCTGCCTGAACTGCCGTTCAAGCTCACCATGAATGTCGGCAATCCGGAGCGGGCTTTCAGCTTCAGTCAGTTGCCACACAACGGTATCGGTCTGGCCAGACTCGAATTCATCATCAGCAACACCATCGGCATTCACCCCAAGGCATTGCTGCACCATGACGCCATGCCGGAAGATGTTCAGCAGCAGATTGCCGAGCGCAGCGCCGGCTATGCCGATCCTCTGGACTTCTATGTCAGCAAGATTGCCGAAGGCGTGGCCACTCTGGCTGCCGCCTTTGCTCCGCACCCGGTCATCGTGCGCCTGTCCGACTTCAAGTCGAACGAATACCGCAACATGATCGGTGGTGTGCTGTTCGAACCCGAGGAGGAGAATCCGATGATCGGATTCCGTGGTGCATCACGCTACCTGTCTTCCTCCTTCTCGGAATGCTTCGAGCTCGAGTGCCGCGCGCTGAAGCAGGTGCGCGAGGTCATGGGGTTCAGGAACGTCGAACTCATGGTGCCCTTCGTACGCACGCTCGAGGAAGCGGATCAGGTACTGGCGCTGATGGCGGAGAACGGTCTGCAACGCGGCGACCATGACCTGCGAGTGGTCATGATGTGCGAAGTACCGAGCAATGCCATTCTCGCCGAGGAGTTCCTGACACGATTCGACGGCTTCTCCATCGGCTCCAACGACCTGACGCAACTGACACTGGGACTGGATCGCGACTCGGGCCTGGTGGCACACTTGTTCGATGAACGGGATCCGGCGGTCAAGAAAATGCTGCAGATGGCCATAAAGGCGGCTCATGACCAGAACAAGTATGTCGGTATCTGCGGCCAGGGGCCATCCGATCATCCGGATCTGGCGCAGTGGCTGATGGATCAGGGTATCTCCAGCGTGTCCCTGAATCCGGATACCATTGTGGAAACCTGGCAATTCCTGGCTTCCAGACAGTCGAGCTAGCGTTGCACCCATGAGAAAACCCGGGAACAAACAGGACGCCGACCAGAGCTTCTGGAAGGCCATGCAGAAGGATCTGCCTCCCGATGAACAGGAATCCAACTCACCGCTTATCGACCTGACGGCCGACCTTTCGGAACATTCTCCGGAAGAACTCGAAAAACGACGCCGATCACTGCTTGCCATGCTGGCCAACAATGAAGCACGCAAACAGCAAGTGCAGCGTCATCGCCTGCCTGCCCTGACGCCGGGGCTGGCGATAGCCATCAAGGCCGGGCCTTACCAGAACCGCAAAGCCACGGTCAAGGACGCAGACTACATCCACAGCCGGGCATTGCTGCACATCGACGGTGAACCCGACGCGCAGTGGGTCGATTTTTCGTCACTGGCGCCCGTCATCGATACGCCGTAAGCTATCGCCACCAACCCTTTGATCGACACCGGAGACAGGGACGCCATGCATCATGTCAGGCGCGTGTTCAGCCTGGATCTCAGATCCATTGCGCTGTTCCGCATCATGCTCGCACTCCTGTTACTGGCAGATCTGGCGCTGCGCAGCCTGGATCTGTCGGTCTTCTATACCGATGCAGGTGTTCTGCCGCGTTATCAGTGGCTGAAGGTTACGCACCAGTGGCACTGGTCCATTCACGCCGCCAGTGGAGAACTGTGGTGGCAGGCTCTGCTGTTCCTCATCGCCGCCGCCTTCGCTCTGGCACTGCTGTTCGGTTATCGCAGCAAGCTGGCAGCCGTCGCCTCCTTCATCCTGCTGGCGTCCCTGCTCAATCGCAATGGACTGCTGCTGCAAGGTGGCGACAATCTGCTGGTGGTGATGAGTTTCTGGGCAATGTTTCTGCCGCTGGGCGCACGCTATTCCATCGACAGTGCGCTACAGACCGTACACAGGCACAACCCCAATGCCGTGCCGGCCAACGCTTTCCGGGAACAACCCTACTTCTCGATTGCGACCATCGCCATCGTTTTCCAGGTGTTGTATCTGTACACATTCACCGCTTTTCTGAAAACCGGAGACGCCTGGGTCAGTCGCTTCGATGCGGCGTTCTATGCGGTCAATCTGCAGCATTTCGCCACACCGATCGGTCACTGGATCGGCCAGTTTCCCCTGCTGCTGAAACCGGCCACCTTCTATGTCCTGGCGGTCGAGTTCATTGCACCGCTGCTGGTGCTCAGCCCCTTCTACTGGCCACGCCTGAGAATCATCGGGCTTCTGTTGCTGGCGTCACTGCATGCGGCATTCCTGCTGATGCTGCACATCGGTCTGTTCCCACTGATCGATTTCATGGCATTGAGTCTGCTGATACCCGGCAGCGCCTGGGTCTGGCTACGCAGCACCGACAGACAACGCGCTCGCCGACAGCGGCAGTCCGCGATTGTCATCTACTACGATGAAGATTGCGGCTTCTGCCTGAAGACCTGCCTGATCCTGCGCAGTTTCCTGCTGCCGCAGGACTGCAGGATTCTCAAGGCGCAGAATCATCCCGAGATTCACGCCATCATGGAGCGCGAGAACTCCTGGGTCGTCACCGATGCCGAAGGCAAGGCGCATATTCACTGGCATGCCATGGTCCTGCTGTTCCGGCAACGCTGGCCATTCAAGGTGCTGGCCTGGATCATGTCCCTGCCTCCCCTCTTGTACCTGGGTAACCGCCTCTATCGCTGGGTTGCTGACAACCGCGGTCTGATGGGTACTCTGACCGAGCGTGTTCTGCCGTTCAGGGCGCTCAGCCTCCGACCCACCCTCATCGGCTCGCTGCTGGCGGTGCTGTTCTTTTACGTCGTGACTGCCTTCAACCTCTACGGCATGCCGGGAATGCGTGGGCAGATGCCGCAGCATGTCAATCATCTGGCCAGGGTCTTTCGCATCAACCAGCGCTGGGACATGTTCGCGCCCTACCCGCTGACCACCTCCTCCTATCTGCTCATACCGGGGCAATTGCGCAATGGAGAACAAGTCGATCTGTACCCGCTGACGTCCAGCCTGCCGGACTGGCAGCCTCCGGAGCGATTCTACCCGCTGTATGACGGCTATCGCTGGCGCAAGTACCTGGGCCGCGTTGACGGACATCGCAACAATGCGGTGCGAGAGGCTTTTGGCAGCTATCTGTGCAAGAGCTGGAACAATCAGCCTCGGTCGCGCGATACCCAACTGGCAACCCTCGAAATTCATGTGGTGAAACTGCGAACCAACACACAGGGGCAGCAGAAGGAAGAAACGCGGCGCAGGATCTGGCGACACTGGTGTTACCCGGAATTTGCCGATTCCTGAGTATTCGAGTGTCAGTGTCATTCTGACCGTCTCTGCCGTCTCGCCGATGTGGCTTTCGTTGCTCCGGATTCAAGCCATGGTGAGGTTGCCTTCACTTTCCTCCGATTGGACTCACGGTGAGGCGGCCCTTCGCTTGCCTCTGACTCGATTCACGGTGAGGTGGCCCTTCGCTTGCCTCTGACTCGATTCACGGTGAGGTGGCCCTTCGCTTGCCTCTGACTCGATTCACGATGAGGTGGCCCTTCGCTTTCCTCTGACTCGATTCACGATGAGGCGGCCTTCATTTCCGTGACTCAACTCACGATATAGTTGGCGTTGCCGGTTGCTATCAGCGTCTGCTCATCGTTTCTCAGTCGCATGCTGCACACAGCGACGCGCCGCCCCAGTCTTACCACCTCGGCTTCGGCCAGAAATTCCTTGCCGATGCCCTGTCGCAGGTAGTCGACCCGCAGATCGATGGTCGCCAGTCGAGAGAAACGCTGCAGGATCTGCTCACTGTTCTCCTCCTTGTGAAAACCGGCAATTCCCATCATGACGGCCAGACCACCCGTCACATCCAGCACGGATGAGATGACGCCGCCGTGCAGCCGCCCGAACAGGTAATGCCCGATGAGTTCCGGCCGCATCTGAAAGCCGATGCGAATGGGACCCGGATCGAGCTGCTGTATCCTGAAACCCAGAAATTCGTTGAAACTGATGCGGTGTTCGAACAGCGTCGTGATGTCGTCCAGCAGACGCTGCTGCTCCTCGCCGGAGCGCAGCTGCGGGCCGCCAGCATCGCCAGCTTGATCGGAAATTGGTGAGACCACGTTATTTATCTTCAAATGATTGACCAGTCTGCATGGTAGCTGCCAATCGGCGCACAGTGATAGGTGAACTTGTTCGATCATGAGCCGCTATCGGTAGAAGTCCCTCCATCGGTCTTGCCGGATCAGCGACAACAACACATGACAGCGCACAGCCACCCCTCTCCCATCGTCCAGTCGTCCGTATTCGGCGGAGTGATCCGCCTTGTTCGCGGAGTTTGCGGCGTCGCCGGCATCCTTGCGCTGCAGATGGTCGGGAGTGTGTCGACTCCGGCCACTGCAGCCATTTTCAAATGTGTCAGTGCCTCGGGGGATACCACCTACACCAGCGCACCTTGCGCTCATGATGAATCCACCCGACGCATATCAAGCAGCGCCACGGCCGTTGCCGGACTCGATTGCCGCATCGCCCGCAAACTGGCCTTTGACACCACACGCCGCATGAAACAGGGCGAGTCTTCAGAATCCCTGTTCGATACGCACGGTGGCATGGACAGCCTGTCACCGGAAGTGATGGGACTGATCAGCTACATCTACACATTCCGGGGCAATGAGGCCGTCAGCGCCGGCCGCATCGCGACGCTGGCCACCGAACGTTGCCAGGTAGGCTCTTTCGGAGCCAATGTCCGCCGTTGTGAGACCTATCCCTTCGAATTCGTGCAGCAACTGGGCGGTTGCGAGGCCGCTCGCGGTGAATCGGACAACATCGCAGAGCGCGCGGGGACCGATTCCGAGCAGCCACAGGCCTTGCCCGTTGCGGCGGACGAACCAGCCGTTGGCGCGGCAGTACCGACCCGTTACGCGGCGCCGTCCGCCCCGACAGCCTCCATTGATGACTCGGCAGCCAGAGCCGCAGCCACGCGCGCTGTCAACGAACGCGCCAGTTGCCGGCAGCGCATCAGCGAGACCATCGAGAACACCAATGGACGGATGCAGAATGGCAGTTCGACCGCCGATCAGGATAGGATTCGGGCATTGCACCGGCAATTGCGGATGCAATTGGCACGTTGCTGAGTCGATCATTGCCGGAAACCGCCCGCATTCGGCACTTCACGGGCCTATTGCGACACACGATCAGACCCGCTACGGTTAAACAGGTACCATAGCGAATTGCTCAGCAGATCCGTGTCATGGCTTCAAGGCTCCCCGTCAATCCCGCTCGACCGCTTTTCGACTATCCGCCGTACTGGGCGGAGTGTTACGGCCGTGCGCCCTTTCTGCCCATGTCCCGGGCGGAAATGGATGAACTCGGCTGGGACAGCTGCGACATCATCGTGGTGACCGGCGACGCCTATGTCGATCACCCGAGCTTCGGCATGGCTATCGTCGGACGGCTGCTGGAAGCCCATGGCTTTCGTGTCGGTATCATTGCCCAGCCGGACTGGCAGGATACGACGGCATTCGAGGCACTGGGTGCACCGAACCTGTTCTTTGGCGTGACCGCCGGCAACATGGACTCGATGATCAATCGCTACACGGCGGATCGCAAGATACGCTCCGATGATGCCTACTCACCGGACGATATCGGCGGCAAGCGTCCCGATCGCAGCTCCATCGTCTATTCGCATCGCTGCCGTGAAGCCTATCGTGATGTCCCCATCGTCATCGGTGGCATCGAGGCTTCCCTGCGCCGGATTGCCCACTACGACTACTGGCAGGACAAGGTCAGACACTCCATTCTGGCCGACGCCAAGGCCGATCTGCTGGTCTACGGCAATGGCGAGCGCGCCATCGTCGATATCGCTCATCGCCTGGCTGCCGGGCAGGCCATCTCGGACATCACGGACTTGCGCGGTACCGCCTACATGATCGAGGATCTGCCTGAAGACTGGATCGTCATCGATTCAAGCAAGGTGGACAAACCCGGGCGAATCGAGGAACCGGTCAACCCCTACATCGTGCCGGAGAACAGTTCCACCGAGATGGCGGGAGCTCCCTGTCAGGATGGCTCCGGAGCGGAGGTTGCGCCCGTGACCGGCGATGAATCAGCGGTCATCGGTCAAGTATCGAGCAGTGGCAACACGCAGGTGCTCAATTTCATGAGCCGTGAAGAGCGCCAGGCCATTCGCCAGCAGAAACGGCACAAGACGGTGCTGCGCCTGCCATCGTTCGACATGGTCAGCAATGACAAGGTCCTGTACGCTCATGCCAATCGTGTGTTGCACCTGGAGACCAATCCCGGCAACGCCCGCGCACTGGTGCAGAACCAGGGCGGCCAGAAACTGTGGCTCAACCCACCGCCCATTCCCCTGACCACCGAGGAAATGGACTACGTCTTCGATCAGCCGTATGCCCGGGTTCCGCACCCGATGTACGGCAAGGCACGCATACCGGCCTACGAGATGATCCGTTTCTCGATCAATATCATGCGTGGTTGCTTTGGCGGCTGCACCTTCTGTTCGATCACCGAGCACGAGGGGCGTGTCATCCAGAACCGCTCGGAAGAGTCCATCATCAAGGAAATCGAGACCATACGTGATGAGGTACCGGGATTCACCGGTGTCATCTCCGATCTGGGTGGACCAACTGCCAACATGTATCGCATTGCCTGCAAATCGCGGGAAATCGAGGCCAATTGCCGGCTGCCGTCCTGCGTCTACCCCGATATCTGTTCGAACCTGAACACCGACCATTCCTCGCTCATTCAACTGTACAAGCGTGCCCGCGAGCTGCCGGGCGTCAAGAAGGTCCTGATCGCCTCCGGGCTGCGTTACGACCTCGCAGTCAAGTCGCCCGAATACGTCGAAGAACTGGTTACTCATCATGTCGGTGGCTATCTGAAGATCGCCCCCGAACACACCGAGCGCGGACCGCTGGACAAGATGATGAAACCGGGCATCGGTGCCTATGATGAATTCAAGGAACTGTTCGAGAAGTTCAGTCGCAAGGCCGGCAAGCAGCAGTATCTGATCCCCTACTTCATCGCGGCGCACCCGGGCACCACGGATACCGACATGATGAATCTGGCGTTGTGGCTCAAGCGCTACGGCTTCCGGGCTGATCAGGTACAGAATTTCTACCCTTCGCCCATGGCAACGGCAACTACCATGTATCACACGGGCAAGAACCCCTTGAAGCGCGTCCGTCGCGACGGAGGAGACGTGCCGATTGCCAAGTCAGGCACGCAGCGCAAACTGCACAAGGCCTTTCTTCGCTACCACGATCCGAAGAACTGGCCCCTGCTGCGTGATGCCCTGCGGGCCATGGGGCGCAGCGATCTCATCGGCAATGGCAAGCAGCATCTGATTCCGACCTATCAGCCCAAGGGCGATGGCTATCGGAATGCGCGGAGCAAGAACAGTACGCCACTCGAGAGAAATCGCGGGCGTGGTGCCGCCGGCAAGGTTCGCAAGGGCCGGATCCTGTCACAGCACACGGGGCTGCCACCACGCGAGACCGAATGATCTGCCAACAGGTCTCGACTTGCAGGCTGGACAGCCGCGTCTGTCAGACGCCCTGACCCAGACGCCGGATCAGCAGTGACTGCATGGATTTGCCCAGCGTTTCAGCGGCATCCAGCATACCGTGGCTCAGGCCACGATTGACCGCCTGCACATAACGCTGCCCCGCGTCTGTCTCGAGGATATCGGTAAAGGCCCTGAGAGTGTCCAGTGACTGTTGCTGGTACAGAAAGGCGATGGTTTCGAGCGAACTCTCTTGATAAGCTCGCGTCAGTACAGGCCTCTGCGCCTGGGCCGTATCGATCAACTGTCTGGCACTGCGTCGCTGTTCGACCGGCAAGGCGGGCGTCAGGCCCAGCTGCAGAGCCACCTGCATACTGATCAGAGTGTCAACAGCCGCTTCGCTTGCCTGCAGCGCGCGCTCGAGCGCCTGAATGGCAAGCTGACGTGCTTCAGTCAGACTGCGCAGGCCACTGGATTGGTGCCAGAGGGTGAATCGCTCGCGATGCAGAAGAATCGAATTGCTGATCTCCGCCTCGCGGATCTCCCGGCCCGGTGCACTCCGATAGAATCGCAGCAGATTGCCCAGCTGTTGCTCGTCCAGTTCAGCGTACAACTGTTCCTGCACGGCATGCTGCAATCGTTCGCTGTTGAAGGCGCTGGACAGCGTCGACTTCAGATAGGGAATATCCTGCTCCACGAATGGCAGGTCCAGCCCACCGGAACGGATGGATTGTTCAAAACTGGCAATGACGGCTGTCGGCAGGCTCTGCAATTGCTCGCTCATGCCGCTCGACTCCAGCAGTTCGGCCGTTGCCGCAATGACAGATGGCGATGCTCTCTCGTGCCGATTCGAATCGGCCCACAGTGGCTGAATGGATACGAAGAAAGCCAGTGACATCCCTGTCACCGATAATAGGTATCCCGTGCGCTTGATCATCTACCGCGCCTCTTGTTATGCGTGTACAGCGGCCTGAAAGAGCATTGACTCAGGCCACGAAAACACTAACGGCACGAAACTTGATCAGGCGAGTATCGGCCCGGGTTTCTGTGGGCGATGCACGACTGTCGACAGGCGATTGCCAATACGTTCACATTGCGCCGGATGCACCATGGGCAGTCCGGCGCAAATGAAGCGCCTACTGCGCCAGATCCTGCAGCTGCAGCTCTCTGGGTTGCAGATTGACCCGATAGGCGAAGTTCGCCACACCATCCTGCAAGGTCACTTTCCAGATGTCACCGAAGTCCCTCACCTTGACATCTTCATCGATCGGATAGCGGTGCGTGTTGCAGGTATCCACAGTCTCCTCCAGGCAGACATCCGTCAGGCCGATGCCGGCCATGATGTCATACAGGGTGCCGCTGTGGCCGGCTACCAGCGCGACACTGCCGGCAGGCAGGCTCAGCAGCGCTTCGATTAGCGGTGCTTCGGAAGGTGTCGTGCTTTCCGGGTCGAGTTCGGTTGCATCGGCGGTGCCGTCACCATTGCTCACCGGGTATTCCTGAATCCCATCATCAGGGAACTTGTCGATGTCCCCGGACAGATTGGCTTCAGCCGTGATCTGCTCGATGGTCTGACGAGTCCGGATCTTGTGGCTGGAAAAGGCATTGGTGAGTCGCTGGGTGATGCCGGCTTCACTGAAAAGATTGGCGAGCAACTCTGCACGCAATTCCCCTTTGGCATTGAGCACTTCGGCGCACTTGGACTCGCCACAGACTTCCACGAACGAACCATCTTCCTGTTCGGCCAGCTGCGTCATCTTTTCCGCATGCCGGGTGAAGTAGATTTCCACATCATCGGTATTGTCGATGCTCTCGGCATCCAGTGCGGCCAGAATGTCTTCATCCGTTATCACGGGAGGTTCGACCGGTGTGTCGGTATCACCGGCAACGTCGGACTTGGGTGGGTAGTAGCCGTCGGCATACCAGGCCACCTGATATTCCTCGGAACCGGAGTAGTCAACCACCGTGGAATTCGTGGCGGCACCTACCGTCGTCAGGTAGTCGCCATTCAGAAACAGATTGTAGCCTTCGGCCTCGGCCACGGAACACCACGACAGGACAGCCATGCCATCGTCACCGGTTTCCAGCTCCACAACCGGAGAGAGCGCTCCTTCAATACATGCTCCCAGACCGCCGGCAGCTGCAGACGTGCTGACATTGGCTTGTGACGACGCCGGCGAGCAACTGCCAGTCGAATCACAGGCAGTCACGAAGAACTGATAATCGGTGGCCGCCGTCAATCCGGACACATCAGCCATGGTTGCCGTAATGCCACTCTGCACACGACGACTGTCCTGATAGAGATCGTAGTAATCAGCCCCGTCGGAGGCATCCCAGCTCACTCGCACACCGTTACTGCCAAGTGCCTCTGCCGAGACATTCTCGACACCCATGGCATAGGCCTGACTCATCGCGACTCCAAGACCGGAGATGATCAGATATCCAGATAATTTCACGGAAATTTCCATAGTCCAAAAACGAGCCCCGATTATAGAACCCCCGCAAAATGTAACCGTGCCGATTAACACTCCGGGTCGGACCACACTCCGGGTCGGACCACCGTAACCCATTGCCTGCAAACACATTTCCCGATGGAACGCGTCATAAAAAGGGCTTTAATGCAGCGTTTTAGCTCGGAAAAAGCGTCAATTAAGACCGGATTGTCATGGTGACGCGCAAGATATCACCCATTCGCCGTGGTCCGACCCCAGGTGGTTGATGAATGATCAACGACTGATCGTTCACATGTGGTCCGACCCCGAGTGGTTGATGATCGATCAACAACTGATCGATCAGTCGTGGTCCGACCCGGGGGAATCAGAAGGCCTTGTTGACGGCGCCGCCATCGATCAGCAGGTTCTGACCGGTGATATAGCCTGCATGCTCGCTGCACAGGAAGGCGCAGGCCGCTCCGAATTCTTCGGGTTTGCCAAAGCGCTTTGCGGGTATGCCTGCGGCACGTTCGCTGATGACATCATCGATTGCCTTGCCAGAGCGCTCGGAGGCAACCTTGAAGCCACCGCGCAGCCGATCCGTATCGAAGGCACCCGGCATGATCTGGTTGATGGTGACACCGGTAGGTGCTACCGAGCGGGATACACCGGCCAGAAAGGACGTCAGACCAGCCCGAGCACCACTGGACAAATCCAGACCCGGAATGGGTGACACCACCGACGATGACGTGATGTTGACAATGCGACCCCAACCTCGCTCGCCCATGCCATCCACACAATGCCGGATCAGTTCCAGCGGAGTCACCATGTTCATGGTAACGCCCGTCAGCATCGCCTCACGATCGATCTCGCGAAAGTCCCTAAACGGAGGTCCCCCGTTGTTGTTGACCAGAATATCCGGTTCCGGACAGGCATCGAACAGGGCCTGTTGACCTGACTCGGTGGAAACATCCGCCATGACCACGGAGACATCCACACCAAAGGCTTCCAGATCCTTGCGGGTCAGATCCAGTTGCTGCTCGTCACGTCCATTGATGACCAGATTGACACCGGCTTCAGCCAGCGACATGGCACAGGCTCTTCCCAGACCGCGTGAAGAGGCACATACGATGGCCTTGCGGCCACTGATTCCAAGATCCATTGTTCGTTTCAAACTCGAGTTGACTGAGACAAGGTGCACAGCATAACCCAGTCAAACGGCCCGGCGCTCTCAGGGGTCGAGACTGCCATTGCGAACCTCTGCCGTTTCGAACTCATCCGGATCCACCCCTTCCAGACAGCCGACGTTGACGCCAATCTGCAGCGGGTCACGTCGACGCTGGTGATGGGTATAAATACCGCACTGGCGGCAGAAATAATGTCTGGCGACCCCGGTATTCCACTGATACAGGGTCAGCAAGTCACTGCCGCGCAGAATGCGAAGATCGCCGACCTGCACCGTGAGCATGGCAGCACCCTTGCGCCGGCACAGCGAACAATTGCAGCGCCTGACTTCAGGCTCGCCCGGTGGCAACAGCAGATCGAACTGCACGCCCCCGCAATGACAACTCGCCTGTAGACAGCGCGGCGAATCACCATCAGCCATGGCAAACACCAGTGCTCATGAAGAGGCGTCTGAGAGCAATTGCTCCCTGGCGGTCAACAGGTGTTCGATGACATCCACCAGCCAGGGACCGGCACAGATGGTCTCGTTGCTGGGCAGGGACACCACCAGCGGGTCCAGCCCGGACTGACGCAAGGCCGGATGCTCGGCCAGCATCTGACCGCGTGAGTAGGTCCCCTCACTGTAAGGAGACTCGATCAGTGCCTCGGGCGCCAGCCGGATCATGTCTTCCAGCTGCAACACCCCATAGGATTCGACGCCCAGATCGCTTGCCACATTATGCCAGCCGGCACGGCGCATGGCCTCACCCCGCAATGACTTCGGTCCGACCGTATACCCATTGGCATCGTAGACTGCAGCCCGCGGTGCCTCGACACCGCTGTGCTCCTGCATGCGATTCAGCGCCTGCACGCGCTCATCGACGGCGGCCAGGCGCTGCTCCAGCACAGCAATCTGCTGTTCGGCTTCGGACTCGCGTTGCAGAACCTTCCCGACCCGCCGCAGATTGTTCAGCATCGCGTCGACGGATTCGGCAATCTCCAGCGATTCGACTCTCAGCCCCAGCTCGTCCAGCAGTGACAGCGTATAGCGCGAGGTGTACGGCCCCGTCACGATGACATCCGGCGCCAGCGGCAGGATATCCTCGGCAATCGGCTGAACCTGCGGGTGGGCCTGCGCCTGCACATGCAGGCGCGACCCTGCCTCATCGCGACTGAGCCGGGACAAGGCGAGTATCTGTGCCGGATCGGCCAGCAGCATGACCAATTGATCGGCACACAGATTGATGGAAATCACTCGAGGCAGCGTTTCCGTGGCGAACGCTTCCACGCTGACACACAGACTCAGCAACGCCCCGAGAAACAGCCGCCTCATGATGCAACTTGCCCTGACAAGCTACAGCTTGCTGATGCGCTTCTGTACACCGGGTTTGTACGGAGCATGCTCGGCCAGATAGTCCGATACCACGTCTTCGACATTCGGGCCGAAATCGTAGGCGTTGATGGCATTCTCGGCGAACACCGAATAACCGTCACCACCACCTCGAACATAGTTGTTGGACACCACGCCATACAGCGCTTCTGGATCGATGGGTTGCATCTCTCCTTCAACCTCGACCATGACCTCCTTGATGCGCCCTTCATTGGCGGGCACGGATGGATCCCAGGTAAAGCTCAATCCCGCCACTTGCGGAAATCGCCCCTTGACCTCCTCTACCTGACTGACACCGTTTTCCAGTGCTGCAACAACATCCGCACCACTGAGCTGGAAGGTGGCCAGCGTGTTCTGGAAGGGTAGAACGGTCAGCACTTCACCCATCGTGATTTCACCGGCATCGATGGAGGCACGTACCCCACCGGAATTCATGATGGCAATGCTTACACCCTGATCCTTGACGCGATCCAGCAGGGCATCGGCGATCAGGTTGCCCATTTCGCATTCCTGAACCCGGCACACATCACGGTTGCCGTCGATCGGCGCATCAGCCGCCGCAACAACCTTGTTGCGAATACTGTCCAGTGGCTCGGCCAGTTCGGCAACGCGAGCCAGAATATCCTCGTTCTCGTCAATGCTGCCGTCAATCGTGATCGGCTCACCCGTGGCTTCTACCACTTCGCCATCATCATTGAAGGTGACAGCCAGCTCACCCAGATACTTGCCATAGGCATAGGCCTGCACGATGGCCGTATCACCCACCATGGTCGGATACGGGCCGGTCGCCTTGTCCGACGTGTTGGACAGGAATGTGTTGCTGTGACCACCGACGATCACATCGACACCCGTCGTCTCTGCAGCCACGCGCTTGTCGACTTCGTAGCCGGAATGCGACAGCACCACGATGCGCTTGATTCCCTGCGCCGTCAGTTCATCGACCTCCGCCTGCACCGCAGCCACCGGGTCGGAGAACGTGATGTTCTTGCCGGGGCTGGCCAGCTCGTTGGTATCCTGCGGGGTCAGACCGATGATGCCGTACTTCTGCCCGGCTTTCTCCACCACGGTGGACTTCATGATCTTGTTGGCCAGGGCCGGTTCCTGGCTGACGTCGGCATTGGACATGACAACCGGAAAATCGACGTTGTCGATGAACTCACGCAGTACCACCGGCCCATCATCGAATTCATGATTACCCACCGTCATGCCATCGTACTGCAGGGTGTTCATGATCTCGGCCGCCACCTTGCCCTTGTAGAAGGTGTAGAACAGCGACCCCTGAAAGCGGTCACCACCATCGAACAACAAGGCATCCGGATGACGCTCACGGGCTTGCGCCACAGCCGTCACCATGCGGGCATAACCACCAAAGCACTCACCCGCCTCATTGTCTTCGGCAGAACAGGGACTGTCGTACTTGCTGATGGGTTCCACCCGCGAGTGGAAATCATTGCTGTGCAGGATGGTAATGGTGTCGTCGGCATGTGCCAGCGTGCTCAGGGTCATGGCAGCAGATGCCATCAGCAATGGCAGGCCGCGACCCGGTGCACACGCTCGCAGCAAGGCGCTACGTACAGGTGAAATGGAAGTCTTCATCGGTGGATATCTCCTCTGACGATGGAAAGGCGTGTTGAACGAGAACAGGTTCCGCGACCCGCCTCGATGTTTACGACATGAAGCGAAAGGCGTAACTGGCAAGCCCCCTACTCGTAAATCGGGAAGAATGTATTGAATGCCTTCTCACAGAATACACCCGGATCGTTGAATCGTTGGTTCCGGTTGAGGGCATTGATCGCTGCCATGTCGGAGGCACTGAGCTCGAAATCGAATATGGCGGCATTCTCGATCAGACGCTCCGGTTTGGAAGTCTTCGGAATGATGGCATTACCCCGCTGCACGCCCCAGCGCAGCACCACCTGCGCGGGTGTCTTGCCCAGACGTTCGGCAATGGCCATCACACTCGGCTGCTGCAGCACGGACTCGCTCTGACTGGCCATGTCCAGCTCAAGGTAGGACAGGGCACCCAGCGGTGAAAAGGCCGTCACGGCAATATCCTCTTCAGCGCAGAACCGCAGCAGATTGGCCTGCGTCAGATAGGGGTGTGACTCGACCTGCAGTACGGCAGGCGCAATGCGTGCGTAGTTCAGCAGATCACGCATCAGAGACACGCCATAGTTGCACACGCCGATGTAGCGCGTCAGGCCACTGTCCACCAGAGTTTCCATGGCATGCCAGGTATCCTGCAGCGGCACGCTGGCGGGCTTGAGCATCGGTACGTCGTCGCTCGGGTCGTGCACCCACTCGGGCGGATAACGGGTTTCGAACGGCACGAATTCCAGCGCGATGGGAAAATGGATCAGGTACAGATCCAGATAATCCAGGCCCAGATCTTCCAGAGTCTGGTCCATGGCCATGATCACATGGTCGGGATGATGATAGGTATTCCACAATTTGGACGTCACCCATAATTCTTCCCGCGTACACAATCCCTCATCGATGGCCCGTCGAATGCCCTCCCCCACCTGCTTTTCGTTACCGTAGTCACAGGCACTGTCCAGATGGCGATACCCGGCACGTATGGCCTCGACCACTGCATCCGCCACGGTCTCGCGATCGATCTTCCAGAGGCCCAGACCGATGACCGGCATCTGACCGCCATCGCCAACTGTCAGAGTGGGAATTGTTGTCATGCTTTACCTGCCTTGCTTGCGTGTTTGTGAATAGTCGAGATCGCACCGATTCACGACTGGAGATTGATGACCTGACCACGGCTGATCGATTCGTGGGCGGCTGCACCCATGCGTACTGCCATGGCGCCATCACTGGCTGTCACCTCCACCGGTGTACCAGTCAGAACCGCCAGTGCAAAGCGATGATGCTGATAGAAGGTGGACCCGTGATGATCACCCGCCGCGGCCAGCGCCGGATCGAGGGTAAGCACATCCACCTGCGGTGGACTCTGGTCACGAGGACTGAACACCACCCGCGCATGACGCTCGCCGGCATCAGGCCAGAAGCGGTCCGGACCCGGAATGAAGGCATCGAGTTTGCCCTGCTCTCCAATGGCAGTGAGCTGTTCCTGAGGTTCAGCACCATCGGCGAACATGCACAATTCCAGAGAACCTCGGGCGCCGTTGTCGAAATCGACGATCACCAGTGCATTATCCAGAATATCGGGAGTGCGTCCTTCGTAGCGCTCATCCAGGTGATTGACGTCCATCGAGCCACTGGCGAAGATCCGCACCGGTTCTGCACCGGTCATCAGACGCATCAGGTCGAAGTGATGGCAGCATTTCTCCACCAGCGTTCCGCCGGTATTGTCACTGAACCGATTCCAGGCGCCCACCTTGTCCAGAAACGGGTAACGATGCTCCTTGATGGTCAGCAGACGAATACTGCCGATCTCACCGGTGGCCAGGCGTTCCAGAAAGCGAGCCGTGGCCGGCATGTATCGATATTCCATGGCCACCCAGAACGGTGCCGGAAACCCTTCCAGCTGCTGTTGCAGATCCTCACAGTGTTCGACCGTGGTACACAGCGGTTTCTCAGTCAGGATTGCCTTGCCCAGTGGCAACAGTTCGCTGATGATCGCATGATGCGTGAAGTTGGGCGACACGATGACGAAGGCATCGACTTGATCGAGAGGCAGTTGTGCCAGATCACGGTAGGCCATGGCCTCGGTATTGCCCAGAGAGCGAGCCAATGCCAGCGCTGACTCACGCATGGCATCATCCGGATCGATGATGGCCACCACCGACAATGGCAATTGGTGAATATCCCTGACCAGAGCAAGGTTTTTCAAATGCTCATGGCCCATCATTCCGGAGCCGATTATGGCGTAGCGTAGAGTTTTCATGTGAGGATTCTAGCCTCAAAGCAGCCTTGCCGGTTAAACTGGTCAGCATGATAAGAGACGCAAAATTCAGTATCGGTCAGGTCGTGCGACACCGTGTCTATCCGTTTCGTGGCGTCATCTATGACGTGGACCCGGTATTCGGCAATACCGAGGAATGGTATGAAGCCATTCCGGAAGCGGTTCGACCACGCAAGGATCAACCTTTCTACCACCTGTATGCCGAAAACGAGGAATCCGTTTACGAGGCTTATGTGTCGGAACAGAACCTGCTGCCCGACGAGGACGGCACGCCGCTGCGCCATCCACGCATCGCCGTCGAGTTCGAACGCAGTGGCAGTGGCACCTACATACCCAGACACATCGCGACACACTAGAGGATGAGCTTGCCAGGCAAGAAGGCTTCGTGAATTCGATGCTCGGCAATCGGCGAGAACAACGCCAGATCGTGCTGTCTTGAATACCCGCGCATCCGGCTACACTCACGGCTCGGTTTTCCGGCATGTCAGCGGACTGTCGATAACATCCGCGATCGGCCTGGTCGCCATTTTCGCAGTCGATCTGGTTGATGTTTTCTTCATCGCCTTGCTGGGTCATCCGGAACTGGCGGCTGCGGTGGGCTTTGCCGGTACCGCCCTGTTCTTCGGGGCCGCCATCGGCATCGGCCTGTCGATTGCCACCTCGACCGTCGTGGCCCAGGCCATCGGTGCAGCCAATCGCGATGAGGCCGCCAGGCTGGCTACACATGGATTGCTGTTCGGGCTGTGCCTGACCGTCCCGCTGTCAGTGCTGAGCCTGGTATTCGCACGGGAGCTGATCGCCTTGCTGGGCGCCGACGGTGAAACCCTGGAGCTGGCGGTCGTCTATTTTCGCATCGTGGTTGCTTCCCTGCCCATTCTGGGCATCGGCATGGCCGGTACATCACTGCTCAGGGCTGTCGGCGAAGCACGACTCGCCATGTGGGCAACCATCATTGCCGGCCTGGTCAACGCCATTCTCGACCCCATCTTCATCTTCGGATTCGATCTGGATCTGACCGGCGCCGCGATGGCCTCGGTGCTGTCTCGCTGCACGGTAGCCGGCCTTGCCCTGTATTACATCGTCAGCCGCCACCAGCTGATCCAGCACCCCAGACCCACCGAGCTGCTCGGCGATCTGCGCCAATTGCGCGGCATTGCCATCCCCTCCCTGATCACCAACCTGGCGGGTCCGCTGGGCGCGGCCTATGCCACCACACAGATGGCAAGATTCGGGACCGATGCAGTGGCAGCGGCAGCGGTCGTGGGCCGCATGACGCCCGTGGCATTTGCCGGGCTCTACGGTCTGTCGGGAGCCATTGGTCCGGTCGCCTCACAGAATGTCGGTGCCAGCCAGCCCCGACGAGTCACACAGACCCTGCAATCCGGCGGCCTGTTCGTGACGCTCTACGTGATTCCGGTGGCCGTGATCATGTTCCTGCTCAAGGATATTCTGGTAGACATCTTTTCACTGGAAGCCGATGCGGCGGAACTGTTGCGCTTCTACTGCACCTTCATCGTCATCAGTTACTGGCTCTACGGCCTGCAGCTGGCGGCCAACCCGCTGTTCACGGCGCTGCGTCACCCCGGTTATGCCACGATCAGCAACATCATCCGTGACCTGTGTCTGGGCATTCCACTGATCCACCTCGGCAGTCAGCTGTTCGGTGCCCGCGGGGTGCTGGCCGGACAGGCCATGGGCAACATGCTCGCCGGTATCCTGGCCTTCAGCATTGCCTTGTGGCTGGCAAGGCGAGTGGAAGTGGGCAAGAACATCGATCTGCCGTTCGCCTGCCTGAAACGGCGCTGGCATTACTACCGCGCACTGGTGCCCGGTGTACAGCACCGCGGTTGAAGAGAATCCGACTCCTGCAGTTCATAGCGTCGAACACCCGGATGAAAAAACCACCCTGCGGTACCACGCACCAAAGGCGCTGATTGAGGCTAGATATCGGTACGCCAGCCAGTCGCCTCGATTATCCGAGACTGCGCAGTACCTTGCGCGTTGCCGCCACCATTGGTTCATGCGTTTCAGCGAGAAGCGCCACACGATCGAAGCGATCGGGGTCGGCGTTGACCGCTTGCCGCAAGGCAGCTCCGAAGGCCATCCGCAGCTCGGTGCCAATATTGTATTTGCAGATGTGACTGGACCGGGCCAGAGAGGCACGCTGATCCACAGGCACACCGGACCCCCCATGTATCACCAGTGGAACCGAGGTCACAGCCTCGATCGCCTGAATGCGCTGTTCGTCCAGTCGTCCACCGGCATCCTGTTGCAGATGCACATTGCCCACCGAAATCGCCATGGCATCCACCGCCGTCTCGGCCGCGAAGCGGGCGGCCTCTTCAGGGTCGGTACCGGCGGATTTCTCACCATCGGCATAACCGACGAAACCGATCTCCCCTTCACAGGAAATACCGGCAGCATGTGCCAGTTCTGCAATCTCCGCCGTCTCCTCGATATTCTGCGCCAGTGGCTTGCGTGAACCGTCGAACATGACCGAACTGAATCCACAGTCGATGGCTTCACGGCATTCCTCGAAGGAATAACCATGGTCCAGATGCACGACCACCGGCACGGATGCCTGTTCCGCCAGCCAGGTCAGCATCTTTCCCAGCACCGGCAATGGCGTATGCGCCCTGCAGCCGGGACCGGCTTGTAGTATCAAGGGCAGGGACTCGGCTTCCGCCGCAGCGACAAAGGCGCGCATGTCCTCCCACCCCAACGTCACCAGACCAGCCACTGCACGTCCATCGCGCAGGGCCGGCTGCAGCACCTCTGACAGTGTGACCAGTGCCATTACTTGAACTTCGCGATCATGTCCTTGATACCGGGTATGGTCTCGATCTGGTAGGCATGCGTCGGCTGGAAGAACTGCACCAGAGAGCGCTGCGAGAGGCCGGCCAGAATGGTGAAGTAGTACATCTCGTACCCTGGCAGGGCCGCGCATGGGTGGTAGCCCTTGTCCAGACAGATGGTCGAGCCATCCACGATGTGATACGCATCGCCGGGTTCGTTGTCGACTCGCTGCAGCATCTGGACCCCCGATCCATGATTGGGGCGAAAACGGAAATTGTAGGTTTCGTCGTGGCGGGTCTCGTCCGGCAGACGATCGGTATCGTGCTTGTGCGACGGAAAGCCGGACCAGCCACCCTGACCGACAGTAAACAGCTCGCTGACCAGCAGACGCCCGACCTTGTCATGCTGCTTCTGTCCGAGGATGTGCTTGATCTTGCGATGCGTCTTGGTATCGTCAGAGCCATACTGCACCCGGTCGAGCTCAGCCACGCGCACATCGAACGGCTCCAGCACCTGATCGTAGCGAGCGCCCGCCACAAAGACTTCAGCGGTCTCGGACACACAGGACATCGTGACCCTGGCCCCCACCGGCACATAGACACCTTCGGGCTCGCCGTCCCAGACATCCACGCCACGATTGCCCAGCGCATCGAAACTCAGGCCTTCCACCTCGACGTTCACCGTACCGGTGGCTGGCACGATGCAGGTTTCGTAGCCTGGCACCGTGTATTCGAAGGCCTGGTCCTTCTTCAGCTTGATGATGTTGAAGTAGTTCAGCGGTACCGTTGCGTCATCGATATCGACAATCGGCTTGTTCTGGTTGTCATAGGGGGCAATATGCATGAGAGGTATCCTTCAGCTGAGAGTGGGGCCGGGATGCGAGGCCAGAAAGGCTTCCAGTTCGGCAGTGGTTGGCATGGCAGGGGCACAGCCGACGCGGGCAACGACCATGGAGGCGCAGGCAGAGCCTCTCAAGACGGCATCCTGCAACTCACGGCCATCGGCCAGGGCTGCAATGAAACCGCCCATGAAACTGTCGCCGGCACCAGTGGGCTTGAGGGCTTCCGCCGGATAGATGCCGGTACGAATTTCCTGCTCGGCGCTCAGAGTGATCGCACCCTGCTCGCCCATCTTGTAGACAACGATGGCCGCACCGTCGCGGGCCAGCTGCCGCGCCTTGTCCAGGCCACCTTCATGGTCGCCGGCCATGAAGCCGAATTCGACATCATTGCCGATGATGATGTCGCACAGTTCGCCGGCGCGGCTGTAGACCTCGGCGGCATCTGCAGCAGAAGCCCAGCTGTACGGTCGATAATCCACATCGAAAATCAGTGGAATACCTGCTTCCCGTGCCAGTTCGAAGGCGCGGAATGCAGCGCTGCGTGAGGGCTCGACGGCCAATACCGTGCCCGTGGTGATCAGTGCGGAAAAGCCTGAATAGTCCACGGCCTCGACATCGTCCATACTCATCTGAAAGTCTGCTGCACCATTCCGATAGATGACCGTCTGATGACCTTCCAGCCGACTCTCCGAGACAGCCAGAGAATTGCGGAATTCTCCGCCAACGGAACGCACATGCTGGCGCTCGATCCCGTAGTGATCCAGCTGCTCCAGACAGAAGCGACCGATAGCGTCATCGGATACACAGGTAACCAGCGACGTCTGACCGCCGTGCCGGCCGATGGCCACGCAGATGTTGGCGGAAGACCCCCCCAGACTGGCGGAAAATGTCGCTGCCTGCTCGATCGCGGTACCAGCGGGTTCGGGACTGAAGTCCATGCCGGCACGACCCAGTACGACAAAGCGCTTGCCCTTCAACATGTTCTGAGCATTCATACGCCGCGTCGCTGCCGGCTGCGGCTCGACTCCACTTCCCGGTGCGCCTCCAAGACCCTGTCACTGTCACTGACTTGTGGCGTCCCGACTTCCCACCAGGTATGACCTTCTGTCGTCCAGCCTTCATAGGCATCGACCTTCATGACGATCACCGAGGTCTTGCTGGCAGCCTTGGCACGCTTGAACGCCTCGGCAAGTTCGGCGGCGTTTTCCACGGTCTCCGCAATTGCGCCCATGGCATGGGCATGCGCTTCGAAATCCACGGCAAACGGGTCCACCGCCGTTGGTGTATCGGCAATCAGATTGTTGAAGCTCTCGTTGCCCGTGTTGTTCTGCAGCTTGTTGATGACGGCAAAGCCACCGTTGTCCAGCACCAGAATGATCAGCTTCTTGTCCGTCAGCACGCTGGAATAGATGTCCGAATTCATCATCAGGTAGGAGCCATCCCCGGTGAAGACGATGGTGTCCTTGTCGGCCTGCTTTTCCGACTGTGCAATTCTGGCCCCCCAGCCACCGGCTATCTCGTAGCCCATGCAGGAAAAACCGAACTCTATATCCACGGTACCGGCATCCAGCGTGCGCCAGTTGGCCGCCACTTCAGCCGGCAGACCACCGGCGGCAGCAACGATGCGATCTTGCGGGTCGCACAGCTCATTGACCACGCCGATGGCCTGGGCATAGGAGTTGGGTCGGTTGCCATGGGCAACATTCACCGCCACATAGGCATCCCACTTCTCACGCTCTTCGGCGGCGAAGTCGACCCAGGACTGTTCAAAGGCATGCCCGCCCATCAGCACGGACAGTTGCTCCAATGCCAGCCTTGCATCACCCACAACCGACAATGCGCCGTGCTTGCCCGCATCATGACGTCCCGCATTGACGGCAATGAAATCGGCATCCTGTGCGAACGCTGTCCAGGAACCGGTGGTGAAATCCTGCAGGCGGGTCCCCACGGCCAGAATCACATCGGCCTTCTCTGCCAGCGTATTGGCAGAGTTCGAGCCCGTCACGCCAATTGGTCCCGCATTCAGCGGATGGGTGGCCTGGAGATTGGCACGACCGGCAATGGTTTCCACCACGGGTATGCGGTGCGTCTCGGCAAAGGCGACAAGCTCCTTGACCGCGCCGGAATACTGCACCCCGCCACCGGCGATGATCAGTGGGCGCTCGGCACTCTTGAGACGCGTCACGGCATCCGCCAGCTCGTGCACATCGGGGGTTGCGCGCCGGATGCGATGAACTCGTCGCTCGAAGAAGCTGTCCGGATAGTCATACGCCCAGCCCTGTACATCCTGTGGCAAGCCCAGAAAGGCTGGCCCGCAATCGGCCGGATCGAGCATCGTCGCCACCGCATTGGGCAGACTCTGGATGATCTGCGCCGGATGCACGATACGATCCCAGTAACGTGTGACCGCCTTGAACGCATCATTGACCCCCAGGCTCGGGTTGTTGAAATGTTCCATCTGCTGCAGCACCGGATCAGGCAGGCGCGTCACATAGGTGTCGCCACACAGCATCAGCATGGGCAGTCGATTGGCATGTGCCAGTGCCGCAGAGGTCAGCAGATTGGAGGTACCCGGCCCGGCAGAGGCGGTACAGAACATGATGCGGCGACGCAAGTGATACTTGGCATAGGCGGCAGCCGCGAAGCCCATGCTTTGCTCGTTCTGACCGCGATACAGCGGCAGAGCATCGCGGTGCTGGTACAGCGCCTCACCGAGACAGGTGACATTGCCGTGGCCGAAGATGCCGAACCCACCGCCGAACAGACGCTGCTCCTCACCGTCGATGACAATGTACTGATTGGCCATCCAGCGAACGATAGCCTGGGCCAGAGTAAGTCGGGTAGATGTGCCTGTGCGGTCATCAGTCATGATCATTGCTCGCTATCGGGTTACGGGCCCGGCAAATGGATGGACGCCTTGTATTGACGATCTGTCAGCACACAGAATACAATAAATGCAACCGGTTGCAAACCATTGGAAACCCACTACGCATGAGTACAAGAATTGGTAATGCCCCCTGCTCCTGGGGTGTCGAGTTCGCCAAAGACGAACGCAATCCTGCCTGGCAGACCGTCCTTGACCAGTGCAGCCGTGCCGGTTACTCGGGGATCGAGCTGGGTCCGGTCGGCTACATGCCCGAAGACCCTGCCGAACTGGGCGATGCCCTGGCTGCCCGAGATCTCACGCTGATCGGCGGTGTCGTTTTCCGTGCCTTTCATGATCCTGCCCAATGGGACGATGTGATGGATGGTGCGGTCAGGACCTGCAAGGCGCTGACCGCCCACGGCGCAAGGCATTTCGTGCTGATCGATTCCATTTCACCGCGCCGAGCCCCCACTGCCGGGCGTGGCGATGAAGCCGAACAGATGGATACCGCCGAGTGGAAGGCCTATCGCGACCGCATCATGACGATCGCGAAGATGGGCTATGAGGAATACGGTCTGATTCCCGAAATCCACCCACATGCCGGAGGCTTCATGGATTTCGAACCCGAAGTGGAACGGCTGCTGGCCGAGACCGATCCGGAACTGCTGAAGATCTGCATCGATACCGGTCATTGTACCTATGCAGGCTTCGACCCCATCGCCTTCATGCAAAGGCACATGGAGCGCATCACCTACGTGCACTTCAAGACCACCGACCCGAAGATCAAGGCGGCAGCCATTGCCAATCGAACCGGCTTCTACGATGCCTGCGGTCAGGGAATCTTCTGCAATCTCGCCGACGGTGAAGTGGACTTCCCTGCCGTTCGCAAACTGCTTGTCGACAGCGGCTATGAAGGCTGGTGCACCATCGAACAGGATTGCGATCCGCGTCTGGATCCCGATCCGGAAGGCGATGCCAGACTGAATCGCGAATACCTGCAATCCATAGGCTTTGCCTGATCTCACCACGGACGTATCGAAGAACATGAAAAAATTGCAATGGGGCATGATCGGCGGCGGCGAAGGCAGCCAGATCGGACCGGCTCACCGCCTGGGCGCCGGCCTGGATGGCCTGTTCGAGTTCAGTGCCGCTGCACTCGACCACCGACCCGAGGCCGGTCGTCAGTATGGTCAGCAACTGGGCCTGGCAGCGGATCGCTCCTACGGAGACTGGCGGGAAATGCTGGCCGGAGAATCTGCCCGCGAAGACCGCATTCAACTGGTAACGGTGGCCACACCGAACTCCACCCATTTCGAGATCACCAAGGCCTTTCTGGAAGCCGGTTTTCACGTACTGTGCGAAAAGCCCATGACCATGACCGTCGATGAGGGTGAGCAGATCGTCAGGGCTGCCGAACAGAACCAGCGCATCTGCGCGGTGAACTACGGCTATTCCGGTTACTCTCTGGTTCGCCACATGCGGGCCATGATTGCGCGCGGCGACCTGGGCAGAATCCGCCTGGTCAATGCCGAGTTTGCTCATGGACATCATGCCGATGCGGCCGATGCCGACAATCCACGCGTGCGCTGGCGCTACGATCCGGCCCAGGCCGGCGTCTCCGCGCAGTTTGCCGACTGCGGCATTCATGCCCTGCACATGGCCAGTTTCGTCACCGGAGAGGAAGTCACGCGACTGTCTGCCGATACCGTCTCCTGCATCGCCTCACGCGAGCTCGAAGATGATGCCATGGTCAATTTCCGCATGAGCGGTGGCACAGTCGGTCGCCTGTGGACCTCATCCATAGCCATCGGTCGGCAGCACGGCCTGGGGATTCAGGTGTTTGGTGAGAAAGGCGGCTTGCGCTGGTCACAGGAGCATCCCAACCAGCTGTACTGGATGCCCCTGAACGAGCGTCTGCAGATCATCGAACGCGGCGAAGCCAATCTCTCCCCAGAAGCGGATCGCACCACACGCGTCACCATCGGCCATGCCGAAGGCATGCCGCTGGCTTTTGCCAACATCTACAAGGATCTGGCCGAGGCCATCCGGGCCAGCAATGAAGGTCGTGCCATTGACCCGGCAGCGGATCTCTACCCGCGTGCCGCTGATGGCCTGCGTTCGATGGCAGCGGTGGTGGCGGTGGCCGAGTCTGGCGCAGCCGAAGGCCAGTGGGTTGATGCCCGCCCGCCGATGTTTCGCTGATCCGTCACGACCAGTGGCAGGAAGACCGTGTCCGCTAGCCTCAAGGGCGCGGGCGCGGTCGCAAAGTACTTCGTTCCACCACCGTACTGGGAAACAGCCGGGCCTCCGGATAGCGGTCCGGCTCCTCCAGCATGGCCACGATCAGTTCGATCGATGAACTGATGATCTGCGCAATCGGTTGCCGGATGGTCGTCAGGGCAATGCTTTCCCAACCCGACATTTCCATATCGTTCAGCCCTATCACGCCGACATCTTCGGGAACCCGCAAACCGGCATCCCGGATGGCGCTCAGCGCGCCAATGGACAGCACATCATCCCCGCAGAAATAGGCCTCGGCTGGCTGCCCCTGCAACAGACGCAGCATTTCCCTGCGCCCCGCCTCGAAGGAATAATTGTCAGCATGGGAATACGTGACCTCGACCTGCTCATGCAATGCCAGCTCGGCCAGAAAGCCCTGCTGACGATCCTGTGTCGAGGTTGCTGTTTCCGGCCCTCCCAGGAAGGCAACACGCCTGTAGTCCCTCTCCAGCAGTTCACGCGCCGCAATCCGACCGCATTCGACATTGTCGATACCGACGACGTGTACCTGTGGTGAACTGGACTGCCGGCCGAAGGAATGCACCACCGGCATGCCGGCCTGCCGAAAGGCTTGCGAGAACTCCGGGGTCAGAGTGGAGGATGCAACGATGACCCCGTCCACCGAGTACTGTCGCAACATGCGCAGTGAATTGCCGGGATCGGTCTCCTCACTGAGGTTCACCAGCAAGGGGCGCAAGCCCCTGTCCTGCAGGCCACGAGTGAACAGATCGAAGACTTCCAGAAAGATCGGGTTGTGAAAGTTGTTCGAGACCAGTCCGATGAGCCGTGTACGCCCGGTGGTCAGGCTCGATGCCAGCGCATTCGGCATGTAGCCCAGCTCCGCAGCGGCCTTCTCAACCTTGCGTCGCATGGTTTCCGAGACGGAGGCACCATCGGTGAAGGCACGTGATACGGCGGAACGTGACACACCCGCGCGTTCCGCCACATCCTTGAGTGTGACCACACTCACCCCTCAGTGCCCGGCAGTGTCATCCGGCCAGTTGCACAGGAACAACTGCCACAGCGCATAAACCCCCATGGCTCCGAAAATGATGCCCCAGAACGGGGCGCCGGTAATGAATTCGAAAACAGCCCAGCCCAGACAGACGGCGACCAGCACCACACGGCGCCAGATCGGCCGAAAGAAGTCTATGTGCAGTTCAAACAATTGCATGATTGTCGTGTTCGCATCAGGCAGCGCCTGCGTATTCGGCCCCGGTCTTGGCGCCAGTAATGTAGGACACGACATCCTGCCCGTCGGTTTCCGACGCATTCAGGTTGGCCACGATCCTACCCCGTCTGAACACGATTATACGATCAACCAGGTCGAATACCTGTCGCATGTTGTGACTGATCAGAATCAGTGGTTCGCCAGCCGCCTTCAACGTTCGAACGATGTTTTCCACCTGTTCGGTTTCCTGCACACCCAGTGCGGCAGTCGGCTCATCCATGATGGTCAGCTTCGAATGGAAGGTGGCCGTCCGGGCGATGGCCACGCACTGACGCTGACCACCCGACATGTTGCGAATGGGGTTGTTGATATTGGGAATCTTGACAGCCGTGCGCTTCAATCCTTCCTCGGTGGCCTTTCGCATGCCGCGACGGTCGAGAATGGAAAACGGTCCCAGATTCAACAGCGTCTTTTCCCGGCCGAGAAACAGATTGGACGGCACATCCAGATCATCTGCCAGAGCCAAGGTCTGAAACACCGTCTCGATACCCGCTTCACGCGCATCCAGTGGACCGGAAAAGTGCACCTCCTTGCCCAGAAAGAACAGCTTGCCTCGCGTCGGCTGCTCGACACCGGTAATCTGGCGGACGAATGTCGATTTGCCCGCCCCATTGTCCCCCATGATTGCCACGTGTTCACCGGCACGCAGCTCGAAATTTGCATCGTTGAGGGCGTGCACACCACCGTAGTGCTTGGTCAGTCCTTCGGTCTTGAGAATGATGTCGCTCATGTGTTCAACTCTCCGCTGCGCGTCGCTTCTGACGATAGACATCTGCCACCACCGCTCCCACGATGATGCCGCCCTTGATCATTTCCTGGTAGAAGGCATCCAGCCGGATGAAGGTAAAACCGGAAATGATGACACCGAATATCAACATGCCGATGGCCGTACCGATCAGGGAACCACGTCCGCCGGCCAGGGATACGCCACCAATGACCGTCATTGCGATGGCATCAAGTTCGTACATCACTCCCATGCCCGATTGCGCTGTCAGACCCCGTGCAGCCAGGACCATTGCCGCCACCCCCGCCAACAGACCGGCGATGGAATAGACCAGCACCAGGTGTCGTTCGACATTGATACCCGACATGCGAGCTGCGTCCTGGTTGGAACCGATGGCATAGGTATGCTTGCCATAGACGGTGTAGGTCATGATCAGGTGGAACAGCAGAAGAATGCCCAGAAAGATGAACACCGGCATCATGCCTTCACCCAATGCGGCAAACTGATCGGTGGGAAAAGACACTGGCTGACCTTTGGTCCACCACTTGGCCACGCCTCTGGCCGAGACCATCATGCCAAGTGTGGCAATGAATGGCGGAATCTTCGTATACGCGATCAGGGCTCCATTGATGAAGCCTGCCAACAGGCCACACGCCAGCCCCACGGCAATGGGAATGATGACAGGCAGATCTACCCAACCCTGTTGCAGGAAGATGGCCTTGTCATAGCTGCCAACCTGCGCAAAACTCATGGCGATCATCGCCGTGGCACCCACTACCGAGCCGGATGAGAGATCGATACCACCAGTGATGATGACCTGCGTGACACCGATCGCAATGATACCGATGATCGATACCTGCAGAATCATGATCTTGAGTCGAACGACGTTGCCAAAGAAGCTCTGATCGCGGACCACCCAGCCCAGTATCTCGAAGATGATGGCGATGCCGATCAGTCCGATCAGGGCATTGAGCTCTGGCGGCCAATGGCGCTTTTTCTTGGTTACAGGCAACGCAGCACCCGCGGCTGATTCTCCCACCATGACGATTAAGACTCCTGTTCAAGACCGAAGGGGCAGCCTGCAAAGGCTGCCCACAAGACAAACTACATCGTGTGAAATCAGAACTGATCCACGTTAGCGGGAGTGACCAGCTGGAAGGGGATATAGACTTTCTGTTCAACCTCTTCGCCGGCGACCAGCTTCAGCGCCGTATCGACAGAACCTGCGCCCTGACCTGCCGCATCCTGAAAGACAGTGACGTCAAGATCACCCGCCTTCATCGCAGCCAGTGCATCGGATGTGGCATCCACACCACCCACCACGACGTCCGCCATGTCCATGCCGGCGGCCTTCATGCCCTGGATGGCGCCGATCGCCATTTCGTCATTGTTGGCCAGCACCGCATCGAACTCGACCCCACCCGAGATCCAGTTGGTCATCAGATCCTGGCTCTCGACACGGCTCCAGTTGGCAGTCTGCTCTTCCACGATGTTCATGAAGTTGCACATATCCATGCCAACGACATCCTTGACGTCCTTGGTGCGCTGCACCGCAGCCTGATTGCTCAACTGCCCCATCATGACCACAACATTGGCACCGCCGGACTTGCCCGCAGCACGCAACTCCTTGCAGACCTCGAAAGCGGACAAGGTACCGGACTCGATTTCGTTGGAGCCCACGAAAGACTGATTGTCAGGCAATTCGTTGACGTTGACCGGCTCACGATTGAGATAGACCATCGGGATACCTGCATCGGCAGCAGCCTTCGACATGGCAGCCGTGGCGTCGGTATCGACCGGATTGACGATGATGGCATCGACACCGGCGGCGATGAAATTCTGTATCTGATTGAGCTGCTTGCCGACGTCATTGGTGGCGTCCTCTACCTGGATATCGACGCCATCGATGGACTCGGCATGATCCGTCATTGCATTTCTCATGACGGTCAGAAAGTTGTCGTCGAAACTGGCAATGGTGGCGCCGATGGATTCAGCCATGGCTGATCCCGAGATCATGGTGGCAATCCCGGCAGCAATCAGTGTCTTCTTCATTTCTCTTCTCCTGGTGTGGTGTCCGGTGCACAAGTTCTGAAACCGGAAAATGCCCTTGAACAGGGTTCTGTGAAAAACATGGTGGATTCGGTCATCATGCAGGTTCGGCCTGCAAGGCATGACGCATGAAAGCCAGCGACTCTTGCAACGCTGACAGTGGGTCCTGCAGTTCGTGAACCTGCGGGGCAAAGGCTTCCATCGACACCGGCCCGAGATAACCGCCGCGGATGAGCTCGCGCAACTGCTCGAGATTGCCCAGTCGATCATGCGCATCGACCAGGCCCCGATCGGCATCCTGCATCTCGTCGACAGACAGGCCGGGATCCGTCACACCGGAGACATGAACGATTCCGGTATGTTCCGGGAAGACAGGTCCTCCCCCGGCCAGATGATGATGAAAGGTATCGTGAACAAGCCTGAAGCAATGCGCCACATCGAGCGCCTCGATGACCGCCACGACCTCTGCCTTGCTGCGAACGCTACTGCTGGTGAATCCCAGTGGCTCGATCAGCCCGATGACATCGTGCTGCTCCAGCAAGGGCTGCAGGCCTTGCATTGCCGCTGTCAGATTCCGCCGGCGTTCTTCGGCACCGATGCCACGACCATCATTTCGCGGAATCAGGCTGATGGCCGAGGCCCCGCATTCCGACGCCAGGGCAAGCAACTCCCGGGCCTCCGGCAGCTTGTCGACCTTGTCATCGTCAAAGCCGCACACCTCGGCCACGGCCAGAATCTGCAAACCGGCATCTCGTGCGGCCTGACCCGCTGCAGCAGCACTCATGCCATCGAACAGATCTCCGGCCAGATCATTGCGGACCTCGATACCCACGCCATTCAACCGGCTGGCGGTTGCCAGCAACTCGGTGTACGAAGCCTTTGCCAGGGTCATGTGATTGAGTGCCAATCTGAACAAGATTCCTCCGGTAGAACGTGAGATGAATGCGCTCGCCTGTTCACAACTGCTGTGATTATGCTGTCAACGTTAGTCCGTTGCAAGCACTTTTTGCAACCGGTTGCAACTGAATCAGCCATGCCGCATCCCGAGGTTCGAATGACCGGCGGGCTGGCGATGACGATCGTGGACACCTGTCGCTGGCGCAATGCTGCACCAGAGTCGTCTCTGGATGACGCCGCATTCGCTGCATACAGCAGAGGTCGAGCTGCCTGCTTATCGAGCGGCCTGACTATCGAGCCGCCTGACTATCGAGCCGCCTGATATCGAACTGCCTGACAATGACGATGGGGGTTTGTCGCCGACGATACACCCGACAAGACGCGCGTCTTGCAACGCAAGCATTCCGGCACGGTTTTCGCGAAGCTCATGACAGCTTGCAGGCGTGCAGCGGTCCGGGACACGCGGAGCCTGTCGCGGATTCACCGAATATCCAGTTGGTTGATCAGCACCACGATGCAGGGGCCCGGTTTGACCGAACGTCGGCGGTTGATAGCCAACGGCGCTTCGTGGCGCCCTGCACGCCCCACGGACAGCGGATTTTATGCGACATAAAGGTTAAACTTCCCACCTGTTGCCGAGTCGTCAGCCCGCCTTCAGCCATCTGCCCGCGAGCTGCTTCAGGACGTCGACTTGATAAGTGGCCAACCATGATTGACCAAAAATGATAGATGAAGATCTTTACCAGCAAGCTGCCGATGAGCTGAATACGGACAAACGCCGGCCGCACATCTGGGCCAGAGCCTGCGCTCTGGCCAGTGATGATCACGATGAGGCACGTTACCTGTACACCAACCTGCGTGTCGAGGAGCTGATTGCGGAGCGCGCGGCGGCCGAAGCATCTTCCCCATCCATGGGCGCTGGCGAGCTCGATCCAGTGGACGCCTCACTTGCCCTGGAGCCGCTCGACTTCGATGAGGACTCACCAGAGTCGATATCCACGCCCTCGGGCATGGATCAGGCTCCACGACCCGAGGTTGACGCCCTCACACTCAATTCCGCAGCCTCGGACGAGCTGGGCGATTTTGAGGCAGTGCAAAGCCGGAATTTCGAGGAAAGCTTTGATGTCAAACCCGGCTCGGACGCCGAGGGCGATGAGCAGGCCGTGGATGAGCTGGAACTGGAAGATGACTTTCTCGACGAGACGATCAATCTGACCTCCGAGCTGGACGGTACTGCCGTCTTCGAGCTGGACAAGGCCGATGCATCCGATGCCGATGACACTCTAAGCGATCACGGCATCGACGAGCAACAGACCGAACTCAGTGCCGACGAGGAACTGGAAGCATTACTCGGCGGCGTGTATGAAGCCGGCGCACCGGTCTCCACTGGCGCTGACGACAATGAAGCCGCCATGACAGCGGATTTCAGCGACGTTTCCGGCTCGCATGGCGTTCTGGACGACGATATGGCCTGGCTCGATGACGATCTGCACACGGCAGAGAATTCGGTCGTCCAGGAAGCCAGCGATGACCAGCCGTTGCAGACGGTCGCCGATGACAGGGAAGATGCCCTGACGCTGGAGGACTTTCACGATACAGACAGTGTGGCCAGAGAGCTCGAACGACAGGCTGCCGAGATCACCGGACAACCCGGTGACGTGGTGGCTGTTGGCGAGCAATCCTTGCACGATCATGAAAGTGCCAGTGACGAGGAACAACTGGCGCTGGTACTCGATGGCGATTCGACTGAAGGGGAGCCTGCCGATTCGAGTGATCCGACCGGACTGGATTCCATTTTCGACTCCATCGAGCAGGATGCCGACGAAGCCGTCTCCAGACTGTCCGACGAACCAGCTTCAGCGCAGCTTGACGACACGTCTGAACCGATAAGCGTTCCCGACGATGCGCAGGACAGCGAGATCCACGCCATCGATCTCGGTGACATCGACGAGCCTGGCGAGGACGATACGTCGGCCAGCGACACACAGGTTCAGGAGCCGATCCCTGCAGCCGCCATGTCAGCTGCCGCAGCAGGCGCTGCAGCCTTGTCAGACCGTACTCGTCCTGCGCCGACCGGTCCCGACACCGTGCGGGTACCCGATATCTCGGCAGCCTCTCTCCCCGCTGACCTGCCATCCTCGAACGAGGAGTTGCTCAGTCGACCCGAACTGCCACTTGACCTGACCGGAGAGCGCTCCAGCGGTTCTCCTTACAGTGTGCTGCGCCGTGGCGCACAGGCACAGGCTGTCAAGCGGGGCGTTTCCTGGTCTGCCCTGTTTCTGACTCTGCCCTTCCTGATCTACCGACACCTTTTCGGCACGGCAGTGATGTACGTCATCATGTCGCTGATACTGGTCGCCGGATTGCTGATCTCCGGCATGGCCTGGCTCGATGCAGGCGCCGCTGCCAGTGTCGCGATCAAGGCGAGTACGATCGGATTTGCCATCCTGTCCTTCATCGGCCTGCTGTATCTGCCATTTCGCCATGCCAATCAATGGCGTGAAGACAAGCTCGAACAACGAGGTTTCGAACAGGTTGCCCTGGTCCGGGACAGATCGCCCGGCAAGGCGATCACTCAGGCCAGAAATGCGGCAACACTCGATTAAATGTCTACCGTCCGCGAGTTTCGGACCTGCAAACGCCGAAGAGCCCTCATAAACCGGCTCGAGGCATACATTTGCCGCGCTGCCCGTCGTTATCCCTAATCAAGTCATCGCGCAAGAATGACGAGACGTGACCCACTGAGGTCACGTCAGGGCTGAACCATTTGCGACAGCCATTTAGGGGGCGCCGGGAAAGGGATTTCCCGGCTCCAGTTCCCTCGGTCAATACGCCTGTCTCTGCAGCCTCTAGCGAAAGGCATCATCCAGCTTCTCTCGAAGCAGATTCTTCTGCACTTTCCCCATGGTGTTACGTGGCAGTTCCGCCACGAATTCGACCTTCTTCGGCTGTTTGAAGCGCGCCAGCCTGTCTGCCAGGGCGGCAGTCAGGTTCTCCGCAGTCAGCCCGGCGGCCGCCGCCGAGCCATCGCGTACGACCACGGCAACCACCGCTTCACCAAAATCCGGATGGGGAACACCGACCACGGCCGACTCGGTCACGCCCGGTAACTCGTCGATCAGCAGTTCCAGTTCCTTGGGATAGATGTTGTACCCACCGGAGATGATCAGATCCTTCGATCGTCCGACGATGGTGACGTATTGACGTTCATCGATCGTGGCCAGATCCCCGGTAATGAAGAAGCCATCTTCCAGCAACTCCTCTCGTGTCTTTTCGGGCATCTGCCAGTAACCGGCAAACACATTGGGGCCACGTACGTGCAGGATGCCGACTTCACCCGTCGGCAAGGGCTCCGTGGTCTCGGGCAGGCAGACCCTCACCTCCACGCCAGGCAGGGCTCGCCCCACGGTGCCGGCAATGCGATCACCGTCCACCGGGTTGGAGGTGTTCATGTTGGTTTCCGTCATGCCATAACGCTCCAGTATTCGCTGTCCGGTTCGCGCTTCGAATTCACGATGGGTATCGGCCAGCAAAGGCGCACTACCGGAGATGAACAGACGCATATGACTGGCACACTCGCGCGTGAATCGCTCATCAGCCAGCAGGCGCGTATAGAAGGTGGGAACCCCCATCATGGCCGTGGCAGACGGCAGAGCCTGCAACACGGCATCGGTCGAGAAGCCCGGCTGGAAGATCATGCGTCCGCCGCACAACAGCATCACATTGCTTGCCACGAACAGGCCATGGGTATGAAAGATGGGCAAGGCATGCAACAGCACATCGGATGACGTGAATTGCCAGTACGAGACCAGCGTTTGTGCATTCGACAACAGATTTGCATGAGTCAGCATGGCTCCCTTGGATCGGCCGGTGGTGCCCGAGGTGTACAGAATGGCCGCCAGATCATCAGGCCCCCGTGCAACGATCTCCTGCACAGCCTCACAGGCGGATGCCTTGTCGATCAGACTGCCGCCACCCGCACCATCGAGCGTCAGCAACTGCGATGCACCGATCAGCCGCTCTCCCATGGCACGCTTCTGCGGATCCAGCACCAGCACCCGGGGAGTGGCATCACCGATGAAGTAATCGAGCTCTGCTTCCGTGTAGGCCGTATTGAGCGGCAGAAACACCGCACCTGTGCGGATACAGGCCACGTACAAGGCCAGCGCCGCGATGCTCTTCGACACCTGTACTGCAACTCTGTCTCCCGCATCGACACCGCGATCGAGCAGTACGGCAGCCATGCGCGCACTCAGATCGAGGAATGCCTGATCGCCGATGTCACCGTCTGCATTGCCAATGAACAGTTCACCGTTACCGGCCTTTCGGCCATCAACGATGGCATCGAACAGAACATTACTCATCCGGTCATTTTCTCCTTCATCTATATGTTTCTGAACTCAGGCTCTTCTGAGTGTACGTTTCGGACGGGCCAGCAAGGCATCCACTTCCTGAGACACCTTGACGACATTTTCATTGGCATAGGCTTCATGATTGTCTTCCACCTTGTCCAGATCATAGAGGTAGCTGACCATGACGCCGGCAGACTGCGACAAGCCCTTCCTGAACACATCCGCTGCGGGCAGTACCTGATCGAGACTGGCACCATTGCCCAGATGGAATCGCGCAACCGGGTCCAGTGGCAGCTTGTCCGCGCGCTTCTCGTTCTTCAGATAGTGGGCCGTCAGAAACTTCAGGTGTTCGTTATCACCCTCGATCAGTTCGAAGGTGTCCATGGCAGCGATGCGCTGTGCCGTCTGCAAGGCGTCATGCAGGCGCCCTTGTTCCTCAGCGACTTCGGACTCGGCAGCAGCGGGCTGCAACTCGGCGGAGTCCAGGGCCTTGTCGACCCAGCGCATCAGCCCCGGCACGGGTGACAGGGTTCTGTATATCTCCAGGTTCGGCAGCTGGCGAGACAGTTCCTGAGCCACCTGCTTGATCAGGAAGTTGCCGAAAGAGACCCCGGCCAGGCCTTTCTGACAGTTGGAAATGGAATAGAAAACGGCCGTTGTGGCTTCCTGCTGGGGCACGATGTCCCGAGTGGTCTGCAGGACTTGCCGGATGGAGGTGGGCGTCGAGCGAGTCAGCGCCACTTCCACGAATATAAGCGGTTCATCGACCATGGCCGGATGAAAGAATGCGAAACAGCGTCGATCATCCGGTTCCAGACGACTGCGCAGGGACGACCAGCTGTTGATTGCATGTACCGCCTCGTAGGCGATGATCTTCTCCAGAATACTGGCAGGGCTGTGCCAGTCGATCTCTCGCAGAACCAGAAAGCCTCGATTGAACCAGGAGCGAAACAGATGCTGAAAGTCGACATCGATGCAACGCAGTTCCGGATGCTCCCTGCACGCTGCAAGCAACTGAGCACGCATGCGCACCAGCTCGTTGGTGGCGCCCGGTACCCGGTTGAGCCTGCGCAGCAGCTCCTGCCGACGAGGCTCGACGCTCTCCATCAGAATCGACAGATTATCTGCCGACTTCTCCTCGGAATACCGCTGCGCCGCTCGCAGGGCATGTTCGGCATTGATGTCATAGCGATCAGCCATCAGTCGAAAGAACACCAGTTGCTCATCCGGATCTGCTGCCGCAAAACGATTCAGAAGGCCACGAGCCAGGCGATGACCGGACATCTCGCCTCGC
Organism: Granulosicoccus sp. 3-233; assembly: GCF_052681095.1. NCBI lineage: Bacteria > Pseudomonadati > Pseudomonadota > Gammaproteobacteria > Chromatiales > Granulosicoccaceae > Granulosicoccus > Granulosicoccus sp. 3-233. The sequence continues at coordinate 191,967 of NZ_JBQYLE010000006.1, forward strand.
TGGGACAGCAGTGCATCACACAGCTCGGACAACGAACCCTGCCCCTCGCCCTGATGTTGTGATTCGTCACGTGCGAAGACCGAACTGAGCAGCTCGGACAGATAGCTTATTCGACTCATCGTGCCAGCACCTCACTGGCACGGTTTCCGATGATGACTGTCATACTGCCTCTCCCATGACCTGGTCAGGCAACCATGTTGCCAGATCCGGCAGCAGGCACAAGATGACAATTGCCAGAATCATGCAGGCCACATAAGGCAGGGAGCCCAGCAGTATGGTCTTCAGCGGAATGTCCGGCGCAATACCATTGATGACATACAGGTTCAGACCGACCGGCGGTGAAATCAGGCCGATTTCCATGTTGATGGTCAGGATGACCGCAAACCAGTAGGGGTCGAATCCGGCGGTAGTGATGATCGGCAACAGTATCGGCGCGGCCATGAGAATGACAGCCACGGGTGGCAGAAAAAAACCGGCGATGAGCAGGAACACATTGATCATGCCCATCAGGACCCAGCGATTGACCTCCAGGGTACCGATATAGGTCGCTATCGACTGGGTGATGCTGAGACTGGACAGCATGTAGGAAAACACACCGGCAGCTGCGATGATGAACAGAATCATCACGCTTTCTCGCGTGGAATCCCGCAGCACCACCCACAGTGATGTCGGACTCCACAATCGGTAGATGATCACGGCAATCAGCAGGCACAGCAAGGCGCCGACAGCAGCTGTCTCGGACGGTGTGGCGATGCCACCGTACATCGCATACAGCACACCGGCAATGATCAGCAGAAACGGCACAACCCGTGGCAGGATCTCCACACGCTGCTTCCAGCTGTAGCGCCTGGCTTCCAATGCCCCGCCCCTGCCCTGTTGCCGCCAGGTCGTGAAGATAGACCAGGCCATGAACAGGGTCACCAGCAGCAGCCCCGGAAAGACACCAGCCAGAAACAACCGCCCAATGGAAGTCTCGGTCGCTATACCATAGACGATCATGGTGACCGATGGCGGTATCAGTATTCCAAGGGTGCCACCAGCGGCGATGGAACCCGCCGCCACACCATCAGGATAGCCTCGACGGCGCATCTCCGGTATGCCCATCTTGCCGATGGCCGCGCAGGTTGCAGGCGATGAACCGGACATGGCCGCGAACAGCGAGCATGCGCCCAGATTGGATATCACCAGGCCACCGGGCACCCGCGTCAGCCAGCGGTCGAGCGCCTCGTAGAGATCCGCACCGGCGCGGGTCGACGAAATGGCCGATCCCATGATGATGAACATCGGAATGGACAGCAATGCAAAGCTGTCCAGTTTGCCGAAGAAGATCTCCGGCATCAGTTCCAGTGAGCGAAGCCCGTCGAAGACAATCAGAAAACCGGCCGACACGATCAGCAGCCCGGTGGCTACCGAGACTCCGGAGAACAGCACCAGGATGGTGGAAATGGCGACGATTGCGCCTAGCAGCAGGGGATCCATCAGTGCGTCGCCTCGGGAAAGGGTTCATCGATGTTGCTGATGATCGCCATCAGATCGGCAGCCAGCTGCAACAGGTACAGGCCGAACCCCAGGGGCATGGCCAGGTACGGAATCCACAGTGGCGGCCCCCAGACCGTGTCTGATGACCAGCCCTTGCTCCAGGCAAAGTGCCACAGTTCGGCCGAGTAGAAGAGCATGACCCCGATGACACTGATTGCTGCCATCAGGGTCAGGCAGGCCAGGCCCTTGCGCATGAATACCGGCAACATTCTGGGCAGGAGGTCCACATTGACATGCCCCTTCAGCAACTGCACATAGGGCAGGCCGATCAGCGTGGCGCCAATCATCAGATAGATCACGGTCTCCGTCTGCCAGACGGTGGACGCATTGTTGATCTTGCGCACCCAGATCATCTGACAGGTGAGCAGCACCGACGCCAGAATCATGCTGGCCGACACTGCCCCACATACCTGCGACACAAAGGAGATCGCCCGCATCCACCATGGGTCTGCGGGCGAGCGTGTACGTTCAGCCATCATTCAACGGACAGCGCCAGGTCCAGCAACTCCTGTCCTTCGGGCAGATCTTCGACGAAGGACTTGTAGGAGGACTCCTGTGCCACGGCGCGCCAGGCCTCGAATTCCTCGGCAGACATCTCGGCTATCTCGACACCGGCCTCACGGAAGGTCTCGACCGAGGCGGCATCTTCCTTCTTCGCCTCTTCCAGATAGAAATCCTGCGCCTTCGCGGACGCCTCCCGCAACGCCGTCTGCTGGGCTTCACTCAGCCCATCGAAGGTACTCTTGTTCATCAGCAATGGCTGGTACATGAACCACAGGGCAACGTCCGCTGCCGGTGTATAGCACTTGACCTGCTCGTACAATCGATAGGACACAAAGGAAGACGAGGACGTGTTCGCCGCATCCAGTACACCGGTCTGCATGGCATTGTAGATTTCACTGGAAGCCATGGATGCGATCGATGCACCGGCCGAGGCCAGCATCTGCTCGAATGCCTTGCCCGCTGCCCGTGTCTGCAGACCCTGCACATCTTCCGGCGAGGTGATGCATTTGTCCTTGCCGGCAAAGCCACCCGCCAGATAGCCGTGCACCAGCACCATGACATCGTCCTCGGCCATGGTCTCTTCCAGCCTTTCCATGAACGGTGAATCGTTAAGACGCGCCGCATGATCATGGTTCTTGACCAGCCCCGGCATCAGCGTCAGATTGTAAGCCGGCTGCTGGCCACCAGCGTAGGACAGCGGCAAGACGGTCATGTCCAGCTGGCCTCTGGACAAGGGCTTGTATTGTTCACGTGGCGGAAACAAGGATTTGGAAGGAAAGATGGTGATCTCCAGATCCACCCCTGCCGCCGCGACCTCGTCAGCCACGATCTGTGCCACCTTGTGGCGAATATCCTGAGTGGACCACTGGTGAGACAGCCGCAATTCCTCGGCATTGGCAACGGCAGCGGATGCCAAGCCTGTCGCCAGTACCGTGGCAATACTGATTCGCTTGATACGCATTTCCTGAATCCTCTTGGTGGTGGTGATCTGTGGTGGTGATCTCGCGTCCGTGTATTCAACGGCTCGATAGTTGTATACAATATGAAGCCTGTTGAATGCAAGTGTTCTGACCCATGACGAGTATCCGGGAACAACTCGAACAGGCCATTCTGCTGGGAGAATTCAGTAGCGGTTCGCATCTGGATGAAACCCAGCTGGCAAGCCGTTTCAATGTGTCGCGCACGCCGATACGCGAGGCCCTCAAGCAACTGGTGGCCTCCGGACTGCTGGAACACCGCCCCAACCGCGGCGTGTTCGTACGCACCCCTTCCGTACAGGAACTGCTGGAAATGTTCGAGGTGATGGCAGAGCTGGAAGCGTTGTGCGTCAAGCTGGCAGCGCGCCGCTCCCGCAAGGCCGACATGCAGTCATTGCAGAATCTGGCAGACGCCTGCGAACAGGCGATGGAATCCGGCGATTGTGATCGCTACTATCACGCCAATGAACGTCTGCACAATGAACTGTACCGGCTCTCCGGCAACCGTTTTCTGGAACAGCAGGCTGCCGCCCTGCACCGTCGTCTGCAACCCTACCGTCGACTGCAACTGCGGGTACCGTATCGCATGCGCCAGTCAATGAATGAACACCGCATCATCGTGGATGCAGTGTGTCAGGGCCAGGCAGAGGTGGCCGCCGATGCCATTCGCTCGCACATCGCCATTCAGGGCGAGAAGTTCAATGACCTGGTAGCCGACCTGTCGGCCCTGAATACCGGCAGCTGATGAGCGACCAATTACAGGAAGTGATCCGCCGAGCGCTCGGCGGCCTCCTGTTCTCACTCAAGCGGTGCGCTGGCGCCACAGAACGATCAGATTGGGCAACACCACCAGCAGCAACATGAGTAACATGGCGCCGAAGAAGGCTCCACTCAGCTGATAGCGACTGGCCAGAAACTGACTGAGCAGCGGCGACAGGAACTGACCGAGAAAGACGGCTGTGGAAATGCCGCCGGAGGCGCGTCCGCGCATCGACGCAGGCACCTTCGACATCAGCCAGATGGTGAGATTGGGGAAATTGAAACCCAGTGCCACGCCGATCAACGGCATGCTGGCATACATGGTGACGAGAGAGCGGGCCTGGGAGAGCAGGAAGAAGCCGGTCGCCAGACACAGAAAGCTGCCCAGCAGTATCTGACGATTGCCGAATCGAGCACGCAGACGCTGATAATTGGCCGAGGCTACCGACGAGCAGATCTGACTCAGCACAACGGCAAAGCCTGCCACCTTCAGGCTGTCCGCACCCAACTCCAGAGACAGGAACGGCAACTGCGTCGGAATGAAATAGAACAGCAGCATGGTCACGAAGCCCAGTGCGTAGATGAACATGGCATGAGCCACCGGGAATCTGCCGCCATCGATACCCGGTTCGTCCCGGTTCGGTGGTGGTTTGCTGACATACCGATGAACAAGCGGCAGCAGCAGCACCGGCACCAGATAGACGGCAAACGGCGCTCGCCAGGACCAGTCGGCCAGGATGGAACCTGCCGAAATGAACACGATACCGCCAGCGGCCATGGCCGACGACTGGATGCCCATTGCCCGATCACGCTCCGGCCCCTGAAAATGGTCGGTGAGCAAGGCCATGGATGACACCATGATCATGCCGACCGCCCCGCCCAGCAGCAAGCGGCTGAACAGCAGCCAGCTCAGATCATTCAGCCACAGGCCGGCACTGCCCGCTGCGATATAGACGAGAACGCCCAACTGCAGCAGGACACGACGGCCAAAGCGGTCCGCCAGAATACCGGCCAGCGGTGCCGTGATGGCAATGGCCAGTCCCGGTATGGTCAGGATGAGCCGGGTCAGATAGTCGGCATCCGGATGATCGGAGAAATGCGCCAGCAGTCCCGGCAGACCGGGCGCGATGGTCGCGCCGGCCATAACGGTCAGACTGGCGCAGGCCAGCAGCACCGGCAGCAGGAACGGGGAACGTCGCAACAGGACGGTTGACATTGGCAGCAGTCTGAAAGTGTCTAGCGCACTTCACGACGGGAAAGGCGACGTTCCAGCCAGCGCACACCGGCGGAGACGATCAGGATCAACACCAGATATTCGAGGATCAGCACCGTATAGGTTTCCAGCGGCCGATACTCGGCCGTGACCATCTCGTTGGCTCGTCGAGTCAGCTCCTCCATGCCGATGACAGACACCAGCGAGGACATCTTGAGCATGTAGACCAGCTGATTGCCCAGCGGCGGCAGCACCCGACGCAAAGCCTGCGGCAGCACGACATAGCGCATGCGATCGATGTAGCCCAGCCCCAGCGAATCGGATGCCTCAATCTGCCCGCGATCGATGGACTGGATACCGGCGCGAAAGATCTCCGCTTCGAAGGCACTGTCCGATAGCGCCAGCGCGACCACCCCGGCCCAGAAGACGTTGATGGTGATTCCCAGCATGATGGGAAGGCCGTAATAGACCCACAGGATGAGTACCAGTAACGGCACCGCTCGCACGAGCTCGACATACAGTCGGTTGAAGCCCCGCGCCACGGGGTTCACGGACAGACCCGGCAAGGCCACCAGCAGACCGATGACCACCGAGATCACGATGGCAGTCAATGACAGCAGGATCGTGTACTTCAGCCCACCGAGCATGAACAGCAGATTGGCTCGTCCCGCGTCGGTCATGGGAGAGACCACGTACCATTGCAGTTGTCCGGCACAGCCGCTCAGCAGCAGTGTCAGTAACAGCAGCAGGCAGCAGCCGCGGTGCTTGCGCATGGCAAGGCCAGCCTTCCTTGAAATGGTGTGCATCAGTGTTGCAGTATCTGCTGAAGGAAGAGCCGCCCTCTTTCGCTCTCGGGGTTGGAGAAGAATTGCGCAGGAGTGGATTGCTCGACGATGACTCCGCCATCCATGAAGACCATGGTATCGGCGACCTTGCGTGCAAACCCCATTTCATGAGTGACCACCATCATGGTCATGCCGGTTTCGGCCAGCTCGATCATCACATCCAGCACCTCGGAAATCATTTCCGGATCCAGCGCCGAGGTCGGTTCATCGAACAGCATGATGGCCGGCTCCATGCACAGGCTGCGAGCGATGGCTACGCGCTGCTGCTGCCCACCGGAGAGCTGCCCCGGGTACTTGTCGGCCTGTTCCGGTATGCGCACCCTCTCCAGATAGTGTTGTGCCAGGGATTCTGCCTTGTCACGCGAGAGCTTGCGAGCCCGCAGCGGGCCCAGCATGAGATTCTCCAGTACCGACAGGTGCGGAAACAGATTGAACTGCTGAAATACCATGCCGATATGGGTGCGTGCCTCTCGCAGGGCCTTGCGACTCTTGCCCAGCTCCGTGCCATTCACGACAACCTGTCCGCCATCATGCTGCTCCAGCTGATTGACGCAGCGAATCAGAGTCGATTTGCCCGAGCCGGAAGGTCCGCAGATGACCATGCGCTCACCGGCGCAGACCTCCAGACTGACATCGGTCAGAGCCTGGAAATCGCCGTAATGTTTGGTCAGATTCCTGATCTGAATGACTGGTGTAGACATCGGCCGATTGTAGCGCAGTACGATGGTCCGCAAAAACAAACCGTAAATCACCTCAATGGGTATACTGCCGTAGTCCAACCAACACTAGTAACAGAATCATGCTGGCAAGACTCAAGAAACTGGTAGGCAACAGCATCAGCTCCACGGTCATGACGCTTCTGATGGCCGGCACCCTGTGTCAGTCTGCCATGGCCGCCGATTCCGTATTGGCCGATATCCTGGCCAGCGGCACCCTCAAGGTCGGCACCACGGGCGATTGGGACCCCATGACACTGAAGGACCCGGCCACCAACAGCTACAAGGGTTACGATATCGATGTCGTGACAAAACTGGCAGAAGATCTGGACGTCAAGCTCGAGCTGGTTCCCGCTGACTGGAAAACGCTGGTCAATGGCATCACCTCCGGCAAGTATCACATGACAGGCAGCGCCTCCATCAGTGCCAGCCGTGCCAAGGCAGCCGGCTACACCGACAGCTATTTCTCACTCAGCACCGTGCCGCTGACTCTGGCCATCAACGCCGAGCGCTTTACCGACTGGGACGATCTGAACCAGCCGGAAGTCACCGTAGCGGCCACGCTGGGCACCACTCAGGAGCAACAGGTCAAGACCTTCTTTCCCGACGCTGCCTACAAGATCATCGAAGCCCCGGCCCGTGACTTCCAGGAAGTGCTGGCTGGACGCGCCGATGCGCACATCACCTCCAACGTGGAAGCGTTCAAACTGGTGGCCAAATATCCGCAGATGATGATTGTGCCCGTCAAGGAAGCACGAGCCCGTACCCCCGTTGCCATGCTGGTGCCGCAGGAAGACCAGATCTGGATCAACTACCTCAATACCTGGATTCGCCTGCAGAGCGAACGAGGCTTTTTCGACGAACTTGCCACCAAGTGGCAACTCAGCAATTGATCAACCGAACCGACGAGTGAACGATCATGTTTGAAGCATTACCGGAACCCAAGGCAGATGCCATCCTGAGCCTGATGGCGGCATTCAGGGCAGATACCCGTCCCAACAAGATGGATCTGGGGGTGGGGATCTACAAGGATTCTGCCGGCAAGACCCCGGTCATGCGTGCCATCAAGAGCGCGGAAACCCGTCTGCTGGAATCCCAGGACACCAAGGCCTACGTCAGCCCGACAGGTAGTGCGCCGTTCTGCGCAGCCATGATTGCCCAGGTCTTCGGCAAGGATGCAGACACCTCGCGCATTCGTGCTGCGCAGTCCGTTGGTGGCAGCGGCGCCTTGCGTGTACTGGCCGACCTGCTGAAGGAAGGACGACCGGATGCCGAGATCTGGGTTTCCGACCCCTCCTGGCCCAACCATGTGCCGCTGATGAAAGCGGCCGGCTATTCACTGCAGAACTATCCCTATTACGATGCCGCCACCGGACAGGTACGTATCGATGACATGCTGGCCACCCTGAGCAAGGCAAAGAGCGGCGATATCGTTCTGCTGCACGGCTGCTGCCACAACCCCACCGGCGCTGATCTGAGCACGGACGAGTGGAACCGAGTCATCGACCTGCTCCTCGAGAAGGACCTCTTCCCCTTTGTCGACCTGGCCTATCAGGGATTCGGCGATGGACTGGAAGAAGATGCCGCCGCTGTACGCCTGATGGCCAGCCGGGTACCCGAGATGGTGGTCGCTGCCAGTTGCTCCAAGAACCTTGGTCTGTACCGCGAACGTGTCGGTGCCGCGATGCTGCTGGGCAAGAACGAAGCCGACGCCACCCGTGCCCACGGTCGACTGGGCAGCGTCATTCGCGCCAATTACTCCATGCCACCCGATCACGGCGCCAACACCACCGAAATCGTGCTGAGCGACGACGGTCTGAACAATGAATGGCGGGAAGAACTGGAAGCCATGCGTCAGCGCATGGTCGGACTGCGCCAGGCATTTTCAGAAGCCCTGCGCAAGCGCTCCAATTCAGACCGCTTCGATTACATCGCCGCACAGAAGGGCATGTTCAGCCGCCTGCCGCTTTCCACGGCGCATATCGACAGCCTGCGCGAAGATCACGCCATCTATATTGTCGGTGATGGCCGTATCAATGTCGCCGGTCTGCCGGAAGGGGGTCTGGACAAGCTGGCCGATGCCATCTGCACCGTTCTCGGCGATGACTGAACCATCGGATTGCTGAGCTGATCAGCGTCTGGCAGCTCCCGGTCTGATGACCGTGGAGCTGCCGCCCGATCCATGACTCATCAACGCTTCTGCTGTTGATCGAGGGGACAGGCATTGCGATGCCGAACACCTGCAGAGTCCTCCTTGGCCGACTGAAACGAGGCGCCCCGGGGGATCAGACTCCCCGCCTGCGGCACGTCAATCAGTTCGCCGGCAATGTGAACTTCTCATCCGGCAGATCCAGATACGCTTCGACACCTGCCGCCGCGATGACCGTCACGGTGCCGGCTTCGGTGTCCTCGATGGTCAAACCGCCGAACTCCACCATCACCTGCACCGTGCCGAAGGGCACCTCGGCAGCCACCGAATCGACATCCACCTGCTCCGGTTTCTGCACACCGATGGTGACGGTGACCTGCATGTCATCGCGATTCAGTCCCAGAGTGCGGAACAGCGTCAGCGAGCTGTGATGGAGTGCATCGTGCACGGCTCGTCGAGCTGCCTTGGTGTAATCCTCACCGTAGAGATCATTGCCGGTGCCCATCTCCAGGATGATTCGCTTCAAGCTCATGACTGTTCTCCGGACGCGGGCTGCTCATCGATATCCAGGTACACCACGGCGACTGCATTGGCCATGACTGTCGTGTTTCCGGTCTCACGGTTGACGATATCGAGCCCGCCCTTGACCACATTCACCTGCGCTCGACCGTACGGAAGCACGTCTGCCACGGTCTGACGATTTACCGCATCGGGGTCAGCCACACCGATTTCCACGTCCACTTCCATGGACTCTCGCGGGTAGCCGAGCGCAGGCGCGATGGATATCGAGTTGTGCCACAGCGCATCCTTCAACGCCCGAACGGCAGCCTTCGTATAGTCCTGCCCGCGCAAGTCGGTTCCCATTCCCATTTCGATCAACAGTCGTTTACGTGCCATGGTTCTGATTCATTGAATGTTCGATTGTGCAGATGAACTGATAGTCGGTGAACTGATCGACAAATGCAAACTCCCGCACCTCGACAATCGCAAGCTCATCGGCAATCCGGTCAACATTTCATACTCTGATTTCACCAATGCTTGTCCAAAGCATCAACAATACTGATAATGTTCGTCACGGTAGGCCTCTGGCCGACTGACACCCGGCAAGCCATTGCACGACGCATCGATGTCCGTTCAGAGCTTGCATGAACCCCGAAAGACTTGGAGAGAGACTTGAAACAGACCCATCTGACCAGACTGGCAGCTGCCGTCGTACTCGGCCTCGGACTCAGCAGCGGTGCACAGGCCGCCGAATGCATCGCACCGGCCAATCCCGGCGGCGGCTGGGATTTCACCTGTCGTTCCATCAGCAAGATCATGTACGACATCAAGGCCGTCGATGACCCCATTCAGGTGACCAATATGGCGGGTGGTGGTGGTGGCCTGGCCTACACCCACGTTGTCACCGAACGTGCCGATGATGCGGAACTTATCGTCGCCGCCTCCTCGGCCACCGCCACTCGCCTGGCGCAGAATGCCTTTGGCGGAATGACCTCCGATCAGGTTCGCTTCCTGGGTGCCATCGGTGCCGACCCCGGTGTCATCGTTGTCGCCAAGGACGCGCCCTATCAAACCCTGAATGACTTGCTGGATGCCGTCAAGGCTGACCCATCCAAGGTCGCCTTTGCTGGCGGTTCTGCCGTAGGCGGTTTCGATCACCTGAAAGTCCTGATGGCTCTGGGCCGCGCCGGCTTCGACGACATCACCAAGGTCAAGTACATCGGCGTGGATGGCGGAGCCGATGCCATCACCCAGACCATCGGTGGCTTCACCCAGGCGATGACTGGCGACATTTCCGAAGTGGTCGGCTTCCTCAAGGCCGGTGATGTTCGCGTCCTGGCATCGTTCACCGATGAGCGTCTGCCGGGGGAATTCAGTGACATTCCCACTGCAAAGGAACAGGGTATCGATGTCGTCGCCGTCAACTGGCGCGGACTGTATGTCCCCAAGGAGATATCCGATGACGACTACAACAAATGGGCCGATGCCCTGACGGCGGTCGCCGAATCCGATGAATGGGCCGAGCAGATGACGGCCAATGGCCTGGCTCCCTTTACTCGTATCGGTGCCGACTTCCAGGGCTATGTGGACGGTGTCATCGAGGAAATTCGCACCTTGTCGAAAGAGATTGGCGTTATCCAGTAAACGCCCCGTCCTGCGCCATGCCCGGCCACGATCGGCAAGGATGCCGTGGCTGCGCCAGCCAGGCAGATCTCCCTGTAACCCGCCGGCAGGAACACCGGCGGGGCTTGACGACCATCGATTCTGTCTGTTCAGAGCCCGGCCTGCCTTGACTGCCTGCGTCTTGGTCAGCCCCACTCCGGTACTTTCTGCCGCTTCCCGTTTCAACCCGTGTGCGAGATGATATTCAGCCATGAGTGATCGTTTGTTCGGACTGATCGTCCTGATTGCCTCTGTCGCCTATTTCATGGCAGCAGCGAATATTCAGACAGGTTTTCTGGTGGACCCGGTCGGTCCCAAGGTGTTTCCACGTCTGGTCAGCGCCATTGCAGCACTGTGTGCTCTGCTGATCATCCTCAAACCCGATGACGAGCCCAGCTGGCCCGGCGCGGCTACCTGGTTCAAGCTGTTGCTGGCCCTGCTGGTGCTGATCGCCTATGCCTATACCCTCAAGCCACTGGGCTTTCTGATTCCCACGGCCATCGCCGCGGGTGTGCTGAGTTTCCAGATCCATTCGCGCCCCGTATCGGCGCTCCTGACCGGCATTGGCCTGTCCGGCGGACTGTTCATACTGTTCAAGTTCGCACTCGGACTGAGTCTGTTTGCAGTGCCTCGCAGTTGGATGGGGGGCTAGATCATGGAAACCTTGTCGCTGCTCGCCCAGGGCTTTGCCGTTGCCCTGACACCCACCACTCTGGCACTGGCCGTTGCCGGCTGCATCATCGGCACCATGGTCGGAGCCTTGCCCGGTCTTGGCCCGTCCAACGGTGTTGCCATCCTCATTCCACTGGCTTTCTCACTGGGGCTGGATGCCACCGAAGCCCTCATTCTGATGACCAGCGTCTACTACGGCGCGATGTATGGTGGACGCATATCATCCATCCTGCTCAATATTCCCGGGGATGAACCGGCGCTCATGACCACGCTCGATGGCTACCCCATGGCCAAAGCCGGGCGCGCCAGTGATGCCCTGGTACTCTCCGGTGTGGCGTCCTTCGTCGGGGCCATGCTGGCCACGATCGGCCTCATGTTTCTCGCGCCCATGCTGGCCAGGGTTGCCTATCTGTTCGGCCCCTCCGAGTACTTCGCCCTGTACCTGCTGGCCTTCTCCACGCTGGGAGGCATTGCCTCGGACAACCAGCGCAAGGCGGCCCTGGCCGCCTGTATCGGTCTGGGCATTGCGATGATCGGACTGGACAATTCCACCGGCATGGGACGCTTTACCGGCGGTAACCTGCACCTGATGGACGGCGTGGATTTCCTGGTAGCCATCGTTGGCCTGTTTGCGGTGTCGGAAGTCTTCATTTTCATCGAGAGCCACGGCCGTGCATCAGCCATCGGGGTCAAGCTCGACGCCATAACCATCCCCTTCAAGGACATCGCACGTTCCTTCGGCACGATGCTGCGCGCCTCGGTGGTCGGATTCATTGCCGGCATATTGCCCGGGGCAGGTGCCTCTCTCGGCAGCTTTCTGGCCTACATGGGGGAAAAGGCCTGGGTACGTGACAGCAGTCGTTTCGGCAAGGGCGACCCACGCGGGGTCGCCGCTCCCGAGGCCGGCAACAATGCAGCGGCAGGTGGCGCACTGGTGCCCATGCTGACACTGGGCGTTCCCGGTTCCGGCACTACCGCCGTGCTGCTGGCGCTGTTGATGACACTGAACATCACGCCCGGCCCGCTGCTGTTCACCGAACGCCCGGAAGTGGTCTGGGGTCTGATGGCAGCCCTGCTGATTGCCAATATCGTGCTGCTGATTCTGAACGTGCCCATGGTACGCATCTTCGTCAAGGTACTCAGTGTGCCGCCCTGGATCCTGTTGCCGGGTGTCTGCATGGTGTCCTTCGTGGGCATCTACTCCCTGTCCGGCAGTTACTTCGACCTGGTACTGATGATCCTTTTCGGCCAGCTGGGCTACTTTCTGCGTAAACTCAACGTACCAACCGTACCGATCATCCTCGGCATTCTGCTGGGCAATCACATGGAAGACAGCCTGCGGCGCGCCATGGTCATTTCCGGCGGTGACTGGAAGTATCTGTTCCAATCCGGCATTGCCATCGGATTCTGGATAGCGGCGGTCACCGGTTTTGTCGCACCGGTATTCCTGCGACGATTTCTCAAGAAACCCCAGGCACATATCACATGATTTCCCGTACTCGAGTCCTGGTGCCATCCGGCGTTCTGGGTCTCGGTTTTGACAGCGAAGCGCTGGCCAGAGCGGTGGCTCTGTCCCCGAATGTCATTTGCATCGACGGCGGCTCCACCGACAGTGGCCCCTATTCCCTCGGCACCAGCACGTCCAAGTATTCGCGCGCTGTCTGTGTGCGCGAATGGCGTCAGTTGATGCAGGCCCGTGCCGCACTTGGCATACCGCTGATCATCGGCTCTTCCGGTACCTGTGGCAGCGATGACATGGTCAACTGGATGCTGGACATCACCCGGGAGATTGCCGCAGAGACCGGGCAAGACCATGATGCAGCGCCTCTCAAGGTCGCGCTGCTTTATACCGAACAGAACAAGACGAATCTGCAGGAACAACTGGCGCAGCAGCGCATCAAACCGCTGGAACCCGCCGTGCCGCTCGACCAGGCCATTCTGGACAGTTGCACCCACATCGTAGCCCTGGCCGGTGCCGAGCATATCCAGGCCGCCCTGGCTACCGGTGCCGATATCATCATCGCCGGACGCACCACCGATACGGCCGTGGTCAGCGCTCTGCCTCTGGCACGCGGCTGTCATCCCGGTGCCTGCTGGCACGCAGCCAAGATTGCCGAGTGTGGTGCCTTGTGCTCCACCCACCCCACCAGCGGCGTGATCGTCGTGGATATCGACGATACCGGTTTCACCATCTATCCAACGGCCGACCAGGCTCACTGCACCCCCCACTCGGTATCGGCCCACATGCTCTACGAGAACACCGATCCTTTCATCCTGTATGAACCGGGTGGCCATCTGGATGTACGTGAAGCCCGCTATGAGGCGCTGGACGATACCCGGGTCAGAGTCACCGGCTCTCGCTGGATACCCACCCAGCCCTATACCGTCAAACTCGAAGGAGCACGGCTCGGTGGCTTCCAGACAACCCTGCTGGCCCTGTTGCGCAGTCCTCGCTATGTGGCCAACGCCAGAGCCTGGGTAAAGCGTCTGGAAGGGCATCTGCATCGTGAGATCAGCGCAAGCCTGTCACTGTCGGAGACTGCCTTTCAGCTGGACTTTCGCCTCATCGGTGAAAACGCCACGCTGGGTGAGCTGGAAACGCAGACTTCGACCGGTCATGAAACCGGTGTGCTGCTGATCATCACGGCGGAGACGCAGGAAATGGCCAACGAAATCGGCAAGCTCAGCAATCCCTTTCTGCTGCACTATCCGCTGACGGACGATGAATCGCTGCCGACATTCGCCTTCCCCTACTCCCCGGCACAGACGGCACGTGGCCCCCTGTACGAGTTCTGCCTCAATCACATTCTGGAACTGGACGAACCGATGAGCGCCGTACGACTCGAGGAGGTCCTGGTATGAAAGTGAGCGATCTGGCAGACAGCGTGCGCTCCAAGAATGCCGGACCATTCTGGGTCACCATAGATATCTTCTGTGGCAATGAATCCGCCTTTCACAGCATTCGGGACAGCTTGCAGACAGAGCAGATTGCCACCGCACTGGGTCAGCCGACCAGCGCTGTCAAACGGTTCGACATCGACGATCTGAACGTCGTCAAGTTCAGCGTGCACCGCCCGGTTGTGCAGGGTCACCCACTGGACAGAGACCAGCATGGCGCACAATGGTCCATGCTGATCGAAGAGCTCGAACTGCGCGATTAGCGGCTCCATCCACCTGCCCATCCAGGGAACAGGTGGCAGACCGCCCCTCAGCTATGCATCCAGATCGGTACAGTAGGAATAGAATGTGGTGGTGGCCGGCCAGTCGCTGAACACCGCAGTGACTCCCACATCCCTTGCCAGCACGTCGAGCACTCGCAGCGTATCGCCGTCATCGTCGATCACCGGGCTGACACTCGAGTAGTAGAATCCTCCGCCCTCGTTCAATGAACCGGAACGCTCCAGCGTCCAGGTGATCAGTTTCAGCCCCCTGCTGCTGGCTTCGCTGGCATACACCGACGGCACGATGTTCTGCTGATCATCCAGCGTGACCAGAAACGGGATGGGAGGCGCCAGATACTGGACTCCCTGATCGACAAGCTCCTGCATGCTCGGGTTGAACGTGGTCGCGTCTGCCGGATCGAATCCTTCCACGGTATAGCGATCATCCAGAAAAACCGCCTGCTCACCGAATTCCGGTGTCTCGGTAATCCAGTACAACACGTCTTCCAGCTGAAAGGACTGAGGATAGACGCGATCGGCACTGATACCGGCTGCGGTGTAGTCGTCGATCAACTGCTGCGCATAGGCCGCCTGGGTGTAATCGCCTTGATACGGCATGTCCACCGCAGCTTCCTTGAGTTCCGGTGTCATGGCAACACCGTATTCATCGAACAGGGCAATGCTTTCGCGATGCGTGATCAGGGTACCGTAGTCAGTGGCCTCGTCAGTCGTCCAACCGGGAGTTCCTGCCAGATATTCCGCCAGCGTCGGCGCGGCAGAGTCGGCACCGTCACGCTTGGCGCGCAGTGTGCGGAACTCGGCCAGTGTCAGATCGCTGGTGCAGCACTGCACATCCTGATAAGGCGTTGCACTGTCCATGTCCGGGGGCACGGTACATTTCTGTGCCAGATCCGTGGTGAGAATGTCGGTGGTGGTGTGCAGATCGCACTGCGAATGCCGGCAGACCAGCTCTCGATCGCTGGTGAAGGTGACATCGCATTCGATGACCCCCGCGCCCTGCTCGGCCGCCGCTCTGTAGCCTTCGACGGAATGTTCAGGGTACTGAAAGGGCGCACCACGATGCGCGATGGAAAACGCCTGTGGCCGGATAGCGGATACATCGCAGCTTTCCAGTCGGGATCTGAGCTCTCCTTCGGGAAGTTGTGCTACCAGCGATGCGGGGCGCTCACCCAGCACCACGGCTTCGACCGCAAAGCCATCCTCGTTGCCGGTATCAATCGGGTCGTTGTCCGCATCATCGTCGCTGCTGCAGGCTGTCAACAGCAACAGCAGAC
The DNA here is from genome assembly GCF_052681095.1 of Granulosicoccus sp. 3-233. Lineage (NCBI taxonomy): Bacteria > Pseudomonadati > Pseudomonadota > Gammaproteobacteria > Chromatiales > Granulosicoccaceae > Granulosicoccus > Granulosicoccus sp. 3-233. The sequence goes on from NZ_JBQYLE010000006.1 coordinate 207,960, forward strand.
TCAGGCACGCAGTCCTGTACAGTTTGCACTTCATCGGCTCACCCCTTCCGGCTCTGGATCTGGATCGATCTCAAGGTGGTTACTACAATGACATGATCATTGCAGCAACCGCAAGGATTATCCTTGCGGCCGGAAAGGGTGTGTCAGCCTGACTATCGGCTCAGCAGCGAGGCGATCGTCTTGTTGTTGGCGTCAGCTTCGGTCTCGCCCAGGAAAACCAGACTGCCTGTCTGACCAGGTGCAAAGAAGACCACGCCATTGTAGGTATTGCTGTTCCAGGTAAAGCTCAGCAGGGAAACGTCGCCGAAGTTGGAAATGCTACCGTCGATGGGCACTGCGAAACTCTCTTCGCCGGCTTCATTGAGCAGAACCGTCCGACCGTCCGCATTGTTGCCACTGAAAGTGATTTCAGTACGGAGAACCGTGCAGACATCTTCATTGTTGCAGTAACGATGGTTGCCGGTCCAACTGCCCGCTATATCCGCAGCATTGGCAGGTGCCAGATCACCAGCGACGGCAAAACCCAGGCTGACGTCCGCGCCTGAAAGACTGGTGATGGTCTGACCATTGATGATGTTCAGATCGAATTCCGTCGGCGCAATCACATCGGCCAGTTCACCCGGTTCACCGGCTGCGAAAGAACCCTCACCCGCCGGGGTATTGGCCGGATGCGTGTAGGAGCGCAGCGATCCGTTGAAGGTATCCCCGGCGCCGATGTCCCCGAACAGGGAGTTGGCCGAGCCATTCGCTGCCAGCGCAAGACCCGAAAGGTTGTTGTCATTGTCGATGACATATACACCGTTGCCAGAGCCGAAATCACCGATATAGGCGCCCGCCTTGGTTGCAGCCGCCGGGCCTGAATTGCCATCGGTGCTGCCACCATCCGTCGCCCCACCATCCGTACCACCATCAGTTCCACCGTCCGTGGCGCCACCGGTCGTACCGTCAGTTCCGCCGGTATCACCATTGGAATTTGAATCACTGCTACTGGAACAGGCTCCCAGTGCGAAAACCATCGTTGATACAGCCAGAATGTTCTTGATCATTGGATATCCGTTTACTTGTTGAACTTGCCGTAGATTGACAGCGCAGTGTCATTATCGTGTGCAACGACTTGCCTGTGTGAGAACTGCGTCTCATCGAGTAGTCCATCGAACAGCCGATAACTCTGGCATGTCCAACTCACTGATGACCATTTCCCTGCAGGCGCGCTGGCAAGTCCGACATGTGCTCTGGCTGTTGTTGCTGAGTTTACAACTGTTGGGGCTCCCGGATACGAGTATTGCCGCCATATACACTTGTCCTGCAGCGGATGGAAGCACCATATTTCAGGATCGCCCCTGCCCGCAGAAGGCGAGTGCCGGGACCGATAGCCGTGCTGTTCGAAAACTGCCATTCGACATCCACCCTTCCTGGTTCGAGCTTCCCGAGCAGGCCGAAGAACGCGCCTTCTGCGATCGGCGGCGTTGTGAATGCGGCTTGCACGAACGAGAGCATGGCAGCGCTCTGGCTCGTGCCGTGGCCGATGCGCTCTACATGGACGGTGGCTGGCATCGGTATCAGGTCAGCTATCAGCTGTGGCGCAACGAACCGGCCGCCTCCGCACGAAACCCGCAGCTGAATGCCGCCATGCAGGAGGCCGCTTGCAGCGTCATGATGTCACAGCAATTGCTGCGCGATTTTTCCGATGAAGTGAGCGAAGAACTGCGCCACCGGGTCCGATCCGCCGAGGAACGCGGATTCGACGAAGCCGGCCCTTGCGAGGCCGATGTCGAGCAGGCATGCGACTATCTGGACTCTGTGGAGCTGTATCAGCGTCTGCTGCTGGACGCCAGGGCACTGCAGTCGCCACGCGAACTGATCACCAGTAACGAACGCCTACCAGTTGATGAGTGACCACCTGCCTTCGATTCGTCTGCTACTGATGGTGCGATCACGATAGGCCGGCGAAGGAGTCGCTCGATCTCCGTTCTCCCGGATCATTCTGACGATTCGCAATCGCGCGTTGATGGACTTGTCTGCATTGGTTACCCGAATCTGGTCGATACTGATATCGAGTTTCGAGAACTGTGACATGAGCTGTCGGAACAGCGCGTTCTGACCGGAAGGCTCGGTCAGGGACTCCACCACCGCCACATCGTTGTCCTCGATGGCCCTGCGCAACCGATCGAAGCGCTCGATGACCTGATCGAAATCGCTGTCGCTGACCGGTGTACGGGCGTCGATCAATGCGACTCTCCAGCGGCTTCGCAAGGATTTCAGTTCCGCATCATTGCGGTCCAGAGAGGCCGCCTCATCCAGAGCCGCTTCGGCCTCGTCCAGCAAGCCCTCATCCAGACGGAGCTCAGCGGTACTCAGAGCCTGTGCCAGTTGCTGACGTCGCGCCCGCAGGCGAGCCCGTCGATCGGTTTCGAGCGCCTCCAGTCTTGCCTTTTCCGCAGCAGCTTCGGTTTCGGCAAGCCGGCGTGCCTCTTCGGCAGCAGCCTCCTGCTTCTGCAGGCGAGCAGCCTCAGCCTTCTCACGAGCCGCTTCAGTCGCCAGTTCCAACTGATCGTCCGTCGAGCCCGTTTCCGTCAGTCCTGCCTGCGTCGGTGCAGCACTGTCCACACCGGCAGATGCGCGTTCACCAGCGTCCGTCCCGGCCGTGGCGGCATCGCCCGACCCGGAAGAGCGAGCCTCCCCTGAATCAACCGAGACCTGCCTGTCCGAGGCCGCCGGGTCTGTGCGCGTCGAGGCACCTTGCTTGTCAGGCCCCACATCGTTGATGACCAGCACCAGCCAGGACATCGCCAGACCACTGGCAATAACCAGAGGAGCCAGCCAGTACAGTGTGCGAAAACGCTTGCTTCTCTGGCTACGGCCTCGCGTCTGCGTTCGCGCCGCCAGTCTCTGCGTGGGACGCCGATCTTCGCTGTCTCGCCCGTGAAAGGCTCTGGCCCCGGACCCTCTGCCCGCATTGCCTCGTCGGTCTCGCACTGCCCTGATTTCCGGCGGCACCGCTTCATCCAGCATGGATATACCACCCAGGGAGTCATCGGAAGCGGTGACCTTGTCAGCCAGATCTGTTTCATCAGGCGTCACCTTGCGCGTGATCCGGGCACTGATCCTGTCGCGAAACAAGGCCGGAACCCAGTCTGCGAGGGTCTGCGGACGATCGGCAATACGGAACGCCAGCGCCCAGTCGATGGCGCTCAGAAATTCCTTCGAGTATCGCCCCTGCCCCAACAGCCCAGCCGGCAACAGAGGATCCTTGCCGCCATTGAGCAGGGCGGACCCGCGTTTGACGCTGTCAACCGGTTCGCAACCGGTCACCGCAAAATACAACACGGCACCCAGCGCATAGATATCCGTCCAGGGACCCTGCTGCTGGTCACCGTCGCCGCTGTACTGTTCCAGCGGTGAATAACCGGCCGATACCAGCGCCGTATGAACATCGCTGGCAGCCTGCGCCGAATTGCGGGCCGAGCCAAAATCCAGCAGCACCGGGGAGCCATCGTTGCGCACCAGGATATTGGCGGGCTTGATGTCACGGTGAACGAAGCCATGTCGATGAATTTCGGCCAAACCCTTGGAAATCGGGCGGATCAGCGCCTTGAGCGCTTTCTCGGTGGCGTTCTCCGGCTTCTGCAAGTGCTCCCGCAGATCGCTGCCCTCTTCGAACTCCATGACCATATAGGCCGTGTCATTGAGTTCGAACACCGACATTACCCGAACAATGTTCGGATGCTTGAAGCGCACCAGATTACGCGCTTCACGGATGAAACTCTGCACACCGTCTCTGGCAGCGTGTTCCGACTGGCTTGTGCTGCCTTGCGTCTCCGAGTCGCCACCCGGCAACAGTACCCGATACTCCTTGATGGCGACCAGCACATCCAGATTGGTATCGGTAGCCAGATAGATGACACCAAATCCCCCACGCCCAAGGATTCGCTCGACGCGATACCAATTGAGCATCTCTCCATGACGGAGTGATCGATAAGGGGCGTTGGTTTCCATCTAACGCAAAAGTGGCCCGATGAGTTGAGTGTGAGATAGTACTCGATTCATGTCATTGATTCACAACTGATGTCAGATTTGGCATCGTAATAGTGAGTATTTTACGTTTCTCCACGCGCGAGCCGCTAAGATCTGCGTCCGATAGCGACACATTCCTTCTCGACTCACTCACAAAAGGCAGCGCAGTGACAGAACCCCGCACCCATCTGACCAACTATATCGAGGAACAAGGACTCGCCGAGCGAATGATACCGGCAGTTGGATCCCTCTATCGCGATCGCGGTGTCATCATCACCGTATTCGGCCGCAAATTGATGAACGGTTCCACCATCGACATCATCAAGGCTCACCAGCAGGCCCAGCAAGTCGTTGGCGAAACGGTGTCTCTGGCAGAGACCAGTGCCGTGCTGAAGATCATTTCCGACATTCAACCCGGCAGTTCGCGTGTCGATGTCGGCAAACTGGCCTTTGCCGCGCGCCAGGCTGGTAAAGCCGACGACCAGACAGAACTCGACGCCTTCCTGCGTGATGCCTTGCAGGGCATCCCCGATACACCTTCGGTGCTCGACAAGCCGCGGGACGTGGTGCTCTATGGCTTTGGCCGAATCGGTCGCATCCTGGCACGCCTGCTGATCGAACGCACTACCTCCAGCAATCCGCTGCGCCTGCGTGCCATCGTCGTGCGAGGCGGCAAGGACGGCGACCTGAGAAAACGCGCCAGCCTGTTGCGACGCGATTCCATTCATGGTCCGTTCAATGGCCATATCACGGTGGATGAGGCCAACAGCGCCATCATTGCCAACGGCAACTTCATCAAGGTCATCTATGCCAATCAGCCGGAGGACATCGATTACAGTGCCTACGGTATCGATAATGCCCTTATCGTGGATAACACCGGCGTCTTCAAGGACGAAGCCAGCCTGGGCCGGCATCTGGTGCCCAAGGGTGCCAGCAAGGTACTGCTCACCGCCCCCGCAGGCGGTGCCATCAAGAATATCGTGTACGGTGTGAACGAGGACATGATTGCGGACGAGGACACCATTGTCTGCGCCGCCAGTTGTACCACCAATGCCATCACGCCTGTGCTCAAGGTCATCAATGATCGTTACGGCATCATCAACGGACATGTCGAAACGGTTCACTCCTACACCAACGATCAGAACCTGATCGACAATTATCACTCGGCTGAGCGCCGCGGCCGCAGCGCACCACTGAACATGGTACTCACCTCTACCGGTGCCGCCAAGGCGGTATCGAAGGCCTTGCCCGAACTGGAGGGCAAGCTGACCGGCAATGCCATTCGCGTACCGACACCCAATGTGTCGATGGCCGTGTGCAACCTGAACCTGGGCGAAGAGACCACACGCGATCAGCTCAACGACCATGTACGCGAAGTTGCCTACAACTCGGCACTGAGCCAGCAGATCAGCTACTCCTACAGCACCGAGGTCGTATCCACCGATTTCGTCGGCACTCCGGAACCCGCCATCTTCGATTCGGTAGCCACCATCGTGGATGGCAACCGCTGTGTCCTGTACGTGTGGTACGACAATGAGTTCGGTTACAGCACCCAGGTACTACGCGTCATGCAGCACATGGTAGGCCTGCACATCCGCAACGTGCCGGCCGACTGAGACGCTGCGCCGGAATGCGTGCTCAATGCGTCATGCCATACATGACGTAGTTGACGCCCAGGCGATACGCCGTGGCGGTATACAGCGCACTGTATTCTTCCATGTCGGCATGCTCCCAGGCGTCTCCGAGATCCATGTTCCAGTTGATGATGGCCATGACCCGGCCATCATCATCGAGCACACCGCGCCATCGTGGCTGCTGCCGTGAGGCATTGCTTTCGCTGATGGCCGAGGACTTCATGATGGGCAATTCCCAGGTTTCTCCCGGGTTCAGACACAGAGCCCGCAACCCGGGAATCTGAATGAAATCGTCGATGGCGAAATGCACGTTGAAGATCTCGTGCGTGGGCGGAATTTCAACGATGGGGCGTTCCGGAAACACCTGTCGCATCCAGCCCTCGAATTCTTCCCACTGATAGGAACCATGGAAGTCATCGACCAGCAGGAATCCGCCCCGCAACAGATACTCTCGCAGGTTGTCGGCTTCCGGCTGACTGAATGAGGCAAAGCCGGCCTCGACGATATACAACAGCGGATAATCGTAGATTCGGTCATCGAGCAGGGAAATCGACTGACTGGCCGAATTCGTGTCCAGTCGTGTCAAGCGCTTGAGTGCGGCGATGAAGTGTGGCTCCGACTCGGAGCAATCAGCCTGCCAGTGCGGGTAGCCGATGCGATCGCCCAGATTCTCGATGGCAACCTGATTGTCGGCGAACATCAAACGCGAGAAGGTGAACTCCTGCCCCGCCGGTTGAGTCAGGGCCATCGGACAGTCCGGCCGCTGTGGCGTGGTACAGATGGCCAGTTCCGCGAACGTCGGTGCACTGACGAGCATCGCTGCCAGCGCGCCGCCGAATCGCAGCAACCAGGCTCTACACGTATCTGTTGTCACTTGGTTCAAGCCTCTCCTGCGTGTCCGCATGCCAATGGAAGGTAACCTCATTCTGCAAGACCTGCGCCTCAATGTCATCAGGACATGAAACGCCATCGTGCAGACCATTCGACACTTTGTCCCTGCCCTGCGCATAATGTTCCTCTGCAGGACACGGCAAGGCATCCACATCCAACAGGACATGATGCCCAACAGCCCCTGGCATCATCGCGATTTCCCGCCTCGGAACATGATAGTAGGCCAGGGCCGAATTCGGTATGTTACCGGGACACCCGATCCTGCCTGCCGATCGGATCGTCTCCTTGGCTCTCCGGGGGCAGACAGGCAGCTCAATCGTCCTGCGTGACCGCTCCCGGTCCGGGCGTCGCTCCCGGGGGGCATTTGCCCAGAATGATCATGCCCAGTACCTCGTCACGCGTCACATCACTGACCGGCGCCGTACCCACCATCTGACCATTCTTCATGACCGCAACGCGGTCGGCCAGATCGAACACGTCCTCGATGTCGTGGCTGATCAGAAAGATGCTGATGCCCTCTTCCTTGAGCTGCTTGATCAGTTCACCCACTTGCGCGGTCTCCTGCGGACCGAGTGCCGCCGTGGGTTCATCCATGATCAGGATCTGCGCATTGAACAGAATGGCGCGGGCAATGGCCACAGACTGACGTTGACCACCAGACAAGGCCTTGACCGGCTCCTTGAAACGCTGGAAACGCGGATTCAGTCGGCCCATGACTTCCCGAGCATGCGACTCCATGGCACCATCATCCAGTGTTCCCCAGGGCGTTCGCAGTTCACGTCCCAGATACAGATTGGCGGCGGTATCGACGTTATCGGCCAGAGCCAGTGTCTGATAGATGGTCTCGATACCATAGGCCTTGGCATCGCGCGGATTGTTGATCGTGGCCTCTTCACCATTGATGAGAATGGTGCCGCCGTCTCGCTTGTAGGCGCCGGACAGCAGTTTGATGAAGGTCGACTTGCCGGCGCCGTTGTGTCCCAGCAGCGCAACCACCTCACCCTTGTGCAAGTCCAGTGAGGCATGATCGACCGCATGGATTCCACCGAATGCTATCGAGCAATCCTGCATCTCGACGACCTTGGGAGCTGATGTATGCATGTTCCTGTTTCTCCCTGGATTCGTTAAATGGAGCGACGACGATAGAGGCCATCGAGCCAGACGGCCAACACCAGCACGATACCGACGACCACATTCTGGAACGGTGCATCGACGCCAAGCAGCACCATGCCGCTCTGCAGTGACTGCATGACCACGGCCCCGATCATGGCACCGACGATCGTGCCGACCCCGCCTCCGAGTGACGTGCCGCCGATGACCGCTGCGGCAATGACCAACAGCTCATCCAGCGTGCCCTGGGCATTGGTGGATGCGTTCAGACGAGCAGTGGAAATGGCGCCTGCAATGGCACACAGAACACCCATCAGGATGAAGATCCGGGTGGTCACCCAGCGCGTGTTGATACCGGCCAGTTCCGCCGCTTCCGGGTTTCCACCCATGGCGAAGACATAGCGACCGAAACGCGTACGAGTCGTGATGAAGGTCATGATGATGCCGACGCTGATGGCTATCAGTACCGGAATGGCGATACCGTGAGCAATGAACAGCCCACCATCGGGAACTTCGATACCATTGGCTGTGGCATAGCGTCTGACGATGCCTTTGGGCCAGGCATAGCTGTTGGCCACAGCCACCGCCAGAAGGACACTGCCGCAACCGACCGCAGCCAGTGTGACTTCGGCCCATACAGGACGTTGTGGAAATCCGAAGCGCGTGCGATTGCGCCGGCCCTGGTACAGCATGGCGACAATGCCGAGACAGGCGATGGCAGCGACCACCCAGCTCCAGAAGGCGCCGATGGAACCATAGGGCCCACCGCCCATGAGACGAAAGGTCGGATCCATGGGGGCAACCGTCTGCCCGGATGTCACCCACCAGGCGGCACCTCGCCACACCAGCAGGCCACCGAGCGTGACGATGAACGCGGGCACCCCGAGATACGCAATGATGGCCCCATGCAGTCCGCCAATCAGAGCGCCCAGACACATACCGATCAACAACGCGGAAAACCAGATCATGGCGCTGCCTGAACCGAACATGTCTGCCAGGAATCCGGTCTGGGACACACCCATGATCATGGCGACAAATCCCAGTATGGATCCAACCGACAAGTCGATGTGGCGAGTCACGATGATCAACACCATGCCCGTCGACATGATGGCAACCGACGAGGTCTGCACCGATAGATTCCACAGATTGCGTGCCGTCAGGAAGCGCCCGTCAGACAACAGATGGAACGCGATCCAGATCAGGAACAGGGCACCGAGCATGCCCAGCATGCGGGTGTCCACTTCGGTGGCTCGAAAAAAGCGCTTTATCGCGGATTCTTCGCTTTGCCGCGCCCCCTGCGCAGCCGCGGTCGGTCTTGGATCGCTCATGGATTGGTATTCGCTGGAAAGGAGCCCCTCTTGGGGGCTTGGCCAAAACGAGAGGCGGCAACGTCTGTTTGACGCTGCCGCCCGGCAAAGGGAACTGCGCGCAAGAGCCTGAATTACTGGCAGGCAGCTACCGACTCGGCAGCCCCTTCACAGGCCTTGTCGCGATCAATCCAGCCAGCATCGATCACCAGGTCCAGATTGTCCTGAGTGATGGCAACCGGTGCGAGGAAGACAGCGTTGAGTGTCAGACCCTGCGGACCGCCGGCCCACTGCTCGACGCCGGGAACGTCGGCCGGTGTCGAACCGTCAGCCAACATGGTGGCAATGGTCGCTGCCCCCTTGCCCAGTTCACGCGCATCCTTCCAGACGGAAACCGTCTGTGTGCCGCGCGCCACGCGGTTCAGTGCCGCATGATCGCCATCCTGTCCGGAGACCGGTACGGAACCGTCGAGGCCCTGCGCGGCCAGTGCGGCTACCACGCCACCAGCCGTACCATCATTGGACGCCACCACCGCATCGACGTTGTTGTCGTTGGCCGTCAGAATCTGCTCCATGTTGCGCTGCGCATTTTCGGGCTTCCAGCCATCGGTATAGGCCTCACCCACATTGACGACGCGACCGGCATCCATGGCCTCTTTCAGGACTTCCATCTGCCCACCGAACAGGAAGTCGGCGTTCGGATCGGAAGACGAACCCTTGATGAAGGCATAGTTGCCTTCGGGCATGGCCTCGAGAACCGCACGAGCCTGCATGCGACCCACCTCGACATTGTCGAACGTGATGTAGAACGCATCTTCATTCTCGATCAGTCGATCGTAGCCGACAACCGGAATGCCTTCAGCCACTGCCTGCTCGACCGCCGGCCCGATGGCACTGGAATCCTGAGCCAGGATGATCAGGGCGTCCGCGCCCTGCGAGATCAGTGCCTCGACATCGGTCAACTGCTTGGCCGCAGACGACTGGGCATCCGAAGAGATGTAGCTGTCGCCATTGGCTTCGATGACGCTCTTGATGGCCGCTTCATCAGTCTTCCAGCGCTCTTCCTGAAAATTCGACCAGGAAACGCCGATAGTCTTTCCTTCTGCCAGTACCGGTCCGGACAACATCGCCGAGACTGAGGCAGCTACAACAAGTGCTCCAGAAATTTTCATGCTCACTCCAGTAGTGATTGGTGTCTGCCGCATTTAATTCACGGCTGGAATAAATGGTGACTTCTGCACGGAAATGTGTCAAGTTGTTTTTTCCCGATTTACACAACAACCACGCCCCTCCATCACAGATGCAGAAAAGATCGATAATCCGCAGTGACGACCTGCGCGACGGAAATCGACGTCGCGTGCTGGATACACTGCGCACCAAGGGTCCCTGCACGCCCTCCCGGCTGGCTGCCATGACCGGCCTGAGCGCGGCGTCCATCTCGACACTCTCCAGCCAGATGATCGACCAGGGCATCCTGAGCAGTGAGCGTTACCAGAACACCAGAACTCGACCCTCACGAGGTCGACCCCGGTCTCTGCTGTCGCTCTGTCCGGAGGCCGGCCATGTGGTGACGCTGACCCTGACCATTGATCTGATACGTGTGCATCTGGTGGACTATGCCGGCAACGTACTGGGGTCTCATCTGGAGATTGTCGATACCCGCAGCCTGACTCTGGAGCAACTGCTGGCAACGATCTGCCAGTGCATCGATCTGTTGCGTCTTGAACACCCGGATATCCGGCTGCGTCACATCGGCGTCGGCTTTCAGGGTCAGACCGAACACGCCTCCGGCAAACTGCTGTGGTCTCCGGTCATCCGCATGCGCGACGTCCCGCTGGGCGATACGCTGCAACGGCGCTACGATGTCAGTGTCAGCGTACACAATGATTGTCGGCTGATTTCACAGGCGCTGAGTCGTCGGCAGGCGGACAGGCTCGGCAGCCATTTCGCCACGGTGCTGTTCGGACACGGTGTGGGCCTCGGTCTGTACCTGAACGGTCAGCCTTTCGCCGGCACGCGTTCATCGGCCATGGAAATCGGACACCTGCGGTTCCGCACCGACGGTGCCTTGTGTCGCTGTGGCAAGCGCGGTTGCATAGAGGCCTATACCGCCGACTATGGTATCGAGCGACTTGCCAGGGGCTTGCCGGCCGACACACCGCCAGCCGGTCGTGTTGCCGACACCGCCATGCAGGCGCTGTGCACTGCCGCCGAATCCGGCGACAAGGCCGCCAGCCTGGCCTTCGAAACGGCAGGCATTGCCATTGGCGAAGGCCTGATCAGTGTATTCACCCTGCTCGACCCCTTTCCCGTGGCACTGGTAGGCTGCAGTGAACGCAGCTATACCCTGATGCGTGACGGCATCTGCCGTGTGCTGGATGCTCACCTGGTCGATGGACCGGCAGCCGAGAGTCTGCTTCACCCTTTCGAAGATGACGACCGCTTGCTCATGCAGGGGCTTGCGGACAACAGCCTGAGTGCAGTCGATCGACTGCTGGCCACTCAACAATCCGTCCCCGAAGTCACCTGATGAGCAAACGAAACATGCCCGGAACCGTCGGCACCGGTCTGATGGCAGCCGTCTGTCTGGCCCTGAGCAGTTCAACGGCGGCAGAATCCAGCAGTGTGCCACTGCGCGACATCTGGTCGGAGAGAACACTCGCCGATCCGGTGTCTCCCGGCGACTTTCAGGGTCGGCTCGAACTGCATGAACTGCAGTCACTGATGGACGCAGGCGAACACCTGTTCAACGCCCGCTTCACCACACTCGATGGCGTGGGCCGGCCCATGGCCACGCAGGCCATCATCCCCACCAAGCGCAAGCGCGCATCACGCTCGGCCTTCTCGCGAACCGCGGGGATGGATGCCAATGCCTGCGCCAGCTGTCACAACGTTCCGCTGGTTGGTGGGGCCGGCGATTTCACCGCCAATGTGTTCGTCTCCGAAGGTTTCCAGCACACCGACTTCGATACCACCGACCCACAGTTTTCCAACGAACGCAATACCAATCATCTGTTCGGCGCGGGTCTGGTCGAGCTGCTGGCGCGCGAGATGACGGTAGAGCTGCAAACGCAACGTGCGCAGGCCCTGCAATCGGCCAGAGCGTCCGGACAGGCAACGCGAGTGGAACTGACAGCCAAGGGCGTGAACTTCGGCAGGCTCGATGTGTACCCGGACGGTCGAGTGGCCACGGATCATATCGACGGTGTCGATCAGGATCTGGTGATCCGGCCGTTCAGCCACAAGGGCGTGATGACCTCACTGCGGCAGTTCACGATCAACGCGCTGAACCATCATCACGGTCTGCAGGCGGTTGAACGTTTCGGTCAACGCTGGACCGGTGAAGACGATCACGATGAAGATGGCTTCAGCGATGAAATCGGCCCGGGAGAAGTGTCCGCGCTGGTTGCCTGGCAGGCAACCCTGCCGCCGCCAGGCCGCATGATACCCACCGATGAACGCTGGCAGGCGGCGGCAGCCTCGGGCGAGAAGCATTTCGAGCAAACCGGTTGCAATACTTGTCACAGAACCTCGCTGCCTCTCGAGTCCCTGGATTTCGCCGATCCCGGCACACTGGATGCTGCCGGCACCCTGCGCCGCGGCGAAGGCATTGATGCAATCTATCCACTGGCGTTGCTGGAATGGGCACAGCGGCTGCCACGTGACGACAGCGGCCGCTATCTCGTCCCGCTGTTTGGCGATCTGAAGCGTCATCGCATCGCCGATCAGACCCTGTCCGCACTGGGCAACGAACTACTCTCGCAGCGCTTTGTCGAGCGCAATGTCTTCATGACCAGCGAGCTCTGGGGTATCGCCTCGACCGCGCCCTACGGACACCGCGGCGACATGACGACACTGGCCGAAGTCATTGATGCGCATGGCGGCGAGGCGCGCAGTTCCCGCGATGCCTGGGCCAGTCTGAACGAACGGCAGAAGAGCGAAATGATTGCCTTTCTCAAGACTCTGGTGATACAGCCATGATGATCAGGACAGCATTGATCACGAGCCTGATGCTGGCTTCCTGGTCCGTCGACAGTCAGGCCGAGGCGTCGGCAGGGATCTTCACCGGCGACATTCCGCTGATGCAGGAGGAGTCTGCGGCAGCCGGAATCACTCACAGCTATGCAGGCCCCTGGGAGTATTTCGTTGGTGGTGGGGTCAGCACCTTCGACTGCAACCAGGACCGCCTGCCCGATCTGTACCTGGCAGGCGGCAATCAAGCGGCAGCCCTGTATGTGAACCGCAGTACAACGGCAGGCCCCTTGCGATTCGAGCCTGTAGACAATACCAGTCTGGCACTGGATCGCGTCATTGGCAGCTATCCGCTGGATATCGACAACGACGGCTTTCAGGATCTGATGGTGATGCGCGTTGGCGAGAATCAGTTGTTCAAGGGTGGCAGCGACTGTCAGTTCACCCCGGCCAATCTGCTGTGGAACTTCGATGGTAGCAATGCCTGGACCACCGCTTTCAGCGCCACCTTCGAACCCGGCCATGCCTATCCCACCCTGGCGGTCGGCAACTACGTGGATCGCGCAGCCCCGGGTTCCCCCTGGGGAACCTGCCATGCCAATGAGCTGCATCGCCCTGCAGACAAGAGGCGGGACGGCTCGCCAGGCCCCGACTATGCCAGTGTATTACCGCTGGAGCCCGGCTACTGTGCACTGTCGATGCTGTTCACGGACTGGAACAAGTCAGGTGTGGACGCGTTGAGAATCACCAATGATCGCCAGTATTATCGCGGCGGTCAGGAACAGCTCTGGCGCCTCGACAGTGGCCGCTACCCGCGTCTGTTCGGTGCCGCCGAAGGCTGGGAGCCCGTGGTCATCTGGGGCATGGGCATCGCCGAAGCCGATCTGAACGCCGATGGCTATCCGGAGTACGCGCTCACATCCATGGGGGATACCAAGCTGCAGGTACTGGACTTGCAACAGGCCATCGAGGAGAATCGTCCGCATTACGACGACATGGCCTGGGATCGTGGTGCCACTGCGCATCGTCCCTATACCGGTGATGACCTGAAACCCAGTACCGGTTGGCATTCCCGCTTCGAGGACCTGAACAACGACGCCTTGATGGATCTGTTCATCACCAAGGGCAATGTGGAGAGCATGAGCGACTTCGCCGCCTACGACCCTGACAATCTACTGCTGGGCACTCACGAAGACACCTTCAGTGAACAGGGTCTGGCCGCAGGCATTGCCCTGGATCGACGGGGTCGTGGCGCCAGCATCACCGACTTCAATGCCGACGGCCTGCTGGATATCGTGGTGGTCAACCGCGGCGACAATGTCAGCCTGTTTCGCAATCGTGGCATGCAAGGCGAAGATGGTCCTCGTGTCGGTGGCAACTGGCTGAAACTGGCTCTGGAACAGCCAGGTGACAACCGCCATGCCATCGGTGCCAGAGTGTCCATCAAGACCGGCAACCGCGTGCAGACCCGCCGCCTGCAATCAGGCGGTGGCCATGCCTCGGGCAAGGCCGGCTTCATTCACGTCGGTCTCGGCGTGGCCGAGCGCGCCACCGTTCGGGTACAGTGGCCCGATGGCCAGTGGAGCGCGCCCTACAAGCTGTTCGCCAATCACCATGTGATCATCGAACGCGACAAGGACAAGACCCAGCAGTGGTTTCCTGCAACACCACTACCCTGACCCCAACAGACAAACCAGTTTCATTCAACCACCAACACCTATCACATCATGTATCTGGGAATAGACTTGGGCACATCCAGTGTCAAGAGCGTCCTGATGGACGAGTCACAACACATCGTTGCCAGCCACAGTGCCAGCCTCTCGGTTAGTCGACCGCATGACGGCTGGTCAGAACAGGATCCGGCAGACTGGATCACAGCCATCGAACAGACGCTGGAAGCGCTGCAGAGCACACATGCCCATGAGCTCTCGGCCGTTCGTGGCATTGGCCTGTCCGGCCACATGCATGGCGCCACCCTGCTGGATGCCGATGATCAGGTCATCCGCCCCTGCATGCTGTGGAACGACACACGCAGTCATGCCCAGGCTCATCGTCTGGACACCCCGCAATTCCGGCAGATTGGAGGCAACATCCTGTTCCCCGGTTTCACCTCTCCCAAGCTGGCCTGGGTAGCGGAAAACGAACCGGAGAATTTTGCCCGCGTCGCCAAAGTCCTGCTGCCCAAGGATTACGCCCGACTGTGGCTGACCGGCGAACATGTGGGCGACATGTCCGATGCTGCCGGCACCGGCTGGCTGGATGTGGCTACCCGCCATTGGTCCGATGAGCTGCTGCAAGCCACTGGCCTTTCCACCGAGCACATGCCTCGACTGGTCGAAGGCAGCGACGTCTCCGGCCAGCTGCGCGCCACCCTGGCGCAGCGTTTCGGCATGCGGGAATCGGTCGTGGTCGCTGGCGGGGCCGGCGACAATGCCGCCAGCGCCTGTGGCATGGGTACCGTGCGCGATGGCGATGCCTTTGTCTCTCTGGGCACCTCGGGCGTACTGTTCGCCGCCAACAACAGCTACCAGCCCAATGCCGAGAGTGCCGTGCATGCCTTCTGTCACGCGCTGCCCGATACCTGGCATCAGATGGGGGTGATACTGGCCGCAACCGATGCGCTCAACTGGCTGGCCAGAGCCGTGCAGTCGACGCCACAATCACTCAGTGCACCATTGGACGAACTGCCTGCCGAACCCACGGACATCGTCTTTCTGCCCTATCTGGGTGGCGAGCGCACCCCCATCAATGATGCTGATGCACGCGGCGTCTTCATGGGTCTGAAACACTCCAGCGACAGCATCGCAATGACGCGAGCGGTGTTGCAAGGCGTTGCCTTCGCCTTCAAGGATTCTCAACTGGCACTGCAAAGTGCCGGCACCACGCTCCAGCGGGCTGCCGCGATCGGTGGCGGCGCCAAATCGGATTACTGGCTGCGCGTGATTGCCAACACCTTGAATATCCCGCTGGATGTCACGGCCGATGGCGATTTCGGTGCCAGCCTCGGGGCCGCCCGACTGGGCATGATTGCCGCCGAGCAGGCAGACCCTTTCAGCATCTGCACGCCACCGGCCATTGATCATACGGTAGAGCCCGATGGTTCCAGTGAGGCCTTTGCCGCCGAGCATGAGCGCTACAAGGCAACCTACGCAGCACTGGCACCGCTGATGCGCAGCGAAACGACATGATCAGGCCCTGGCGGTCCGGCGCCGGGGCAGTGCCGGACTGGATTGTCTAACCGCCCTTGACCACGGATTCCAGCAGCGCCCGCTCGATGACGCCACTGCGTGCACCTGCCAGCTCGCCAGCGGGGTTGTACAGCAGGTAGGTGGGCGTTGCCCGGAAATCCTTGCCCGTCAGTTCCTTGTACTGCCGATGAAAGACATCAGTGAACACCACCAGGTTCGGATACGAGGGCTGATGTCGATCGATCAGCGCCTGGATCTGCTCGCGTAGCTCCATGCCGTCCAGTGCGATCCCGACCACGCGGGCATCACGCCCTGCATGATCTCGGTGGAATGCCTCGATCATGGGCTTCTGCTGTTCGCAGGGAATGCAGTCGGTTGACCAGAACATCACCAGCGTCCATTCCCCATCACCGACGTAGTCGTTCAGATCAACCCGGCTGGCATCCATGGCCTGCAGCTGGAAGGCCTGTGCCTGACCGGACAACAGCAACAACAGGGCAAGGCTCAGCCTGCGGGCGCGGCCCCTGCCGAGAAGGGAGTTCAGGCCAAAGAGGAAGGATTTCAGCAATTTCACGTTCACTGACTGGCTCGGTTTCAGGTCTTTCTGTTGAGTGTCACCACGACTCCTCGCCGTGGCAATGCCTTGCCCGAACCGTCACTTGCCCAGCAGCCTTCATCCAGAATGCGCTCCTGTGGCACTCCGGCAAACAGCAAGGCCTCTCTGACCCGACTGGCTCTGCCCAACGCCAGCGCGGCGTTGCCGCTTTTCAGTTGCGTGGGCCCCAGAGAACAGCCAAGCACGGAGAACACATCCGTTTCGGGTTGAAAGGATTCTACCATTTGTTCCACCAGTGTCTTGTTCACCGCTCCCAGCCGCAGGGAGTCGTTGGCGAAGGTCAGTATCTGCTCCCTGACGAGCAGACTGTCAGCCAGGATATCCGTGAAGTTCGACCCACCGATGTCGAAGACATTCTCGACCCTTGGCAAGGCCAGTAGCGGCATGCCGAGTTCGCGCCGACGGTCCGTCCCTGCAATCAGCGGATTCAGAGGATTGGCCTCCTGCGGCACCGCCAACCCCCGGGTGCCTGTGCTCGAGACCGGTCTCGACATGGTCGTGTCAACCGACTCGGAACCATTCGGTGCAGAGCGACCGGCCAGCTGTGATGATGGGCTGAAACGCGAGTCATCCATCACCACATCAGAAGCATCGGCTCCTCGGACATACAGCGGTGTGGCCGGAGTGATCAGACCCGATCCATCGGTGGCGAAACGGCGTCGCAATTCAACATGGCCAATGGCAACCTCATAGAGGTCCTGCCTTGACGCCCGGTCTACCCCGTTTTCATGACGGTACTGGAACAACAGCCCCGGCGCAGCGTTCTGTACCCAGCGAGTGCCATAGCCGGCAGCCTGCAAGGCCTCTCGCATGTGTCGGGTAAAGGGATCATCCCGCTCGGACTGCAGCAATGAGACGGTCGTGGAAACCGGTGGCAGAGCGGGAATCTGCCGTAACGCGATGACAAAATCCTGCGCAATGAGCTGCATGGCGGATGCCTGCCGCTGCTCTGCGGTGACTGTCGAACTGATGTCGGGTGAGCCCGGCTCCTGCCAGCTGGCGCAGCCCAGAGGCAGACTCGCCGCGATGAGAACCCCGATGAAATGACCTGAACGCATGAATCCGTTTTTGCCCTGAGTCTGATTTTTTATTGAACGATTACCGAGCCATGCGGTAATTTGCGGCTACTATACCGGTCCTGGACAGGTCGATTGAGTGGCCTGAATCACGTTTGAGAAAGGTCGTCGGGACAAAGCGTGACCCATTCTGAAATCGTCTCATGCAGAATCATTCAGTCTGTGACTTGTTGATATCGTTGGGCCCACTTCCCGGTCGGCTTGCCGATCAGCGACTCACCAAAAACCCGGAGCAGTAACCGTGATTCAACTTTCCGGCAACAGTGCCTTCACCCCTGCCCCTTGCGGCAAGCGAGCCCTGGTTCGTCTCTCGGCAAGCTGCCTCGTCATCGCATCCTTGTCATTGACTGGCTGTGCCGTGTCCAGTAGCAATGGCGGCCATGTCCCGGCGGGAACTGCAACCGCATCCAGGCCGAGCACGATCACGATCTCCGAGAAGGCCATGTTCGACGACCTCTCCGGTATTGTTGTCCAGGTCTTCGAACCGCTCAGCACGACACTGCAGATCAATCGCGACAACGATGACCCGCGCATGACGCATCTGGTGGACGGACTCGCCAGCAAGGGCTTCGGCATTCAGCGTGTCAGTGCCGACCAGGGAGCCAACTACCTGTCCTATGCGCTGAAGACCGACGAGGCAAGCGACCAGGTGCAGCTGAACATAGCGGTTGGCGCTGTCGAGCTCAGCCGGGACTATCGCAAGCTCAGAGGCAATTCGATCACGCCCGTCAGCATGGTGCGCGTAGCCGGCAGCCGCAGCCCGGTTGTGGTCAACGACGCCGATTCCAGACGATTCAAGGTAGAGGACCCGGCCCTGTCGGAAGTTCAGTATGTTGCCTCTCTGGGTCTGGAAGATACCTCTCCGATCATTGCCCTGATCACGCCAGAGATTGTCAGCAACGTGAGCAGGAGCGCCGCAGACGGGCCCAGCCTGCAAGCCCTGAACTCCAGCCAGGTAGAGGTCAACAATCTGTTCTACGGCAACGAGTCCACCTTTGCATCGATCCTGGATGATTACCAGCGCATCGACAAGCAGATCATCGTCTTCGGCAATGACTCCATGGTGCTGGGCGATACCAACAAGCAGCTGATCGAACAGTTCGTCGATGCAAAGATGAAAGACAATGATGTCATCAGTCTGGTAGGTTGCAGCAATGGTCCGACGGCGCTGGATATCGGAAATGAAGGTCTGGCACTGGGTCGTGCCCAGCGAGTCACACAGGCGCTGCTGGCCCGAGGTGTGGCTCGCGACAAAGTACTCGACGAAGGCTGTTGGGCGCCCACCAATGTCGGTGATCGCTTTCCCAGTCGTGGTGTAGTCATGGAGTTGTGGCGGAGTAATTCATGAGTTTTTTCCCCGAGTTCGCGAGAACGTCTGCCGTTCTGGCATTGGCAGCTACCCTGTCGGCCTGTGCCGGGTCCAGTGGCCCTGGTGTAGGCGAGGAAGATCTCATGCCTCGTCTGGCTGGCAATGAGGAAGCTCTGAAGGATATCAGCGCCCGGGAACGAGCCCATCTGCAGCTCATCGCGACCAATCTCGTGGCCACGCTGGTGCAGATACCCGAGATGCGTCCCGCCACGGCAACCCTGCAATTCAACAAGCCTCAATCAGCCTATGGCAATGCAGTGATCCGCGCCCTGGAAGATGCAGGCTTCGGCATGCAGATGGTCAGTGCCGACCAGGGCCAGCATTTCGTGTCCTACAGCAAGAGCCTGTCGGAAACCGAGTCGGGCACGATCACCGACTATGCCCTGGCGGTCGGCAAGATCCAGCTCTCGCGCGAATATACGGTTGACGGCAATGGCGTGTTCCCGTCCTCCCTGCTGGAAATCTCCGGCACCGAGCATATTGCCGATATCGAACTGGCGGACAACATCTTCGCCGAACAGGGAGGCGACGGAATGGTCTTCATCAGTGGCGCCCAGCGGCAGGGTACGCCAGACCCGACGCTCAGGGCCAGCACGGTCGATGTGCGCGAATTCGATCAACTGCCACAGGACAAGCGCACCCCCCAGGAATCGGTGTTCAATGAGGCTCGTCAGCGCTTTTTCGAAATCGATGCCAGACGTCAGGCGCCCGATCTCGATCGCTATGTCAAACATCGCCGTACCGTGCTCATCTTCGACGACAATCAGACCCAGATGATGGGCAGTGCCAACAAGCAGGCCGTTCGCTTGCTGGTTCGGGAATTCGATGACAAGGACATCATGGTCATCAAGGCCTGCCTGGACGCCGATGGGCGTGACCAGGCATCCATGAATCGCGCCATCCGCGTCGAGGAAGAGCTGGCCGGTCATGGCGTACCGACAGAATCCGCCTATATCGCACCCTGTGCACGCGCCAGCTATCGTCACGCCTCCGACAACTCCCCCACTCCGGTGGAACTCGTTCATTACCGCCCGCGATGATTACCATGCAGAGCAGAAAATTCCTGGCACTGGCCGCGCTGCTGGCCGGCGTCACCGGCAACAACGTTTCGGCAGCCACTCTGGAAAGCGTCTCTCAACGAGGTGCACTGCGCTGCGGTGTCAATCTGGAGCTGGCGGGCTTTGCCCGGGCCAACAGCCTGGGCGAATACAGCGGTTTTGATGTCGACGTATGCCGTGCGGTGGCCAGCGCGGTGTTCAATGACAGTGAGGCAGTTGAAATGGTGCCGGTGTCCTCCGGTGACCGGTTCACGGCCCTGCAATCCGGCGCGCTGGACATCCTCTCCAGAAACACCACCTGGACGCTGGCTCGCAACGCACAGTTCGGAGAGTTCGTCGGTGTGAACTTCTACGATGGCCAGGGCTTCATGGTCAAGAAGAACAGCGGCATTCGTAGCGCACTGGAACTGGACAACCAGCCAATCTGTGTCAGCAGTGATACGACATCGGAACTCAACGCGGCTGATTTCTTTGCCGTCAGCGATCTGCGCTACCGCCCGGTCTTCTATTCGGACCAGAGCGAGGCCGCCACCGGCTACCGCGAAGGACGCTGCAAGGCGCTGACCACCGATCGTTCGGCGCTGGCCGCCCTGCGCACCAGCCTGGACGAGCCCGACGCACACGTCGTGCTGCCAGAAGTCATTTCCAAGGAACCGCTGGGTCCGGTAGTGGCTGCCAATGATACCGAGTGGGAAAACGTGGTGCGCTGGACGCTGAACTGCATGATCAATGCCGAAGAGCTTGGCGTCAGCAGCCTCAATGTGAACCAGATGGCCAGTTCATCCACGACTCCGTCCATTCGACGCCTGCTGGGCAAGGAAGGCGATGCCGGTGAGCTGCTGGGTCTGCATCCTGACTGGTGCAGCCGCGTCATCATGCAGGTAGGCAATTACGGCGAAGTCTACGAGCGCAACATCGGCCCCGACACTCCCATCGGACTGGCGCGCGGGATCAACGAACTGTGGACCAATGGCGGGCTGATCTATGCGCCGCCGGTGCGTTGATGTAGCAGCCGCGCAATGGATTTGCACACAGTGATAGCTGTGTGCCGACGTGGAACTCGGCAATCGGATCAGAGGGACCGGGGGACACAGGTGAAGGTCGGTAATCCAGTGACCGGGAACTTTCTCGGCCCACTCTGCTCCCAGTCTGTGCATCACCGCTCAACCAGACGATCCATGATCACTGCATGACAATGAACCCTCCACAGTCGTACCGTTCCACGGGGCCTTCGGGTATCCGGGCGAATGCCGTACGCCTGCGTGTGGCGTTGTTGGGCATCTGGGTTGTCACGAGCTTCCTGTTCATGCAATTACCGATGTTGCCGTTTTCAATGCCGATGGCGAACGTCAGTAGCGCCGTCGAAGTGAATGCGGACATCCATTCAGCCGGGCTTGAAGTGCAAGACCGCGAGCCCAGCGACTGCTGTACTGAACCGGACTGTAGCGACTCGCAGGCTTGTTCCATTTCGTGTGCCTCGAGTTGCGCGGCACCCTCAGTCGCAGCGTTTGATCGCCACTGGCAGCAAGAGCTGTCGAGCAGTGGCGAGATAAATTCGGCACTGGATGGTGATCGATTCGTCCAACCCGGCGCCACAGCGCCATTCCGCCCCCCTATCGTCTGACGTCCATGCTGTCGCGCGTGTCTTGCGCTGTCGCACCAGCCCTCTGCGTTTGTTCGCTGATCTGCCGTTTCCACGTGCTGTAGATCACTGACTCACGCTTGCGCCTAGGTGGTCTCTCAGTGTTTTTCTGACCATGGCCAGATCGATATGTCCATCAGTGCCTTCGATTCTGCGTAGCGGCAGGTGCCTTTTAGCCCCCCTCGCCAAAGCAGTTACAGGCGGGTGGAGCATCGCTTCCAAGTTCGCTGATCGTCGAGTTGCGAGAAGCCACCACCGTCGATCGTGACGCTACCCGAGTACTCGGTCACTGGCGACTCGGGAGCAGTGACTACGTGGGCAATGGCTCGACAGGAACCACAGTGGCCATTCCCGCCGCGACAGCACTACCCGCAGAAATACCGCAGAACGCCTTGAACAGATTGATGCAGCGCGATCGGCATTGATTCAGGCTTTTCGACTCCACGGCGTACAACGCCAACAACGGATACATTTTTGAATGATGAATAGTGACATGATGAACGACAACATGATGAGTGGTGGAATGATGTGGGCGATGGGATTTGTCTGGCTCCTGGTCGTCATTCTGCTGATCCTGGCGATCGCAGCGTTGGCGAAATATGTTTTCGTCGGTCGCAAGAAGCGGAATGACACGCCAGAGTCCCACAGTGATGTCCATTAACCGTACAAGCACATAGACGCTGGACTGTCCCCGCACTGCAGTGGATCGTGATTCCCGGGCTGGCATTCGCCTGGGCGCTGCGTCCATTTCGCCCATCACTCAGGCAGTAGCGAGTCGACCGAGATTGCCGACATCGGCACCGTCGCCGCCTTTCTGGCCGGTGCCAAGTTGTTTCCACGCGATCAAGGCGCCAGAAGTCGGGGCCGACAACGATGAATACTGCAGTTACGCCAAGGGATTTCCAGCGGAAACATCAGACCAACGCCCACTGCAATTTTCACCGGATGGAGAAGAGTGGGCCATTCAGAATCGAGGGTTACGGCCAAGCCGTGTGGCGCCAGATGAGCGCAGCCATTGAGACCTGACAAGGCATCAATGGCGGAGAGGGAGGGATTCGAACCCCCGGACCTTTGACAGTCAACGGTTTTCAAGACCGCCGCATTCGACCACTCTGCCACCTCTCCGTGAGGCCGGAAGTTTACAAGATTCTGGCCGATTTGTGCACTTCAGAGATGAAATTCCGCGTTATATGGCAACTTTTTTTTCCCCGCCGCTGTCTCAGGACCTGTGGACTCATTATTACCGGCTTGAAATCGAACGCGCAAACCATATCTTGCGCGTACCGAAACCACTGATTCAGCACCGCTTTTCCCGAACTGAATCAGCGAAAAATACGTGTGATCTGCTGTAGCAGAAAGTCGCTACAAGGTTATAGTAGGTAAACCAAATCATACCGTGACAGATCTCTGTCCGGATTCATCGAGGAGCTTTCATAGTCATGCAAAACACCAATACCATTACACGGTCGGCAGAGAGCGTACTCTCCACCAACCGCGTATTGCGTAACACTTACGCATTGCTGGCAGCCACGTTGCTGTTCAGTGGCGTCATGGCCGCAATATCCATGGCTGTTGCACCACCTCGCGGCATGTCCCTGATCTGTACTCTGGGCGCGTTGGGTGTGTTGATGTTCCTGCTGCCCAAGTACGAAAACTCGTCAACAGGTGTCGGTATCGTGTTCCTGGGCACCGGCCTGCTGGGCTTCGGCCTGGGCCCCATGCTCAACGCTTACGCAGCCCTGCCCAATGGCTCTGCCATCGTGGCGACTGCCATGGGCGGCACGGGCGTGATCTTCCTGGCCTTGAGCGCCTATGTGCTCACTACGAAGAAAACCTTCGAGTTCATGGGCGGCATGCTGTTTGTCGGCCTCATCGTGGTCTTCGGCGCTGCCATCATCAACATCTTTGCGCAGATTCCGGCCCTGTCACTGGTCATCTCGTCAGCCATCGTATTGCTGATGAGCGGCTTCATCCTGTTCGATACAAGCCGCATCGTCAACGGTGGTGAGACCAACTACATCCGCGCCACGGTATCCATGTTCCTGAACATCTTCAACCTGTTCACCAGCCTGCTGCACCTGCTGGGCATCATGAGCGACGACTGATCGACCGCTCAGCCTGAGTCCGCTACCAGCGGACGCCAGTTGAACACAAGTTCAGTCTCGTAACGCCTCACCGGGCTGCTGTCATGGCAGCCCGGTGTCGTTTCCGCTTTCGAAAAGTCCCCCTTACCCGGAGAACCGACAATGGACAGCAATCTGTGGTTTCAGATACCCGTCGCGCTCGTCATGGGCTTCATGATCTGGCGCATGATCCCGGCTGCCAAACACTGGCTGCAGAATGGCCCCAAGGGCAATTCCAAGGAGTGGCTGAGCGTCTCCATGCTGATGGCCGCCGTGGTGTTGTTCGTCACCTTTCTGATCGTCATGGTCAGGGGCTGAATCACCAGCGCTCCGCAAGCGATGTCCAATCGGCGGTCGACGGGTGTCGTCCCGTCGAGATGACGTCAGCTTGAGACAACCCGTTCGAAGGTCGCCGTAATCGGCGCATGGTCCGATGACTGGTAGTGCTCGAGCGAACGTACCTCATGCAATGTCAGACCGCGATAGAACACGTGGTCCAGGTGCTGATTCATGTGCGCCAACCGGCTCTGCCGCTGCATTACGGCCTCAGTCAATCCGGCATTGCGCGCGACCTGCTGAAAATAGCCCAATCGCGCCGGATTCCAGGTATTGAAGTCCCCTGCCAGAATGACTGGCCCTTCATGAGGCTCCAGCGCGGCTCGCAGCTGGTCCAGTTGTTCGACGTATTTCTGCACGGTGACAAAATTGATCGCGTGCATGTTGAGTACCAGCAGCTGCTCCGTTTCACCCTCCAGTGGGTACAGGGTGGTCAACAGCAACTTCTGTGTCTGACTGACGGGTTCGCAATGCGGCGATAGATAGAAATGCTGTTCTATCGGCGCTACAACGCAGCCGGTCTTGACCCCGTGTTCGACCTGTGTACGCGGATGCCGGAAACTGCGCGCCATGATCCATTGCAAGCCATCGTTGGTAGTGAACAGGGGATCCGAAGGCGCGTTCCACACAGCCTCCTGCAGAAGCGCCAGATCCCTGTCTCCCATGAGTTCCTGAAAATCCGCTGCCCAGGTAGCACGCTTGGCCTTGAGAATGTTCCAGACCAGACAGCGGATCACGGGTCCCAGTACCGGCTGCCTGGCGGTGCCCAGATGCTGCAGCTCATCGTCTGCGGTATAGCAGTGAGGTAACAGATGCCGGCGAATCATGAGAACCTCCGCGCTCCTAAGTCCGACTCAGAGATAAGGAGAAAACAGACGAAAGAAGTTATTGCGCAAGCGCAGCAGAAAGTGTCTGTCCGAGCATTCGTTGATCTCCCGCGAGTGTGCCAGCTTGCCTTCGATGATAGCCGCCAGCTGACGGTTCATCGTCGAGTCATAACATTCGAGATTGATTTCGAAATTCAGTTCCAGACTTCTCGAGTCCCAGTTGCTCGACCCCACCATGCTCCAGTAGTCATCCACGATGAACAGCTTGCTGTGATCGAACGGCGCAATGGACTCATGCAGATGCACGCCGATTCGCAGCAAGCGTCGGCGATTGGCGCGCATGGCCCAGCCCACGATCAGCAGATTATTGTGTTCGGGCACGCAGATATCAACACGCACGCCTCTCAGCACCGCCAGTTGCAAGGCACTGAACACGGTCTTGTCCGGAAGAAAATACGGTGACACGATGCAGATGCGCGATCTGGCGATCTGGATGGCGCCCAACAGCGTCAGCTGCAGCTTCTGGTAATTGTCATCCGGCCCGTCAAGCAAGGCGCGCAGAAACACCGACCCGGCATGGCCGCCACGCCAGACGGGGGGCTTCAGCTTCTCGCGAGCGGCAAACTGCCAGTCTGCGGCAAATACCGCATTGATCTGATTGATGACCGGCCCCTGAACCTTGAAATGCACATCCTGCGTCCGGTGCTTGCCCATGACTTGAAAGGCATTTCCCAGACCTGAAGTGGTGCTGCAGTTGTCCACTTCACCCGGTGCAGCTCCCAGCAGATTGCCGGCGCGGATGTTCATGCCGCCGATGAAGGCCAGCTCGCCATCCACCGACAGAATCTTGCGGTGGTTTCTCAAGTTGATGAAGCGGGTACCACTGGAAGACCAGGTCGACAGGAATCGGGCTGTTCTGACGCCACGCCGGCGCAGAACCCGATCTGCGCGAACCAGACTGAAGCCATAACCGACGCCGAGACCGTCGATCATGACGCGCACCGCCACACCACGATGATGTGCATTCACCAGCGCCTCGACAAATTGCACACCCACCTGGTCGTATTCGAAGATATAACTGGACAGATAGACGGAATGACTGGCTTCGTTGATGGCGTCGATCATGGCCGGGTAGGCCTGGTCACCATTGATCAAAGGCTCAACCCGGTTGCCCGACACATAGCGGGTATCGTGGACCCCCATTCCCAGTCGCATGTGCGGCTGCCAGGCCTCAGGCATGGTATCGATGTCCACCATCTGATCTGCGGCAGACTCCCTGACGGAGATCGTGTAATCCGGCAACTCGGCCTGCGCGCGGCGGCGAATGCGATTGATGCCGAACAACCAGTAGAGAACGGCTCCAACCAACGGAGCCAGAACAATGATACCCAGCCAGCTGAACGCTGCCGCCTCGTTCTGCTTGTTGAGAACAACGTGCGTGCCCGCAGCAATGGCGAGCACCAGGTGAAGAACTCCGACAAGCGAGAAAGCCGTACCGGGATCGACGTTATCCAGCGTATCGCCATTCATTCAAAGAGGTGCCTCTCGGGGGCTGTGAACTGAGCCACAAGTATACGCAGTGGCGCATCGATTGCCCGATCCCTGCCAGTCAAGATAACAGTCGACACGCCGACATCCGCATATATCATTCATTTTTCCCGGTGTCTCCCTATGGCTCGTTCGTCAGACTCCAACTTCCTGCTCGCCATTTTGCGCGACAAAACCTTTCAGGCGCGTGAAATCCGACGGGTCGTCATGCTGACCTTCGTCTACCTGATCATCACCACGGCCCTGGTCGGCGTCTTCTACCATCAGATGCTGGGACGACTGATCGACGGCATGGCTCCTCTGCTGTTCGTCTCCGAAGACATG
This sequence comes from Granulosicoccus sp. 3-233, assembly GCF_052681095.1. NCBI lineage: Bacteria > Pseudomonadati > Pseudomonadota > Gammaproteobacteria > Chromatiales > Granulosicoccaceae > Granulosicoccus > Granulosicoccus sp. 3-233. The sequence goes on from NZ_JBQYLE010000006.1 coordinate 234,995, forward strand.
GCTCTGGCCAATGAGGCACTGCCCACATTATCGGACGTACTTGGCAAGTGGCTCATTGCCATGCTGCTGATCAACGCCACGATCACCATCGGCCTGGGGGTGTTCATCACCCGTCGACTGGGTCATCCGATCCTTGCCATCAAGCGCAGCCTGCGGGAGATCGGAGACGGAAACCTCGATGTACGTCTGCGTGCGTCCGACAAGGGAGAGTTCGGAGAGATTGCCGGTGAACTGACGGCGGCCATGCGCAGTGTCCGTGAGCAGATTCAGGCAGCCAAGTCGGGTATCGCACAGGTGGGGGACCTCGACGCTTCTGCAACCAATGCCGAATCGATCAATCATGCCCTGCAGGAATGCCGCACCGCTCTGGACTATTTCCAGTTGGAACGAGACGCCAAAGGCGCGGCCGGTGACGCCTCAGCGGCCAACGACAAGGCTGCCTGAGATGAGGTATCACGACATGAGTGAGGCGCGTTGCCGAAAACCATCAGTCCTGCGACCGTTGCTGAGTGCCGTGCTGACCGCTGCAATATTGCAAGCCTGCAGCAGTGGCGGCAGTGGCAGCTCTGGCGGCAGCAAGGCCACGCCGCTGATTGGCCAAAACGGTACCTATCTGTTCATATCCACCCCCGATTTCTACTTCGGCACACTGGACGTCGGTACCGTCAAGACGCAGAAAATCCAGATATCCAATCGCGGTGCCGATGTCTATACCCTGAAGTCTCTGGGAATCGAATCGAGCAAGGAAGGCGGTAAGGACGATGTGGAACAGTACACCACCGATATCATCGATGAAGTCGTACTCAACCCGGCCGAGGCCATATCGGTCGGTGTCACTTTCCAGCCCATTACAGAAGGCCGCAAGTTCGCGGATTTCACCGTCGATTACGAGACTCTGCAGCAGGTTGACGAGTCCGTGAACGTCAATGAACAGAAGTTCTACAAGGCGAAGGATCTCGAGGATTCAGGCGATTACCAGGCAGCCAGACAATCATACAGTGACTACATCGACGGCGATCCGGTGACCGTCAACAAGCGCAAGGCAGCCATCAAGCTGCCGGTCATCAGTGAGTCCGGGATCTATGGTGACGGAGAGGACTTCGACCTGTATCTGGACGCCCTTGACCAACGTGAATCGGGAGACCTGGAAAACGCCAGCGTACAGCTGGAAATCATCCACACACTCTACTCGGATGGTTATCTCGCCGACGACGCCCTGTACCTGCAAGGCTACATCCAGTTGATGGATGAGAAGGACTATAGCGCTGCACTGCAGACCATGCAGAGGCTCCGCAACGAGTATCCGGATTCGACGTACTACGATACGGCCCTGTACAGTGAAGCCATGGCACAGCATGAGTTGGGCAATTCGGCCATAGCCCGTGAAATCCTGCTGGACCTGCGCTATCGCCATACAGGGGTCGATACACTGGGAATTACACTGGCCAAGGACAACCTGGTGTCACGCCTGTGGTTTGATCGCGCCAACGAGGCACTGGAGCGCATGGGCACAGCCTGAAGAACCATCAGCCTGCGCTGGCGATTCGCACTGGTAATGAATGACGCGGACGAGACGCTGCTCTCCCTGCCCGGGTCATTCCCGTACAGTCGCTGCTGAGGCTTTCTCACACCCAACGGATACAGACTGCAACCAGGGCGCCAGACAGATGATCGTCTGGCGCCCGGCAATCAGACCCGAAACACTATGCCGTGAATTCGGCAGGCAACAGCCCTTCCGGAAAGTTCTGATAGGACACGGGGCGCAGGAAGCGTCGAATGGCCAGTGTGCCGACCGATGTGGTTGCCACATTGGTAGACGCCGGATAAGGGCCACCGTGCATCATGGCATCGGCCACTTCGACGCCAGTCGGGAATCCGTTGCACAGAATGCGACCAGCCTTCTCTTCCAGCTCCGGCAACAGCTCGGCGGCCAGTGCATGATCGCCTTCATCCAGTTGCAGAGTCACGGTCAACTGACCGTCGAGACTCTGTGCGATGGCGTGCATGTCATCTTCACTGGCAACAGAGACGATGATTCCCACCGGACCGAAGACCTCATGCGCCAGATCCGGGTTGGCGATGAAGTCGGCCGCCGATACCGCCAACATGGCAGGCGCGGCGCTTCGTCCACTGCTCTCAGCCGAGTGCAGCACGCGGACCTGTGGATGGTCGGACAATGCCTTCAGTCCCTGATGATAGGCATCGGCAATGCCGCTTGTCAGCATGGGCGTGGCCGGTACATCGGCCAGAGCCTTGGCAGCCGCCGCTTCGAATGCCTCTGCCTGTTCGGCAGGAATGACGACGATCCCGGGGTTGGTGCAGAACTGGCCGACACCCATGGTGACCGAACCCGCCCACTGAGTTCCCAGTTCCGCGCCTCTGGCGCTGGCTGCAGCGGGCAGGATGAAGACAGGATTCACCGAGCCAAGCTCTCCGAAGAATGGAATGGGCTCTTCTCGGCGGCACGCCAGATCGAACAGTGCTCGTCCCCCACCGAGTGAACCGGTGAAACCGACAGCCTTGATGTACGGAGACTGGACCAGAGCGGCACCCACTGCCCGACTGTCGGCACCGCCATTGCCGGGGCCGCCATCATTGACCTGTGAAAAAGTACCGGGATGCAGACCGCAGCGGGCGACGGCGGCATCGATCGCCTCACCGACCAGAGCCGCAGTACCCGGGTGTCCGGGATGACCTTTCACCACGACCGGGCAACCAGCCGCCAGCGCAGATGCTGTATCACCGCCAGCCGTGGAAAAGGCCAGAGGGAAATTGGAGGCACCGAATACCGCTACCGGCCCCAGAGGGCGCTGCATGAGCCGCAGATCGGGGCGTGGCAATGGTGCACGATCCGGCAGGGCTTCATCATGTCGCACATCCAGATAATCCCCCTTCTCGATATGCTCGGCAAACAGTCGCAGCTGTCCCACCGTACGGCCCCTCTCGCCTTCCAGGCGTGCGGCAGGCAGACCTGTTTCACCGGTACCCATGGCGGTGATCTCGGCACCCCGCGAATCGATCTCCTCGGCAATGGCACGCAACAGCTCAGCTCGTTGCGCGCGGCTGCTGCGACCATAGGTCTTGAAAGCCTCAGCGGCTGCCTTGGCTGCCTCTTCAACCAGCGCTACCGTTCCTGCCGTAATGGAGGAAGGTTCTCCTGAAACGGGATCATTCTCGAAGACCGGGCCATCTTCCTGGATCTTGCCGGCAATACGGTTGCCATACAGCGTCATGTGAAGTTTCCTGTCGGTGTGTTGAAGTATTCATGCCCCGGGATTCCGAGGCATGCAGCTACATGCAGGCTCATTGTCCCCAATTCAAGGCAATGATGTCGAGTTCTCTTGCCAGAGACAGCAATCGCTCTCGCGTACGAGCCGACAAGGGCCTCAGTGGATGACGCACACGGTCGCTGCCAATGACACCGCCTTCCTTGAAGACAGCCTTGCAGGCTCGCAGACCGCACTGCCGATTCTCGTGATTGATGAGTGGCAGGCATTTCTGCCATTGTGCCAGCGCTGCCTCGTGCTGGCCATCACGATAGAGGGTGACAATCGGTCTGATCATCTCGGGAAACAGGGCCGAGGTCATGGTGCCGGTCACGCCGGCATCCAGATCGGCCAGCAAGGTCACCGCCTCTTCACCATCAAAGGGTCCATCGATGTGGGCGCCTGCCCGTTCGATCAATGCCGCCAGCTTGTCGGCCGCAAACGCGCATTCCATCTTGAAGTAACTGACATGCTCCAGCTTCATGGCCATGTCCGCCAGCAACTCGACACTCAGGTTGACGCCACTGAGCGGCGCATCCTGCACCATGATGGGTATCGAGATCGCATCGTTGACAGCGGCGAAGTGCTCGAACACACCCTGCGCGCTCGGGGCAATGCCGACCCCGTGGTATGGCGGCATCATCATGATCATGTCAGCGCCCTGCGCCTCGCAGTCGACGGCTCGCCGACGTGCGATATCGGTCGAGAAATGACTGGTGGTGACGATCACCGGCTTGCGCCCGGCAACATGCTCCAGACACAAGCGTGTCAATGAGGCACGCTCGTCATCGGATAGCAGAAACTGTTCCGAGTAATTGGCGAGAATGCAGATGGCATCCACCCCCTGGTCGATCATGCAATCGAGGACTCGCCGCATCCCCTCCTCATCAACGGTACCGTCGTCATGAAACGGCGTGGGAGCAATCGGGGCAATACCGGTCAAAACGGTTTTCATCGTGGTCATCGCTAGTCAGAAGAAGAAGGGGTCTGTGTGGCGACGCCGCCCCAGCATGAAGGCATCCGCCACATGCATCAGGGGCGACAGATCCATGTCCATCGTGCCGTCCACGACCAGCTCGGCCATGCGCTGGTACAGGCGACGGTATTCGATATCCATGGAAGCCGCGCCGAATGACAGCACCCTTGAGCCATCATCCGTCTCGATCATGATCTGCCATTCGGGATCGCCCACCAGACGCCAGTCGAACTCGGCCTCCACGCAGGCTCCCGCCGAGTGCTGGAAGGACAGGCTGGCAGCGATCGGCGTTTGCCGGTTCTCGGGCACGTCCAGGGTGGCAGCATTCAGGTGAACGGGTTCCGGCAACACGCTGGTCAGAATGGACAGGGCATTGATACCGGGATCGAAGACGCCGAGACCACCCGGCTCCCAGACCCACTCCTGGCCGGGGTGCCACACCCGCACATCTTCTTTCCAGCTGATGCGCAGAGACCGCAGGCGACGTCCTGCCAACCAGTCCCGCGCTTCCGCGATGCCTTCGGCATGACGTGCATGCCAGGTTGCGTACAGGGACACGCCCTGACGCTGCGCCAGCACTTGCAGATTCAGGCACTCCGCCACCGACACACCCGGAGGCTTTTCCAGCATGACATGCCTGCCAGCCTCGATAGCCAGTCTGGCATGCTCGAATCGTGGCTGTACGGGAATGGCCAGGGAAACCGTGTCGATGTCGGGTCTGGCCGCCAGCAAGGCATCCAGAGTCGGGTAGTTCTCGATACCCTCGACGCTGGCATTCCGACTGACGGTCGCTGCCAGAGACCAGTCGGGATCCGCGTGAATCGCCGGGATATGCTGGTCTCGAGCAATCTTGCCGATGCCGACCAGTGCAATGGGCTTGCTCATCAGTGAGAGTCCTTGCCCACGGCCGAACCGCGACAACCGACCAGAAAATCGAAATCCGCCCCGGTGTCTGCGCCCTGCACATGGGTATGAAAGAGGTGTTCGTAGCCGCTGGCAGGTACGGGTACTGCCGGTACCCAGCTCTCCAGCCTTGCCGCCAGTTCAGCCTCCGTGATCTCGAGTTGCAAGCGCCGTTCAGGCACATTCAGTTCGATGATATCGCCATCGCGGACGACCGCCAGCGGACCACCGGCTGCCGCCTCCGGTGTCGTATGCAGCACTACCGTGCCGTAGGCTGTGCCGGACATGCGTGCGTCCGATATTCTCACCATGTCGGTGATGCCCTTCTTCAGCACCTTGGGCGGTAGTCCCATGTTGCCCACTTCGGCCATCCCCGGATAGCCTTTGGGGCCGCAGTTCTTCAGTACCATCACACAGTTTTCATCGATGTCGAGATCATCGTCACCGATCTTGCGCTTGTAATCGTCGATATCCTCGAACACGACCGCTCGTCCACGGTGTACCAGCAATTCAGGCGTCGCTGCCGAGGGCTTGAGCACCGCGCCACGGGGCGCCAGATTGCCGCGCAGGACAGCAATGCCACCCTGACTGGTCAAGGCCTTGTCCACCGGCAGGATGACATCCTCATTCCAGTTGCGAACCTCCTTGACCTCTTCCCAGAGACTGTTCCCCGACACGGTCATGGCCTCTCGGTCCATGACACCGGCCTCGCACAGATGTCGGATGACCACGGGCAAACCACCAGCGTAGAAGAATTCTTCCATCAGGTATTTGCCCGAGGGCAGCAGATTCACAAGGGTGGGGATATCCTGTCCGCAACGATCCCAGTCGTCCAGGCTCAGATCGATACCGACGCGCCCGGCAATCGCGAGCAGATGCACTACCGCGTTGGTGGAGCCACCAATGGCACCGTTGGTGCGGATGGCGTTCTCGAAGGCGCTGCGCGTGAGAATGTCGGAAGGCTTCAGGTCATCCTTCACCATGTCGACAATACGCCGCCCGGTCAGATGAGCCATGACCCGTCGTCGACTGTCGACGGCAGGAATGGCAGCATTGCCCGACAAGGCCATGCCCAGCGCCTCTGACATCGAAGCCATGGTCGACGCCGTGCCCATGGTATTGCAGCTGCCCGGCGAACGGCTCATGGACGCCTCTGCCTCCAGAAAATCTGCCTGCGACATCTCACCTGCCTTGACGGCTTCTGAGAATTTCCACAGATGCGTACCAGAGCCCACTCGTTCTCCGCGGAACATGCCATTGAGCATCGGGCCTCCGGATACGACAATGGCCGGCAGATCGACTGAAGCGGCCCCCATCAGCAGTGCCGGGGTCGTCTTGTCACAACCGGCCAGCAGTACCACTCCATCCATGGGGTTGCCGCGTATTGCCTCTTCGACATCCATGGCGCACAGATTGCGGAACATCATGGCAGTCGGCCGCAAGGCACTCTCTCCGGGTGAAAACACCGGAAACTCCAGCGGCAGCCCACCGGCTTCGAATATGCCATGCCTGACCCGATCGGCCAGGTCCCGCAGATGCGCATTGCAGGGCGTCATTTCAGACCAGGTATTGCAGATCCCGATGACCGGACGCCCATCGAACAGATCCGCTGGCAGCCCCTGGTTCTTCATCCAGGAACGGTGATAGATATGATCACGCGAGGTTCCGCCAAACCATTCTGCCGAACGCAGTTTACGGGGCCATTGCGCTTTCGTGAAAGTCATGTCAATCGGTTCTCAGCGTTGCTTCTGTTTGTTGTAGACATCGAAGATGACGGCCGCCAGCAACACCAGCCCCTTGATGACCTGTTGATAATCGATGCCGATTCCCATGATGGACATGCCATTGTTCATCACGCCCATGATGAAGGCACCGACCACGGCGCCCACGATCATGCCAACACCGCCGGACATGGAGGCGCCACCGATGAACACCGCCGCGATCACATCCAGTTCGACGGCGAAGCCGGCCTTCGGTGTCGCCGTGTTGAGACGAGCGGCGAAGATGAGACCTGCCAGTGCTGCCAGCACCCCCATGTTGACGAAGGTCAGGAAGGTCAGGCGCTCGGTACGGATTCCCGAGAGCTTGGCGGCTTTCTCATTGCCGCCCAGTGCATAGACGCGCCGCCCGATCGTGGTGTGTTCGGTCACGAAAGCGTAGATCACGGTCAAGACGCCCATGGTGATGAGCACATTGGGCAGCCCGCGAAACGTCGACAACTTGTAGGCCACGAACAACAGCGCACCACTGACGATGGCATTGCGGGCAATGAACACGGCGAGCGGCTCGTCGACCATGCCGTAGGCACTGTTCCGACGCCGTTTGCGAAGCCCCAGGCAGACAATCGCCAGAGCAGCAACGGCACCGGCCACCAGAGCGGTGACATTGGGTCGACCAACACCGAATACATCAGGTATGAACCCGGTAGACAGTAACTGGAATGACTTGGGAAAGGGTCCGACGGACTGCCCTTCAAGCAACCAGAGCGACAATCCCCGAAAGACCAGCATGCCGGCCAGCGTCACGATGAAGCTGGGAATCTTCCAGTACGCGACCCAATACCCCTGAGCCGCTCCGATCAGGCCACCGACGAACAGGCAGACCGGAATGGTGACGGCTACCGGCACATCCAGATTGACGATCATCACAGCCGATAGAGCACCGATGAATCCCATGACAGAGCCGACGGAGAGATCGATGTTGCCGCCCACGATCACGATGAGCATGCCCAGGGCCATGATGATGATGTAACTGTTCTGCAGGAACAGATTGGTGATGTTGACAGGCTTGAGCAAGGTTCCCTCGGTGACCACCTGAAAGAACAGCATGATGGCGATCAGGGCGAACAGCAGGCCATAATCACGCATGTGGTTCAGCAGGTATCGCGACACGCCACCCACTGCCGTGTTCCCGCTACTTGGCGATTTTTCCGACATCAGATTTTTTCCCGGTCACTGACAATGAGCGACATGATCCGCTCCTGACTGGCTTCATCGGCGCTCAATTCGCCCACGAAACCACCTTCATTCATCACATGAATGCGATCACTCATGCCGAGCAGCTCAGGCATCTCGGAACTGATCATGATGACGCCCTTGCCCTGTGCGGACAGCTCGTTGATGATGCTGTAGATCTCGAATTTCGCCCCTACATCGATTCCCCTCGTGGGTTCATCGAGGATCAGTACCTCGGGCGAGGTGAACAGCCATTTGGACAGAACCACCTTCTGCTGGTTGCCGCCGGACAGGTTCACCACGCGCTGAGCCACTGATGGGGTGCGGATGTTCATGGCCGCGCGATAGCCTTCGGCAACCCGGGCCTCTTCTGCCTGATTGATGACGCCCGAGGAAGAGACATCCCGCAGATTGGCCAGGGTGATATTGCGGTGGATCGACTCGTCCAGTATCAGCCCCAGTTCCTTGCGATCTTCGGTCACATAGGCCAGCCCACCACGTATGGCCGCGCTGACTGTGGAGGTGTCGAGAGGCTCACCCCGCAATCTGACGCTGCCGGAGATGTTCTGTCCGTAGCTGTGCCCGAACAGACTCATGGCCAGTTCGGTACGCCCTGCTCCCATGAGGCCGGCTATGCCGACAACTTCACCGGCGCGGACATGAAAGCTGACATCGTGTATGACCTGACGGGACTTGTGTTCCGGGTGCCAGACATTCCAGTGGCTGACCTCCAGCAGCATGTCGCCGGCCTTGCGTTGACGTGCGGGGTAGCGCTGCGACAGATCCCGTCCCACCATGTCACGGACTATCCGCTCTTCGCTGACCTCCTGCTGCCGGGCATCGAGCGTCGAGACCGTTGCCCCATCGCGAATGATGGTAATGGTGTCGGCAACACGCCGCACCTCGTTGAGCTTGTGACTGATGATGATCGAGGTGACACCCTGCGCCTTGAGTTCCAGCAGCAGATCCAGCAGTACCTGACTATCGGACTCCGACAATGCAGCCGTGGGTTCATCGAGAATCAGCAGTCGAACATCCTTGGACAGAGCCTTGGCTATCTCCACCAGTTGCTGCTTGCCGACACCCAGCGTATCGACAAGCGCCGCAGGCGGCTCCTGCAAGCCGACCTTGGCAAGCAGAGCTTCCGTCTGCCTGAATGTTTCCGGCCAGTTCACCATGCCCCGATGAGCTCTTTCATTACCCAGAAACAGGTTCTCGGCAATTGACAACAATGGCACCAGAGCCAGTTCCTGATGAATGATGATGATGCCCAGCGCTTCGCTATCGCCGATTCCCGCGAAGGCCGTCTTCTGTCCGTCGAAGAGAATCTCGCCCTCGTAGCTGCCATCGGCATGGACACCGGACAACACCTTCATCAGCGTGGACTTGCCTGCACCATTCTCGCCGACCAGGGCGTGTATCTCTCCGGCGCTCACCTTCAGATTGACATTGTCGAGCGCCTTGACGCCCGGAAATGTCTTGGTGATGTTGCGCATCTCCAGAATCGTTTGCATCGATACGGTATCTCCAGGCTTGATCCTGCCTCCCGAGTTGTACAGGAGGCAGGTAATGCCAGCTGATTCGGCAGACCGGCTCAGAGATCGTCTTTCGAGTGATAACCCGAATCGATCACGATGGCTTCGTAATTCGATGCATCCACCGATACGGGTTCCAGCAGATAGGACGGCACAACCTTGACACCGTTGTCATAGGTCGTGGTGTCATTGATCTCGGGTTCACCGCCCTTGATCAGGGCATCAGCCATGCCGACCGCGACACGAGCCAGTTCCCGAGTATCCTTGAACACGGTGGAATACTGTTCCCCGGCAATGATCGACTTGATGGATTGCAGTTCTGCATCCTGGCCTGACACGATGGGCATCGGCAGATCGCCCGATCCATAACCGACACCTTTCAGCGAGCTCAGTATGCCGATGGACAGACCGTCGTAGGGACTCAATACGCCCTGAACCGTGGCATCGGTGTAGTGAGCCGAAAGGAGGTTGTCCATGCGTGCCTGGGCGACAGCACCGTCCCAGCGCAGGGTACCGACCTTGTCCATCCCCATCTGTCCGGAAACGATATTGATCGAGCCATCGTCTATCAGCGGTTGCAGGACTGACATGGCCCCGTCGTAGAAGAAATAGGCGTTATTGTCATCCGGTGAACCACCGAACAGCTCCACATTCCAGGGGCTGCTATCCGGAAACCGTTCCTGCAGCCCGGCGACAACGGAACTGGCCTGCTGCACGCCGACCTTGAAGTTGTCGAAGGTTGCATAGTAATCGACGTATTCACTGTCCCGGATCAGACGATCATAGGCAATGGTCTTGATGTCTGCGAAATGGGCATTCTCGAGCGCATTGGACAAGGTGGTGCCGTCAATGGCGGCGATGACCAGCACGGATACGCCCTTGGTGATCATGTTCTCGATCTGCGCCAGCTGATTGGGAATGTCATCCTCCGCGTATTGCAGATCAACTTCATAACCTGCCGCCTCGAATTGTTCCGCCATGGAGTTGCCGTCGGATATCCAGCGCGCCGAGGACTTGGTCGGCATGGCAATACCGATGGTGTCCGCTGCCACCGACACGGCGGGCAGCATCATCAGACTGGCAGAAACCGCAAGGGTCGACAGACCCGTAAGTAACTTTCTCATATTCGCTCTCCTGGAGGCCGGGGAACTCTTCGGTTCCGCCAGCCGGTCGTCGTGTCGAAAGTGCCTGATGCACTCGACTTGCAACTGGCCTGCAGTGTAGTCACACCACGGCATATCATTCAAATTACATTAATTGACTTCTGCATACCATTTATGGAATATGACTTGCCATGCGACACCTGACTCAGCGCCTCCAGTGGCGCCACCTGCGTTTGCTCAGTGCCATCGATGAATCCGGCCAGCTATCCATGGCCGCCGAGCGACTGGCCATCACGCAACCGGCGGCCTCACGCATGCTTGCGGAAATCGAAGGCATGGTCGAGCAACCCCTGTTCGTGCGCAAACCCAAAGGCATGGTGCCCACCCCCATCGGTCAGGTCCTGATTCGTCATGCCGTTTCACTGCTACGCGGCCTGACAGCCACGGCCAATGAAGTGAATGCCTTCGCGGCCGGCAAGACCGGTAGCGTCAGGGTCGGCTCCGTGACCGGAGCGGCTGTAGCCTACGTCGTGCCGTCCGTGCAGAAGCTGCGTGCCGATACTCAGGGTGCCGATATCACCATTGCGGTGGCACCCAGTGAGGAACTGATTCAGGGGTTGCACAATGGCGATTATGATTTCGTGCTTGCCAGAGTGCCGCCGCCTCACGACAGACGACAATTCGAATTCATGCAGGGCCGCGCCGAGACCGTGGAGTTTCTGGCCAGATGCGATCACCCTTTGCTGAGCCTCAGGAAACCGACCTTGAAGGATTTTCGTGGTTATGCCTGGGTCATACAGGGAGTGGGAACACCCATGCGCGATGCCGTGGAACGCGCCTATATCGAGCACTCCATACCGCTGCCTGACGAGATCATCAACACCACCTCCCTGCTCGTCATGATTGCCAGCCTGCAGTCCTCTGACGCACTGTCGCCGATTTCCAGTGAAGTCGCCGAGTTGCTGGCGGGGACGACAACCGGTGACATGACCACTCTGCGCTTCCCGGCACCGATCACCATTCAGCCCTACCATCTCATTCAGAAGAAACAACAGACACTGAGCCCGCTCGCCGTTCGACTTCGCGACCTGGTCATCGAGGCTCTCAGAGTCGGACCGTAGAGAGAAACCATCGACAACGGTGCTGCGGAATTCATTGAAAACACGGCATTCTGGCACCACAATAGCTTGTCAACTGCCCTCCACTCACTCCCGATTCCCTCGAAAAACAATGGATATGCTATTGAGTTCTGCCTCGGCCTTCTGGATAGGCCTGGCTATCGTGACGCTGATCGTACTCAACTCATCGGTTAAGTTCGTCCCTCAGAACACGGCTTTCGTGGTCGAGCGCTTCGGTAAGTTTCGAACGACGCTGACCGCAGGCCTGAAGTTCGTTCTGCCCATCGTCGACCGGGTAGCCTACAAGGTATCGCTCAAGGAAATGGCTCTCGACGTTCCCTCTCAGTCAGCCATCACCAAGGACAACATCACACTGACCGTTGATGGCGTGCTCTACCTGAAGGTCATAGATCCGGAAAAATCCAGCTACGGCATCGACAACTACGTCTTCGGTGTGACGCAACTGGCCCAGACCACCATGCGTTCGGAAATCGGCAAGATCACGCTCGATCGCACCTTCGAAGAACGAGATCTGCTCAACGCAGCCATCGTGGCAGCCATCAATGAAGCCGGCGAGGCCTGGGGAACCACTTGCCTGCGTTATGAAATCAAGGACATCACGCCGCCCAAGAGCGTTCTGGAAGCCATGGAACGACAAATGAAGGCCGAGCGAGACAAGCGCGCCACCGTGCTGGAATCCGAAGGTCAGCGCCAGTCCGCCATCAACGTGGCCGAAGGTCAGAAACAGGCCATCGTGCTGGCTGCCGAGGCCCAGCGGGAACAACAGATTCTGGAGGCCCAGGGTGAAGCTGAAGCCATCACGACCGTAGCCATGGCGCAGGCTGGAGCGCTGGAAACCATCGGCAAGGCCGCCGCAACCGCAGAGGGCCAGAAGGCCGTTCAACTGGATCTGGCCACCAAGGCCATTGATGCCAAGGCCCGAATCGCGAAGGAATCGACGATCGTGCTGATGGACGGCAAGAAGAGTGAAGCCGGCAGTGTCGTGGCTGAAAGCATGGCCGTTGTTGCCGCCATGAATTCCAGCGAGGCCTTCAAGTCCGGCAATTCCTGACATGGACACCCTCTCCATCAATCAAGCCACAATCTGGCTGACCCTGGGCTTTCTGTTGCTGGCCATTGAAGCCATCGCCTTCGGCTTTACCAGTGGATTGCTGCTGTTCGGCAGCCTGGGGGCCTTGTTGACGGGAGGGCTGCTGTGGCTTTCTGTGGTGCCGAATTCCTTTGTTGCCGCCATTGCCTGCTTTGCCGTGGCGACCAGTGTCATCACGCTGGTACTGTGGCGACCGCTCAAGCGCCTGCAAAGCGGCGCGGAACTGGGCCATGACCGCAGCAGCGACCTGATCGGGCTCAGTTTCGTGCTGAGCAGTGACGTGTCCGACTCGGCGCCGGGTGTCCACAAGTATTCCGGAATCCACTGGCGCGTGGAACCGGCAGAACAGGTCCCGGACAGGCTCATCAGTGCCGGAACACGCGTGAAGGTGAGTGCCGTCAGCGTTGGTGTATTCTACGTCGAACCATTCACGGAACCGACTGGAAACCCATGACGAATACCCCTGATCACGCACAGCTGCTGGACGATCTTGCTCCCCATGGGGTACTGCGCGCCGGCATCAACATGAGCAACTTCCTGCTGGTGAACCAGACCGACGAAAACGGTCAGCCTGACGGTGTCTCTCCTGCCATGGCACGCGCACTGGCAGATGAGCTCGGTGTCGAGCTCAAGCTCATTCCCTACGAAGGTCCAGGCGATGTCGCCGATGCTGCAACACGCGATGAATGGGATATTGCCAATATCGCCCTGGAAACCGAGCGCGCCAAGGTCATCCACTTCAGTCCGGCTTATTGCGAAATCCAGGCAACGTATCTGACACCACCCGACTCTGCGATCACGTCCATGGAACAGGTCGATCAGCCGGGTCATCGTATTGCAGTGAAAGCACGCAGTGCCTACGACCTGTGGCTGACCCGTCATATCACACAGGCGACGCTGATACGAGCCGCTTCACTCGATGAATCCTTCGAGCTGTTTCGCGACGAAAAGATGGATGTACTGGCAGGCCTGAGACCCAAACTGCTGCAACAACAGGCGCTGATGCCCGGTTCACGGCTGTTCGATGACAGCTTCATGGCCGTTCAGCAGTGTATGGGCTGTCAGGTCGACAAGCCGCTGGCAGCTGACTTCGTGCAGGATTTCGTCAACCGTGCCAAGACATCCGGCCTGGTGGCCAGTCTGATCCGGAAATTCGATGTGGAAGGCCGCTTGTCGGTAGCCCCCTGAGTGTCGTCCTGAAGCTGCACGGCATTACGACAGCACGGGCCCGGCCCTTCTGATTACCGCCCGAAGATGCCAGGCCTGCCCGCAGGACAAACAACAAGGCTCGCGCCCGGATGGTCAGTCATGCTGATGGACAGAGAAACCAGCCTGTTGCTCATTGTCGATGTACAGGAGAAGCTCGCTGCATCGATTCTGGATATCGACCCGTTGGTGGCGGTGGTTGATCGCCTGATCGATGTCGCCGACCTGTTGAACGTGCCGGTGTGCGCCAGCGAACACTTCCCGGCAGCCATCGGGGCCACGCTTGCGCCACTGAGAGAAAAACTGCGGAACGAGCGTGTTGTGCAGAAAGTCCATTTTTCAGCGGCTCTGGAAGACGACTTTCAGGCACTGATGAAACACCTGCAGCCGAAGCAGATACTGGTATGCGGCACCGAAGCCCATGTCTGTGTACTGCAGACTGTCCTGATGTTGCAGGCGCAGGGATTCGATACCTTTCTGATTACCGACGCCTCATCGTCGCGTCACGCATCCGATCGTGATGCCGCCTTTCAGCGAGCAGCTCGGCAAGGCGTACAGCTGGTCACCTCCGAAATGGTGATGTTCGAGTGGATGCAACGTGCCGACATCCCCGAGTTTCGAGAAGTCCTGAGGCTGATAAAGTCCCGCGCCTGACGGTGAAACACGGTGACGGTGACGCCAGGGCTTGCTGTTTGAACGTCGTCGATAGCTCGGCCGACCGGTTTCGTACCGACCACTGGCGACACACCATCAGAAGAGCGGCATCTGCTGTCCGATACCGGGTTCTTCCATTGGTGGAGACGGCGCTCGGAATTGCGATACATCCGTGGTAAACACGCCTCGTCCACTGGCCAGACCATGACGCCGGCAGGCACTTTCGAAACGTTGCCGGATGATGTCTGCTCTTGGTCCTTCGCCCGAGAAACGTGAGGCGAAATCACTGTTGTTCAATTTGCCGGAACGCAGAGAACGTATCGCCTTCAGCACCCGCTCCTTTTTCAATGGATAACAGGCTTCCAGCCATTCCGGGAACAACTCTGCCAACTCGTGCGGCAGACGCAGCACGATGGCATTCGCACCCGATGCCCCGGCCAGTGCAGAGGCCTCGAGGATGGCATCCATCTCGTGTTCGTTGAGCGCCGGGATGACGGGCGATACCGATGCTCGCACCGGCACACCGGCCTCTGCCAGAGTCCTCATGGTTCTCAATCGACGATGCGGTGCGGCGGCTCGCGGTTCGAGGCGATGGCTCAGGGTATTGTCCAATGTTGTCATGGAGATCGACACCGTCACCAGATTGCGATCAGCCATTTTCACCAGCAGATCCAGATCGCGTTCGATCAGTGAGGATTTCGTGATCAGATAGGCCGGATGCCGGCATTCGAGCAATACCTCCAGAATCTGCCGGGTAAGGCCGAGTTGCCGCTCCAGGGGCTGATAGGCATCCGTGTTGACACCTATGGCAAGTGGCTTGCACCGATAGCGAGGACTGGCCAGCTCCTGCCGGAGCAACACTGCCGCATCGAGCTTGGCATAGAGTCGGCGTTCGAAATCCAGACCAGCCGAATGCCCCAGAAAGGTATGAGATGGCCGGGCAAAGCAGTAGGCACAACCGTGTTCGCAACCACGATAGGGGTTGATCGATTGATCGAAATGCACATCCGGTGATTGATTGCGGGTGATGACCCGCCGGGCCTTGTCCGGCCGCCAATGCGTACGCAATGTGGTCGGCGCTTCAGCATCGGGACGAGACTGGAAGTCGTTTGGACCGAGCGAACAATGGTCATCCTCACTGCCCGAATGCGGGGAGTCCGACCACGCCATGACTTGCCAGCCATCGTCGATATCGACACGCTGTGTCGATTCGAACCTGCCACTGCGATTGCTCTGCGCACCCCGCCCACGACGCCTGTACGGTGTATCGAACATTGACCACGCTCCGTCTGCCGGAATCGAAATACCGTTCAATCATACAGTATAGTGGCAATATATACAGTAGTAGGAACGAACCGGGCAATCGACGCAGAGGCCGTTGGCAACCACTGCCCGCTACCGGCAAGGTTGACTGGATCGTGCAACGGGCGGGCCGCGTTGTGCCAGAGTGCTACAGAGAGCTCACCAGATGCCCGCCGTCCACGGGCAGGGCAATTCCATTGATGAACGATCCGGCGTCGCTGCACAGCAGCAACAAGGGCCCATCCAGCTCTGTCAATCTACCCGTACGGCCGGCAGGCGTCGAACGGATATAGTCGGCACCTTCGGGGGTCGCGAAGTAGTCGGCATTGATATCGGTCGCAATGTAGCCGGGGCACAAGGCATTCACGCGGATACCCCGCGGCCCGAGCTCCAGCGCCATCGACCTGGTCAACTGAATCAGACCGGCCTTGGAAACGGCATAGGCACTGTGACCGAACCCGACGCGCAGGCCCAGAATGGATGCGATATTGACCACGACACCCGCCTGCCCTTCGGCTATCAGATGACGAGTCACCTGATGGGCAACTCGCCATGCACCATCCAGATTCACCGTCAGCGTGCGCCGCCATTTATCCTCGTCCAGTTTATGAAAGGTCTTCGACTCAGCCATTCCGGCATTGTTGATCAGAATGCCGATGGTTCCCAGTTGCTCATGCACCGTCTGTAGAGCCTGCGCAACACTGTCTTCATTCGTGACGTCCATGGTGACGGCCATGACCTGCCCACCGTCATCGCGTATCGAGGCTGACACGGTTTCCAGCTTGTCCCGTCGTCTGGCAGCGACTACCACGATGGCCCCCGCTCTGGCGAGCACCTGGGCAAAATGTGCACCCAGACCACTCGATGCACCGGTGACGAGTGCGACCCGACCGGCAATTCCTTCAACTGGATTGTTCATGACTCAGACTTGTGGCAGTGGATAGGCATGCAGTTGTGATTACGTGATACGCGATGAATATTGCTGAAACTTTTGCTCTTGCTTTTGCTTTTGCTTTTGCTTTTGCTTTTGCTTTTGCTTTTGCTTTTGCTTTTGCTTTTGCTTTTGCTCTTGCTTTTGCTCTTGCTTTTGCTCTTGCTCAATCAGGATGTGTTGCCAGACGACGGCCTTCTGCCGATGAGCGGTACACCAGCTGCTCCAGCCGGATATTCTCCAGATAGTCGCCTGCGGCTGTCTCCAGTACCGTACCGTTCAGGAGATGCGACACCACATGTTGCTGGAAGGCGTATACCGAGTCCCCGGCAAAACCCGCCCATGGCTGCGTCGGCATGATCACGTGGTCATCACTGTGACCAAAAGACCGCTTGCGCACCTGACCATCGCCATGTAGCGACAAGCTCCCTCTGGTCCCCTCGACGAGTGCTTCGCCAAAGGTCAGACGTGTTGTCTCTGCAGCATGATCAAGATGGCGATTTCCATCGAACAGTGCCTGCACACCCTGGTCCATGCCGAGCAGGATATGACCCGCATCCTCTCCGGCAATAACCGGGTTCAGTCGCCGCAGATCAGCATAGACCGTATGCACCTCACCAAACAGATAGCGAAAGGTATCGATGTAATGAATGCCTGTTTCGTGCACAAGCAGGCGCGGCATGCGCTGGAAGTAGGGTTGTCGTTCCAGATAGGCGTCGGGCCCCTGACCATCTCCGGTACGCAGGCGGAAACAGGCCTGTTGCACATCACCGATCTCACCCGCTTCCATGGCAGCGGCCATCATCCGAAACCAGGGTTGAAAACGGAAGTTCTCGTGAACGATCAATGTCACACCGGCAGCCGATGCGGCCTCAACCAGTTGCGTGGCATCCTGCAGGGACTCGCAAAACGGTTTCTGGCAGATGATGGTGGACACCCCGGCATCCAGGGCACACCTGACCGACGCCACATGCGTGTCGGGTGGCGTGGCAATATCGAGAATATCGGGAGTCACAGCATCAAGCATGGCACCCAGCTCTTCAAAGGCAACGGAGCTGACAGCCTGGGCTCGAGACAGATCGGTATCGCAACAGGCCACCAGACTGACGTTCTCCATTCGCTGCCAGGCATCGTGGTGAAAACGGGCGAAATACCCGGCTCCCTGACAGGCTACCGTTAGCATCTGCGTTGACATATCACTACCGCCTCGTCGGTGTTTGACTGATCGAGAATGATGCCTGAACGGCCTTCATTGCGCATGACACGCCTGCCTGCCTGCCCGAGCCCGAGCCCGCCGGCAGCCGCGATCTGCACTGTGCCAGACTGTCACCCCGGAATCAAACCATGTCGATGAGTGCTCCCGTCTTCCCGTATCCACGAGCAGCACCTGGTCTCAGCCGCTGCTTGCTCATGTCCAGCGGCAACTTGACCTATACTGTGCTCCCCCCCAGGCAGACTGTCGACATCTGCCCCCGCGTCAAGGCAAACGAGTTTTCATGAAGGACAAATCCGGCTGGAACAAGTATCGGCACAAGCGCAAGGCGGTCGAACCGCGTGACGTCGAACTGCTCATCGACTCTCTGACCAATGCCGGAGACGGTCTCGGCAGGCAGGACCAGCGCGTGGTTTTCGTCCCCTATACACTTCCCGGTGACCGGGTAAGAATCAAGGTCACGCAACGCAAGAAAACCTATGCCCTGGGCAGTGTCGAAGAGATTCTGGAACCCTCCAGTGACCGGATCGAAGCGCCCTGTCCGTATTTCGGACGCTGTGGTGGTTGCGACTGGCAGCATGTCCCCTACTCGATCCAACTGGCAGCCAAGCAGGAGCAATTGCTCGAGACACTCAGTCGCATCGGCATGCTGAAAGACCTGCCCATGAAGGATATCGTTCCCTCGGCTCGAGAATATGGCTATCGAAATCGCATTCAGGGTGAGATTCGTGCAGGTAGTTTTCACTACAAATGGCGTCGCAGCGACCAGCGAATTGCCATCGATCGATGTGCCATTGCCGAAGAGCCCATCAACGACTTTCTGCAGAACACCGACCTGAGTCAGACCGTGCAGGGCCGCGTGGAAATCGCCGTCGTCGACGGTGAGGTCACCGTGGTCGAGGTCAATGACAGGAATTCAACCGAACTGGGCTTTCGCCAGGTCAACACCGAGGTCAGCAACGCATTGACAGCAGGGTTGCTGGCCAGTGTCGAGCAAAGCCAGTGTACGGCCATCACCGATCTGTATTGTGGTCGCGGGCACTGGACCAATCATATTGCCGAACAACACCCGGACAAACAGGTGACAGGCGTGGATTCTTCTGCCGAGAATATCTCCGTGGCGCGTGACCAGGCACACGAACGCAATCTGGGCAATGTGCGCTTTCACCAGGCTGCCGTCGAGAAGACGCTGGGTAAACTGGACATTGGCAACAGTCTGTGTATTGTCGATCCACCGCGAGCAGGACTCGACGGTTCGGTTACTGATGCGCTGATCGCCACGCCATGTCAGGAACTGCTGTATGTGTCATGCCATCCGGCAACGCTTGCCAGAGACCTGAAGCAGCTGACGGAAAAAGCCTATCGTATAGAGTCCCTGACGCCCATGGACATGTTCCCGCAAACTGCTCATCTGGAATGTGTCGTCAGACTTCGCCGGAATCAGTAGTCAACTGAAGCGAGACTGCGCCGGTAATCGTCAATCAACGCGACATCCAGCTCACCTTCCTCGCCGGAAAACCCGAAGGCGCTGAGGACCGGGTCGGCTGTCGCTTGCCGTCGGCACGACGCATGAAACGACTCGATGCCGATTTCCGCCTGAATCCGTTTCGCCAGAGTGGGAGTCAGACCGGCACCTGCCATGATCTGAATCCGCCGACCAGCGTGCATCTGTATTGCCGACAATCGCGACAGGCCATCAGCCACGGTAGGCGCTCCGCCTGAAGTCAGTATCCTCGTGAAACCCAGTTCAACCGCCTGGTCGATAGCCAGCAAGGGGTCATCCAGCACATCGATGACTCGATGCAGTGTCAGTTGCAAGCCTTCAGCGGCGTGACACAATCGCGCCAGAATTGGCAGGTCCAGCGTGCCTTCGGCTGTGGCTGCGCCCAGCACCACACCGGCCAGACCGGCTTCTCGGGCAACGGCGATGTCCTCACACATCAGCGTTGTTTCCATGGTACTGAAACAGAAGTTGCCCGAACGTGGCCGAATCATGGCCAATACCTGCGTTCGCGGTGGCCTGCCAACGGATCGCTTGTCATCACCTCTGATGCCGCCCACCCCGGAAACAGCCGCTGATTCAGCAAGCCTGCCAGCGAGCTTCATGAGGCCGTAGGATGGCGTCAATCCACCGACTGCCAGTGCCGAGCACAGCTCGACCCGATCGACCCCGGATCGCAGGCAGCTGAACAGAGCAGCTGAGTTATCCACACACACTTCCAGCTCGGCCTGACTCACGAAGCGATACCGCTCAGACGCTGTTGCACCATCCAGGCGGCACCTGCCAAGCCCTGCTCCGGACCACTGGCCGTCGGATACAACAGCGACGTTTCCTGTCTGACCAGGGAACGCCTGCGCACCTCCTGGTCCAGGGCTGAAATCAGCTCCTGCGATCTGGCCAGCCCACCGCCCACGGGAACGACTGAGGGTCCGATGAGGTTGACCGCTGCAGCCAGTGCGCCGCCGACGATATCGAGCCAGAGATCCACAATCCGCGTGGCCATTGCGTCTCCGGATTGCCAGGCATTGACAATGGATACACTATCCAGCGATGTCCGGTAGGCATGCAGGTAAAGGCGCTCCAGTCCGCGAGCACCACCCAGTGTATCCACACAACCTGTCTGGCCACAGAGACAGGTGAGGATCGGCAGAGACTCACCGGTTCTCATGGCACTGGCTGGACCGTGGCCCCACTCACCGGACAGACCGGCCTGCCCGACATGCAGACGCCCGTTCAGCACGATCGCACCACCGACGCCTGTGCCCAGTATGATCGCCATTACCGAGGCATGACCACTGGCCGCCCCCCAACGGGCTTCTGCCAGCGCGAATGCATCCGCATCGTTGAGGAGAAAGACAGGCCGCCTCAGACGTACCTGCAGTTCTTCCGCAAGCCGCAGGCCACTGATACCCGGAATATTGGCACTGGTCAGCTGACCGCTCTGCGGCTCGATCACCCCGGCAATGGCGATGCCGACAGCCTCATCACCTTCGGGGCACAAAGCCTTCAGTGCCTTGAAGAACCGGCTCGGGTCATCGACAGGCGTCGCTCGTCGTCCGCGCTCCTCTATCCGCCCCTGATCATCAACGTGGGCAGCCACGATCTTCGAACCACCAATATCGAAACAGAACGTCATTGCTCGAACCAGTCTTGCAGAAACGGGAAAGCGGCAGAAGGCACCGCACCAGAGAACGGCACGGGTGCCATCACTACCAGCGCGTGCTTCCCACGCTACCATACTGCGCGATGATTCAGGCGGCTACCGGATCAAGCGTGACCTTGTACAGCTCGGTATCATCACGATCCATCAAACGCACGGTGAGCTGACGACTCTGGCCATCGATATCCACCAGCCCGAAGAACTGCAGACCCATGGAAGGCGGCAGGTTCACTCCCTGGTCTGCCGTGGGTGCCTTGACGTAACGGACTTCGGGGCCGAACGTTCCATCCAGTTCATTCGGTCCGAAGGTTCCCGCATGCAAGGGTCCGGAAACAAATTCCCAGAACGGTGTGAACTCCTGAAAGCTGGCTCTGTCCGGATGATAGTGATGAGCAGCCGTGTAATGCACATCAGCAGTCAGCCATACCACGTTGTCAATCCCGCTGTCACGCATCCAGCGCAGCAGTTCGGCGAACTCGAGCTCGCGACCAGCGGCTTTGCCTGAATTGCCGTTGGCAACCGCTTCCACATGGTTCTCCCCATTGAACTTGTCCCACACTACCAGTCCCAGCGGCATGTCCGATGCAATGACCTTCCAGGTGGCTGTTGAATGCGCCAGCTCATCTCGCAACCACGCGAGTTGCGCCGCCCCCAGGATACGTGATTCGTCCGTGATCTCCGATTGCATGCCTTCGGTGTTCGGCCCTCGATAGGAACGCAGGTCCAGAAAGAAGACATCGAGCAAGGGACCATAGGAAAGTTTGCGATAGACGCGACCGGGCTCTTCCGCGGTGTAGCTGATGGGTGTCATTTCATGGAATGCCTGCGCACTGCGCGAAGCCAGCGTCATGATGGATTTCTCGGTATAGCGATCGTCACCGGTCAGATCCTTCGCGGCAGACCAGTTATTGACCACCTCATGATCATCCCACTGGTAAAAGACCGGTACTTGCTGATTGAAGGCACGAACATGCTCATCCAGCATGTTGTACTTGTAACGCCCACGATACTCATCCAGCGTCTCGGCAACCTTTTCCACACCTTCCGCCACAAGACTGTTCCAGATACTACCATCGGGCATTTCCGCAGTGGCACTGATGGGGCCATCGGCATAGATCGTATCGCCGCTGTGGATGAAGAAGTCCGGATCGTGAGCGGCCATGGTGGCATAGGTCTGCATGCCACCACGCTCCTTGTCGATCCCCCAGCCCTGACCTGCCGTGTCACCTGACCAGGCAAATCGAATATCGCGTGTGGCGGACGGAGCTGTTCTGAAGTGACCGGTCACCGCTTCCGACACGTTCCGGCTGTCCTGCAGATCGGCAAAGCGCACTCGATAGAAGATCTCCTGGTCGGCAGGCAATGTGTTCAACAGGCGTTTGACGGCAAAATCGCTACCGGGCATCGCTGTGGTGGGAGCCAGGGCAGTGGCTTGGGTAAAACTCTCATTGCTTGACACTTCCACCAGCATTCTCGCCGGCCGGTCCGTTCGAGCCCAGATGACACCGCTGTTGGCGGAGACATCACCTGATTGCACACCATGGGTGATGACGGGCCTGGCCGAGGCTCGAGAGATACTCGGAAAACCCGACACAGCACCGGCTGCCAGCGCTCCACTGCTGCTTGCAGCCAATTTGAGCAATCGACGACGCGCGGGTAGAAAGATGGATCGTGACATGACTTGTTCCTGGCGAGAAGAGAGATTCACTATCATCAGACCTGCACGTGAATCAGCGATGACAAGCCCGTTCCCTTGTCATTGACTCGATGACCCGTCTCAACTTTTCTGCCGAGACCGGTTTTGTCAGACACTGAAACCCCGAATCTTCCATCAACGCAGTTTCCTCGACACCACAAACCCCACTGACCAGAATGGCCGGCATATCGACAGCCAGACGGTCACGGATCAAGTGGATGACATCCAGACCGCTCTTGCCATCGGCCAGCTGAAAATCGCAGATCAGCAAATCGGGAGTGCATGTCAGCGATTCCAGCGTGTGCAGGGCACTCTGTACACCCAGCTCGCAGATGGCCTGACACCCCCAGGCAGCCAATGTGTTGCCCATGGCCCGACAGATCTCCGGATCATCATCGACAAACAGTATGCACCGCCCTTGCATTGATGTCGTCGATTCGAACTCTTCACTCTCCAATCTCCCCGACCTGTCGGCCGATGCAACACATGCCGGAAGAAGGGCTGGCGATGCAGAGAGAACACTGTTCGAGTCGGACTGCGTCAGGCAGTCCATGCTCAGCGTGACCAGTGTCCCTCCGGAATCACTCATGTCCAGTTGAACCTTGATATCCAGCAATTCGCACAATCGCCGGACGATAGACAAACCCAGGCCGACCCCCAGGGTGCAGAAACGCTCTTCACCTTCCAGTTGGTAGAACTCCGAGAAAACGTTCTGTCGTTCCTCTTCAGGTATGCCCCGCCCAGTGTCACTGACCTGTATGTGCAGTCGTAACCCGCGCTTTTCTGTTCTGATCGTGACACCCCCTTCCTCCGTGAACTTGATGGCATTACTGATCAGATTGCGCAGGATACGCGCCAGCAGAGTGCCATCCGTATGCAACCTGATCTGCGTGGTGATACAGCAGAAATACAGATCCTTCTCCTGCGCCACTGGTGCGAACTCCTGCTCCAGTATGCTGCAGACAAGCCCAAGCTCGATGACCTCGATCTCCGGTTTGACCACATTGGCATCCAGTCTGGACACATCCAGCAGACTGTCGAACATGGAATTCAGCACATCGGTTGACTGATCGATGGATTGAAACAGCTGCTTGTTGGAGGCATCTTCGCTCTTCAATCTCAGCGCATGGTGAAACAGTCCCAGAGCGTGCAGGGGTTGACGCAGGTCATGACTGGCCATCGCCAGAAACCGACTCTTGTCGATGACAGCCTGCTCTGCCCTGGCCTGGTGTTCAGCGGCGATCCGCTGTTGCTCTGACAGGCTCTCTACCAGCGCCTTGTTCTCCTGATTCAATCGAGCGAGATCACGGTATCGTTGCTGCGACAATCGACCGAGAAAGACGGTACACGCGATGGAGGCGACGATCAGCAGCGCCAGCAGAATCAGCATGGGTCGACCACTGAGCATCAGCGCAATGGCCACAGGGGCGGCAAGACTGGGAAGCATGGTGCGCGATATCGGCGTGAACAAGGCCGTAGCCGCCGACAGATTGGCAATCATTGCGCAGAATACGCCAACCAGCAGCAGACGATTCTCTTCGGGCAAGGGCAGGAACAGCACCAGACTTGCTGTACCGTATACCAATCCGGAATAGATGGACCCGGCATCGAATACCAGCCGCCACTTTGCCTGCTTCTGTTGCTCGGGAGGCAAACCCGTGAAATGTCGGCTTGCCGAGATCTTGATGAGCACTTCGACCACGAACATGGTCAGAAACAGCATCAGCCAGATCGTCTGAACGTGACCCCACAGCGCGTGGATGGCGAGACCGAACATGAGGCTCAGCCACAGTGCATACCAGCAACTGTTTTTCAGAATATTCCGGATCAGCGCATGTTCGAGGGCAGACAGCGGTGCCGTGCGGTAGCGTCGCAGGCCTTCCATCAGGTGATGCAATATCACTCTCATCGCGAGTTGCCGCACCCGGTGCGGACGTCGCAGCTGCCGCGCAACCGGTTTGCTTGATGACTCTCAGCGCACAGTTTCATGTCATGAGCTTCAAGGCATGGATGCCACCCATGCCGCTTCCCGGCATGGATTTGAACTCAACATTACCATGAAAGCCGGCAGACATCCCCTACCATGTGCTCGGGCATGCAGCACAGCAGGCAGGAAACAACACCGATCGATTGCAGTGACAGAAATAACCGCAGCGTGGACGCTGCTGAAATCATTCCTTGATCGTGAAACTCAGCGTAGCCTTCTTCATGGCTATCGGCGTCTCCTGATTCAGTTGCATGAGGCCATCAACCAGATAGGGTCTGTAGGAAATCGAGTAGTCACCGGGTTCGGACATGTCATAGTACTGCCCGATATCCACGGTGGCATCGACACGCCCGCCGGCAGGCACTGTCACGTAGTCATGTGGCTGCGGTGAGCCGCGCTTGACCATCCTCCCGAGATATTCCATGGTCTTGCCATCACGCACCACGACAAACACATCCGCGGACAGCTCTTTCTCCAGAGGTGTGTTCCAGGTCAGGATGTCGACCGCCTGACTTGCATGGTTACTCACATGAAAGACGATAGGTGGAGGGCCCTCACCTGCTGCCGTTGCAAGCTCGATTCCTGCTTGCAATGTCTGCTGTCCGATTTCCGCTGGCATGACATCCTCTTGCGGCAGTTTGTCACTGGCCGAGCAGGCAGTACCGGCCAGCAGGGACAGCACCAGAACTCGTGCCACTGATCTGACGGCGTTCACTGACTCAACTCCTGACCCGACGCCGACGGCGAGCCGCAACGGCCAGCAGCAGCACTGCAAATCCCCAGTTGCTCATGGAACCAATACCACTGGACGACGAAGATGACACGGTATCCTGCGCCACAGGGTCATCGTCCGACGTAGTCGGCGTCTCGGGATCCACTGGCGTTTCGGGCTCTACCGGCGTTTCTGGTTCTACCGGCGTTTCTGGTTCTACCGGCGTTTCTGGCTCTACCGGCGTTTCTGGCTCTACCGGCGTCTCGGGCTCTACCGGCGTTTCCGGCTCTACCGGCGTCTCGGGCTCTACCGGCGTTTCCGGCTCTACTGGCGTCTCGGGCTCTACCGGCGTTTCTGGCTCTAACGGCGTTTCTGGCTCTAACGGCGTTTCTGGCTCTACCGGCGTTTCGGGCTCCACCGGCGTTTCGGGCTCCACTGGCGTCTCGGGCTCTACCGGAGTTTCGGGCTCTACCGGAGTTTCGGGCTCTACCGGAGTTTCGGGCTCTACTGGCGTCTCGGGAACCGGATCATCATCCGGCACAGTCTGAACCGCGACGCTGGTGACGGTGTACGCTGAATCCTCATGGCCGAAGATGGCCACGAAGTAGTCAATTTCGCTGGGCAAATCACAAGCATCGACCACCGATACAGAACTGAAGTCTTCCGACAGACAAAGCTGTTCCGCATTGTCCAGATCGCTGGAGTCGTAGATCGCCAGGTCCACATCACCGGAATCCGAAGTGGCCTGTACTGACGTTGCGCCACCCAGCACGAAGACATGGATATCGCCTTGCGACAGCGTGCTACTGCGTGACTCGCCGGCTGTCAGACGACCCATATCGGTTCTTGTTCCCGTCGGCTCGGAAACCGCCTCTTCCAGAGACGCTACCAGCGTGAACTGCGCATCGGTGTAGGCCGAAACCAGCACATGGTAGGTAGCTGTACTTGATGGGATATCACAAATATCCAGTGTTGATTGCGAAGGCGATGCCTCCGCTGAACACACCAGCGTTGCATTATCGAAATCGAGTGAATCGAACACGAACAGGTCGGCATCACCACTCAATGATTCCAGCTCGACCCGGTTGGCGCCACTGACCGAATAAACCAGGCGTTCACCCTGAGCCAAAGAGGCGGATACCGGCGTATCCAGCGCCAGCACCGCAACCACCTCTTCCGGCGGCACATCGATTTCCTCACTCAATGCGACCAGTTCGAAGTTCGTTGCACTGAATGCGCTGACCTCGATGTATACCGTTCCCGCACCAGCAATCTCACAGATGTCTTCGCTGGTCACGCTCAATGAACGGCAACTCTCAGCGGTCATCTCCTCATCCGTGTAGATGAAAAGATCGGCATCACCCCCTGTCGATGTCAGTTTGACAACACTGGCGTCATCGACCTGATAGGTCAGGCGTTCATTGGTAGCCAGCTCTCCACTGACCGGTACGTCCAGCTCCAGCACGACATGTTCCACGATGTCGGGCGGTTCAACCACACCTGCAATATCCAGAAAAGGGGTGTTCTCTGCAAAATATTCGTGATTGTCAGCATTGCTGATAGCCTTGTCAGGGTCTGAAATCGCCAGACTCTGTGCGCCTCGCTGAGAGTACACATGGTCATCGGTATCGGCCAGAACCGTGAAATGCGATAGTTCATGAATGATGGTTCCGGCGCGAGAATCCGTTCCATCGACATTGGCACGACGAAATTCGGGACAGAGGAAGACATCATACGGTCGGCTTGGATAGACATAGGCATAGGTACCCGCCTCATCACAGCCACAGTCGTAACGCAGGGTTTCTTCCTGCAAAGCGGTTTCCATGGACTCGAAATTGGCGACCACGCGATCGAAACGTGCCTCGGTATATTCACCGAACCAGGTTGTATAACGCGGCGACCCCGAACGTTCATCAATGGCCAGCCCGTTGAGATCCTGCACAGCCGTTGCAGTCAACTGTTCGGCAACCTCGGTCGCAGCAAGAATATCGCTCTGTTCCTGCGCCGAGCAATTGTTATAGGCCGGTACCTGAATTCGGCGCTCGATCGATGGATACACGTCCATCGAGAGTCTGTTCGACTGCATTTCGCTGACCAGCAATTCCTCTGCCGAGCTGATCTTTCGAGTCAGAGTGGTCGAACCCGTTGTTGCGTTCTCGAAGTAGCGGATATCACCGACGAACTGAATCTGACGAGTGTCCGATCGATCTATGCGGTAATAGTCATTCAACTGAACAACGGTACTGAGACTCGCGCCTGGTGCCACCGTCAGGTAGTTTTCGGCAGCGGGAGCGACACGCTTGACTTCACGGCCAATGTACGACGCTGACTCTTTCAGTGGCCATTGCTTGAGAACACGCTCGATACGAAAGACATCACTGGACAATGTCTGCTCGAACGGTGTGTCCCAGCTCAGAATCGACAGTGGATGCTGCCCGGAATTGCTGAGACTCACGGTAACGGAGCCTTCCGCCGGACCGGCCGTCAGCGATATCTCCAGTGGATCAGCCTGTGCACTCAGGGCACACAATCCGATGCAAGCCGCCATTGATTGACGACGAATTGACGACGCACGCATCCCTTTTCTTACTCGAATTCCACTCGATGAATGCATTATACCGAGTAACGAGCATCGAAACCTTTCCGTTGGCGCATCAACGGAACGCATCACACCCGATCACCATCCGCGTGAACAGCGGCATGAAAGCAAGTGAAGACGTCACAAACAGTAGCAAAACCCTCTTCCGAGCATGAGAAAGATCTCTCGGCCTGGATCAACATCTGCGATATGATGCTCACTGTCGATGCTGGAACTGACCATCAAACCGCTTGCAAGGGTTTGGAATGCGAACATTTCCGGCTCGCCGACTTCAGGATACCCCTGCGCGATTCCGTTCAGCCGAATGAGACGAGGAAGTGATTTGATGACTGATGCACCTGTGACACCTGTTCTTGACATTTCTCAGGCTCTCATCGAGGCACGCCGCCTGGGTCGTCGCACGGACATATCGCAGCTTCCGACGCCGGACTATGCCGAAGCCCTGGAAATTCAGCAGCGTGTGCAATCGACCCTGGGGCCTGTTGGCGGCTTCAAGGTGGCGCGCCGCGCAGAAGGCGCACCGATCATGGCTCCGATCAGCACCAGTCGCGTGCTGCCGTCGGGTGCCGATGTTCACACGGACGACAGGCTTGGCATCGAGCTTGAAATCGGCTTCGAACTGATCTCCGATACCGTACCGGATAATATTGCAAGCCCTAACCAGCATTTTCGCCCGCGTATCGTTCTGGAACTGGTCGATACCCGACTGGAGGGAGCCGAAAGCGATCCGATGATGAAGCTGGCCGACATGCAATTGAACGCCGGACTTGTCGTCGGACCCGCAATCGAGACCTGGAACGGTGACGATTTCGGCACTGTCGAAGGCAGCCTGAGGTGTGGCGAACAGCAAGTGATCGATGGTGCGGTAACCGTACCGGGCGGCTCTGCCCTGGCAATGCTCTCGCACTTTCTCGAGCACGTTGGAAACCACTGCGGCGGCCTTCGTCAGGGCCAGATCCTCATCACGGGATCGCTATCGGGCCTGCTCTACTTCCCCCCCGGAACCCACGTCCTGGGCAGGATCAGCGGATTCGGTGAGGTCAGTTGTCGTCTGGGATGAGGCCCTGCCTCTTGCCTCGGCCAGCAATGTCTGCGTGCGCGTGACCAGGTAGTCTGCCACCAATCGCGCTGCACGTGACAAGGGACGACGCGCATCGATCACCACCGAGATCGTAGGTGACGAGAGAGCCTTGTCCTTCAGCGGCAGGAACAACAGCGTACCCTGATGCATTTCCGGGAGCACATCCAGCTCGGACGTGATCATGGCTACATCGCCGCTCTGCAGAACCTGCTTCAGGAGTTGTAGAGAATTCGAAGACAGCACCGGGGTGTTTTCCGCAAAGAACCAGGCGTAGCGATTATCGAGATACTGCCTCATTGGCAGCATCTTGTTCTGTGATACCAGCGCATGACCACTCACCTTGGCCAGTGAGGTATGCGGTACGTCGGCAAGCGGATGACCCGGTGCCACAATGCAACCGAAGCGCAACTTGTCAGACCAGTGCACGTGCTGGTGGCGCAGTCGCGGCAGGTTGAAAGCCATGGCAATCTCGACAGCGCCTTCGTCTAGTGCGCGAGCGGCTTCCGCAGGCGTGACGATATCAAGCGACAACCGGATATGGGGATGTTCAGCGCGTAGCCAGGCGTGCAGATCTTCCAGAATGCCATTGGACAAGCTGTCCATGGCAGCCAGTCGCACGCTGCCGTGCTTTACCCCACGCATTTCCAGCAACGCGTTTTCCAGCTGCTCCGCATCCGAACTCCAGCGACGAGCCATGACCACGACGGCTTCACCGGCTGCAGTGGGACGCATCCCACGTGGCAGACGTTCGAACAGAGGCACGCGAGAGTCCGCTTCCATCGACTTGACATGACGGTCGATCGCCGATGCAGCAATTCCCAGCGCACGCGATGCCGCCTGAACCGACCCATGTTCGGCAACCGCTGCGATATAGAGCAACTGCCGCGGTACCAGATGAAGTTTCATGTTCTCGGATATCCTCAAACCATTCTCAAAACGAGAATGCAGCGTTACAGATTTTGCCGTAGATGGCAATCCACCGTTGCGCTACTCTGTTTTCGACGTTGCTTGACGGACACTGAAAATGCCACCTACCTACTGCAAGGGACACGCCCTGCCGGAGCCGACCGTGAATCACGAACCAGTCATCAGAAACAACTGGCCGGATGAACGACAAGCTCCCAACCGCGAGACACAGCGGCAGGTCAGAGCATGAGATTCACGCCTGTTGACGGTCGCCGAATCGGCATGCTGACTCCTTCGTCCAATACCGTACTGGAACCGTATACATCAGCCATGTTCGCGCCACTCGGGCAAGATGCCAGCGCCCACTTCGGACGCTTCCGTGTCGTCGAGATCTCGATGTCGGAAGCCTCTCAGTCGCAGTTCGTCATGGATCCGATACTGGATGCTGCCGAACGACTGGCAGAGAGCAATCCGCACCTGATTGCCTGGAACGGCACCTCCGCCTCATGGCTGGGTCTGGACAAGGACCGCGCGCTCTGCGCAGCGATCACCGACAGAACCGGTATTCCGGCGACTTCGACCATGCTCGCCTACGATGACTTGCTGCGTGACTTGAAGGTCACCCGATTGGGACTGGTGACGCCATACCTTGGCGAGATACAGAGCCGAATCGAAGCAAACTATGCAACCCAGGGTATCCAGATCGTCGCCGAGGCTCACCTGGAAGACAAGGGCAACTACAGCTTCGCCACCTACCCGGCCGAGCAAGTTGGCGCGCTGGTGGAAGACGTCGCCGAGGCCCGACCAGACGCCATTGCCATCGTCTGTACGAACTTTCGGGGCGCCCCGATCGCGGAACGCATCGAACAATCCTGTGGCATTCCTGTGCTCGACTCCGTCGCCGTCACTGCGGCTTACTGCCTGAGAAAGACAGGCCTGGATCCTTCGCGAATCACCGGCTGGGGAAGCGTTTTCGAACGTGTGGCACGACTCGACACTTCCCTGACCCATCATTGAACAACCCGACCAGAGATAGACGCCATGAAACATGAAATCACCGCCAGTGCCATTGCGCTGGCCATTCTGACTGCCCCTGTCAGCGCGGAAAATCTGCGCGTGATGGGCCAGCCTGTCGCCACTGGCCTAATCCAGAAGAATGTGGAACAACCATTCTTCGAGAACTTTGCGACCGAGACCGGTCTTGAGGGATTTACAGCAGACTATCAGCCGGTGGATGTCACCGGCATCAAGGACACTGAGCAGCTACGCATCCTGAAGGACGGACTGTTCGATATCGTGTCCCTCCGCCTGAGCCAGGTATCGCGAGACGAACCAACCATACTGGGCCTTGACCTGGTCGGTTTGAACCCTGACTACGCCACAGGTCGCACGACCGTTGCCGAGTTTGCGCCGATCGTGGACGCTCGACTGCAGGAGAGGTTCAATACCAAGCTCCTGGGTGTCTGGCCGTTCGGACCACAGGTTCTGTTCTGCGAACCGGAGATCGACTCGCTGGCCGATCTGACCGGACTGAAGGTACGCGTATACGACCAGAACCTGGCCGAATTCGTGTCGCTCGTTGGCGGCACGCCAGTACCGATCGGCTTTCCTGAAGTTCAGCAGTCACTCGCCCGGGGTGTCATCGATTGCGCGATTACCGGCCCCTCCTCTGCCAATTCAGCCGGCTGGCCCGAAGTCAGCTCGTATACCATGCCCATCGCCTTTCAACTGGCGATGAATGGCTACGGCATCAACCTCGACACCTGGAAAAAGCTCACGCCCGATCAACAGGCGAAGCTCCAGGCCGGATTCGACAAACTCAGCGAACAGATCTGGACGTATTCCGAAGAACTCTTCACCGATGCAGTGCGTTGCAATACCGGCGAGGAGCCCTGCGAGACAGGTACTTCATACAACCTGACACTGGTCGAGCCAAGTGCCGCAGACATGGAACTGGTAGGCACTGCGGTACCCAATGTCTCCTTCCCTGCGTGGAAGGAAGTGTGCGATGTCTCCAATCCAGGCTGCTCCGCAGCATGGATGGACTCGGTCGGTACAGCGCGCGGGCTGTAAACAACAACCGGACCCGGGTCTGTTGAGCCCGGGTCGTTCTCGTTTCGGGAGAATGTCATGGATCGTCTGGCCACATGGATCAGCCGCTTGTTCGGATGGGCATTGCTGTTCCTGTCCGCCTTCGTTGCGCTGGAAACGCTGCTGCGCAAATTGTTCAATACCTCATTGCAAGGGGCGGATGAGCTGGGGGGCTACATTCTGGCGCTCGGCGCCTCCCTGGCTTTCATTGTCGCCATGATCGATCGCGCACATATCCGCATCGATGTACTGCACGCACGATTCCCACTCAGATTGCAGGCGCTGATCGACTGGCTTTCGGTCATCTCGCTCGGCGTGATCGGACTGTTTTTCCTGTACGTGGGCTGGTTCGTGATCACCGACACGCTGGAATACCGCTCGACGGCTGCCACGCCCTGGCGAACGCCACTGATCTGGCCTCAATCGGCCTGGTACGCCGGTCTGGTCGTTTTCGCTCTGTGCTCCTTCGTGCTCGCAGGCCGGGCAACGCGACTGTTCCTCTCGGCTGACTACACCCAACTGGCCAGGGAATTCAATCCGAAATCCGCGCAGGACGATCTGAGCGAAGAACTCGAACAGCTCAAGGAACGATGACATGAGCATTCTTGACGTGTTTGTCGGTTTTTCGATCATGATGGGCATGCTGCTTGTCGGCCTGCCAGTCGCCACGGTCATGGTTGCGATGGGAGTGGCAGGAGGCATGATTCTCTACGGTCCTGCCCTGCTGAAGAGCATGGGGCCGGTTCTCTGGGGCACTTCGAACGAACCCGTGCTGACGGCCATTCCCCTGTTCATCCTGCTGGGCGAATTGCTGTTGCGATCCGGCCTTGCCGATCGCATGTACACCACACTGGCACTGTGGCTCGGTCGCCTCCCTGGAGGGCTGCTGCATACCAACGTCGGCTGCTGCTCGCTGTTCGCGGCAACGTCCGGTTCATCGGTTGCGACGGCCGCAACCGTGGGCACCGTGGCTCTCCCCGCGCTGACCGAACGACGCTATC
Organism: Granulosicoccus sp. 3-233; assembly: GCF_052681095.1. Lineage (NCBI taxonomy): Bacteria > Pseudomonadati > Pseudomonadota > Gammaproteobacteria > Chromatiales > Granulosicoccaceae > Granulosicoccus > Granulosicoccus sp. 3-233. The sequence continues at coordinate 268,501 of NZ_JBQYLE010000006.1, forward strand.
GTCCCTCCCGCTCACTTGGCTCTCTTGCCGCAGGTGGCACATTGGGAATTCTCATTCCCCCATCGGTCAATCTGCTGGTATACGGTTCTCTGGCGAGTGTCTCGGTCGGACAACTCTTTCTCGCAGGGATCATACCCGGAATCCTGCTGACGCTCGGTTTCATGCTGTTCATCGCGGTGCAGGACATTCTTTCACCGGGCGGTGAGTTCCGGGAAGAGGATGTCCCCCTGCAGGTGAAGCTCCAATCGCTCAGGCACCTTGTTCCCGCTGGCACCGTTTTTCTCATCGTCATGGGATCGATCTATTTCGGGATTGCCACACCAACCGAAAGTGCCGCACTGGCCGTCATCGTTGCCCTTGGTTTCGTTTGGGCCGAGGGCAAGCTCAGCATCGAATTCCTCGACCTCTGTTTTCGCATGACCGCCAAGACAACGGGCATGATCCTGCTGATCATCGTGGCCGCTTTCACGCTCAACCTGACACTCGCGCTCGGCGGAATCACCCAGGTGATGTCGCTATGGGTCGAGAGTCTGGGTCTGACCCCGGTGGAATTACTCTTTGTACTGGTGGGCTTCTACCTGGTGCTGGGCATGTTCATGGATGTGCTCTCAATGCAAGTGCTGACAATACCCATTGTCGTTCCCATCGTCGTATCGGCGGGGATCGATCCCGTCTGGTTCGGCATTTTCGTGGTGCTGATGTGTGAGCTGGGCATGATCACTCCGCCGGTCGGCATGAATCTCTATGTCGTGCACGGCGTGCGCAGCGACAAGGGCCCCTTCATGGACGTGGTAACAGGTGCCATACCCTATGCACTCATCATGCTCCTCTTCACTTCCGCTCTGATCCTGTGGCCTGCCATTGCAACCTGGCTACCGGAGGCCGTTGGACAATGAATGTGCAGGATCTTGTCAGCAACGCTGAAGACGCAACCGAGTTGCTGAGTGATTACGCTACCGGACGCAGTGATCCGGTCACCATTGCCGAGTCTCACCTCGAACGCATCGAGCAGCTCAACCCGATACTGAATGCCTTTACCACTCGCGCAAGCGATGTGCTCGATCGGGCTGTCGAGTCCCGGGATCGCTGGAAGAGCGGCACACCGCTTGGCGTGCTGGACGGCGTACCCCTTGTCCTGAAGGATAACCTTGTCTGCGCAGGATTGCCGGCGGCCTGGGGAAATGCGGTATTGACAAACAGAGTACCTGAGCAGGATGAGATACCCGTTGCCGCACTACGCAAGGCCGGTGCCATCGTACTGGGCATGGCAAACACACCGGAGTTTGCGGTCGAGGGTTATACCGGCAATGCGACATTCGGTGTCACACGCAACCCGTATGACCCGACTCTGACACCCGGAGGTTCATCCGGCGGTGTTGTTGCCGCCGTGGCCTCAGGTATGGCGGCCGTCGGGCTGGGTACCGATGGTGGCGGCTCCATTCGCAGACCCGCTGCCTACACCGGACTGTGGGGGCTGAAACCGGGCATCGGTAACGTGCGCCGCGGAGGCGGCCTGATGCAGGTGCTGCTCGATTTCGAAACGGTTGGGCCACTCACGCGCAGCGCACGCGATCTATGCCTGTTGCACCAGGTTCTCGCCAAGCAACCCATGCGCCCGCATCCTCGCCCGCTCGATATTCTCGCTGTGGCGCAAATTCAGGACGCGCCTTGTGATCCGGGCATACGAGATGTATTCGAATCAACCATCGAACGTTTGTCCAGCATGGGTCATCGGGTGGTGCAAGGCACCCTGCCAGTTGACCTCGGTCCGATGAATGAGGTCTGGAGCCAGATTGCTGAAGTCGGATTGGCTCATATGCAGTCGAAGGACCCGACCGTCATGGCTGCCGCTGCTGAAAAGTACCAGGAAATGGCGAACCGTGGTGCACTCATCAGTGCGGCGTCGTTTCATGAAGTACTTTCCCGTGTCTTCGCATTGCGGGAGGCAGCCCGCGGTCTCTGGGGTTACGACGCCATTGTGACCCCTGCTGCGGCAGCGCCACCCTGGTCTGCGGAACAGGCCTACCCGGAAACGATTGACGGGAAAGCGGTCGGCCCACGCGGACACGCCGTGTACACCGGCTGGGTCAATGCGGCGGGCTTGCCAGGTCTTGCCTGTCCGGCAGGATTATCTGAAGGACTGCCGGTGGGGGTACAGTTCATTGCAGATCATGCCGGTGAAGGACTCCTGTTGAGCCTTGCCACAACACTCGACATTGCGGATTGAGCTGCCGGGCTATCTGTTGCAAGGCGTTTGCGTATGCCTGCCACCCATCGGATTGGCAGGCAGCCAACGCACTCGACAACCAGCCTTCCGGGTGTAATGCTTCGTCACCCGTGCCGCCCTCCCCGCTCGACCTTGGCGACAACTCTTTTTCTGGACTCAAGCATCCTGGAACCGATCGGGAAGATTCTGTGCGAGATGCTGAACAAACTTTGTAATACGCGCGGGTACGTGTCGTCTATGCTGATAAACAGCGTAAATGTCCGCCCGGGGAGCCTCGTAGTCGGGAAGCACGGCGACCAGGTCGCCCCGACGCAATTGCTCATGCACATCCCAGCGTGAACGCAGAATCAGCCCATGCCCATCAAGCGCAAGGCTGACCACGGCTTCTCCGTCATTACTGCTCAGAGTGCCTTTAACCTTGAGGGCTCGTTCCTGTCCCGCATGGAGAAATCGCCACACGGCATAGTCACTCTCGAATTGACGAAGAATGATGCAATTATGATTCAGCAGGTCACCGATTTCGCGAGGAGTGCCCTTCCGCGCCAGATAATCTGGTGAAGCGCACAGGACCCTGGGATTATCGAGCAGGTGGCAGGCAACGAGCCGTGAGTCAGGGAGTTCGCCGAAGCGAATGTCGATGTCGATTGCGGAAGTCAGCAGATTTACGGGTTGGCTGGACAGGTCGAGCGACAGTTCGATTTCCGGATACAGTTTGGCGAAAGTCGAGAGCAATGGAGTGACATGACGACGACCAAAACCAAACGTCGCGTTTATGTGCAGTTGTCCGCGCAAGTCTTGCTGACGACTGCTAACTGCACTCTCCAGCTCTTCAAGCTCGCGCAGGATGGGTCGCGCACCTTCGAGGTACAGTAGCCCTTCAGGAGTAAGATCAAGACGTCTGGTCGTCCGAGTGATCAACTGAACTCCAAGTCGCTGTTCGAGCAGAGTCAAGCGTTTGCTCACGGCTGGTAACGACAGACCGAGCTCACGAGCGGTAGCCGTCAAACTGCCGTTCATTGCCACGCGACTGAAAAATGCCAGATCGTCTGTTGAACTCATACCCTTAACTTTTTTTTAACAATAGCTTAACCAATGGCATTATTGTTTGGTTAATAAAATTCCTCAATAATGATTAGCAAGGATTCCTAACATAGTCCGAATGGTAACAACTGCTTCTCAACGACAGGTTTCCAAGCACCATGATTCCACGCATTGCCGAATCTGATACCACGGACAGTCTCTACCTCGAATTTATCGAAAGCCTGCAGCAGCAAGGCTTCAGCGGTGAAACCAGCCCTGACTATGCCAACCGGGTGGTCCAGTCCACCGACAACGGCATCTATCAATTGCTCCCGCAGGGGGTCCTGTACCCCAGAACCGAGGAAGACCTGATATCGATCACACGACTGTCCGGTGAAGCGCGTTTTGCCGGCATCCATCTGAGCCCCAGAGGCGGCGGTACCGGCATCAACGGACAGTCGCTGACGGACGGACTCATCGTGGATACCTCGAAGCACATGAACCGCATCCTCGAGATCAATGCCGAAGAGCGCTGGGTGCGGGTTGAAGGCGGCGTGGTAAAGGATCAACTGAATGCTGCGTTGAAACCGCATGGCCTGTTCTTCGCACCCGAGCTTTCGAGCAGTAATCGCGCGACCATTGGCGGCATGATCAATACCGATGCCAGCGGTCAGGGATCCTGCCTCTACGGCAAGACGCGCGATCACGTCCTCGAGCTGCGCTCGGTATGGCTCGATGGCAGTTGCTGGGAATCCGGGGTGCTCGACGAGACTGAACTGGCCAGGATCAAGCAGCGGGATGACCGCATCGGTGTAGCGCACCGGTTGCTGGATGAAATTTACCGCACCCGCCGCGACGACATCGAGGCCAGATTCCCGAAACTCAACCGTTGCCTGACGGGTTATGACCTTGCTCATATCCGTGATGAACAGGGGCGCTTCAATCTCAATTCGGTGCTTTGCGGGGCCGAAGGGACGCTGGCCTTTATCGCCGAGGCGAAACTGAACCTGTTGCCGATTCCGAAGTTTTCAGCGCTGATCAATATCAAGTACGACAGCTTCGAAAGTTCGCTACGCGATGCCAAGGCATTGACCGCCTGGAGGCCAACCTCGATCGAAACCATCGACTCCAGGGTACTGAATCTTGCGATGGGAGATATCGTCTGGGATGCGGTAAGTGGCTATTTTCCACAGCAGGCCGGTGAGCCCGAGATCCAAGGCATCAATCTTGTTGAATATACCGCCGACGACGAAGCACAGTTGCAGGACGATGTAGACAGGTTTCTGGCCCACCTCGAACAGGTCCGCGGCCAGAGTGGCAAAAACTTTGGGCATACGGTGGCCTATGGCGCCAGCGAGATCAACAAGATCTGGAGCATGCGCAAAAGAGCGGTAGGGCTGCTGGGCAATGCCAAGGGCGAGCGACGTCCCATTCCGTTCGTCGAAGATACCGCGGTACCGCCGGAGAACCTGGCGGACTTCATCATGGAGTTTCGTGCGCTGCTGGATCGGCGAGGACTCGACTACGGAATGTTCGGTCATGTCGATGCCGGGGTACTGCATGTTCGCCCGGCCATCGACATGAAGGATGAGTCCCAGGTAGGGCTGATTCGCGAGATCACCGATGAAGTGGTTGGGCTGACGCGCAAATACAAGGGGCTGCTCTGGGGCGAGCATGGCAAGGGGATGCGCTCTGAGTATGCGCCTGAGTTTTTTGGGGAACTCTACCCGGAGTTGAAACGCATCAAAGCTGCCTTCGATCCGCACAATCAGCTCAATCCAGGCAAGATAGCGACTCCGATGATCGACAGTGCCGAATTGCTGAGAATCGATCAGGTACCAACCCGCGGGCAGCACGACCGTCAGATTGGTCGAGACGTACGCCAAACGTATGATTCTGCGATGAAATGCAACGGAAATGGCGCCTGCTTCAATTACGACCCCAACGATGCGATGTGCCCGTCCTGGAAGGGAACCCGGGAGCGAATCCATTCTCCCAAGGGGCGAGCGTCGCTGATTCGCGAATGGTTGCGACTGATGTCCAGTCAAGGTGTCGATTTGCAGGTGGAGAGCGATCGAGTCAAACAACTCTCCTTCATGCGCACGTTGCCTAACCGCTTGCACAACAGCCTGGCAAAAAGGCGCGGTGAACATGATTTTTCCAACGAGGTACATGAGGCGATGATGGGTTGTCTCGCCTGCAAATCCTGCGTCAGTCAGTGCCCGGTCAAGGTCAATGTGCCAGACTTCCGATCCCGCTTTCTCGAGCTTTACTACGGGCGTTATCTGCGCCCGATGAAGGATTACTTCGTTGGCAGCCTGGAACATGTGATACCGCTGCTGGCACGTTTTCCGGCACCCTATAACTGGGCCACGGGCAATCCACTGATCAAGCGGGTTTTCCGGCACCAGCTGGGCATGGTCGACAGCCCGGCCATTTGCAGCCAGAATCTGACTGTCGGACTGCGCCAGCGCGGCATCGACCTTGCCACATCCGAGACCGTGGCTGCGCTGTCCGAGTCACAACGTGACAGAAGCGTGATCATCGTACAGGACGCCTTCACCAGCTATTTCGAGACCCAGCTGGTGCTGGACCTGATCGATCTGCTCGGTCAACTCGGCTTCCATGTACTAGTGGCGCCTTTCAGACCAAACGGTAAGCCACTGCACGTGCATGGCTTTATGGCTGCGTTCGAGAAAGCGGCACAGCGTAATGCCAGCTTGCTCAATACACTCGCTGCCAAAGGACTGCCGCTGGTCGGTATCGACCCGTCAATGACGCTGACCTATCGTCAGGAGTATGGATCCGCAATGCCCGCCGAGGAACTGCCGCCGGTGCAGCTGATCCAGGAATGGCTGGTGCAGCAGCAGAGTGCGCTCGAAGCCGTGGCATCTCGACTGCCCCAGGGGCAATTCAGGCTGCTGGCACACTGTACCGAGAAAACCTCAGCGGCGCCGTCGGTCCGCAGCTGGCAGTTGCTGTTCGAAGCACTAGGCCAGAAACTCGAGATACTCACGGTTGGCTGCTGCGGAATGTCCGGCACCTACGGTCACGAAACAGCCAATTACGCAACCTCCCTCCGAATATATGATCTGAGCTGGCGCCAACCGGTGAACGAGGCGTCCAACAAGGGTCGACTGATGGCGACCGGTTATTCCTGTCGCAGCCAGGTGAAGCGCTTTGATGAGCAACAGATTCCTCATCCGGTTCAAGTTCTGCTGAAACAGCTGCGGCGTCACTCCAACTGAAACCAGTACGCCAGTACTGGGGTCATTTGTCGTGGTCGGCCCCAGCAAGCCGTCGAGCTCAAGCGACCAAACCCACGCTGTGGGACTGAACGTCATTGAGTATCAGGAAGTAAGAAGCACGAGCTCTCCTTGATATCGCCTTGTACAATCAGGATTCATCACTGGCGACCACGCAACTCTGACGCTGAACTTACGCGAAGTAGCCAACGTCTGGTTGCGACCTCACTGGTAGCCACCTGGCCAGCGACGGCTCATCCATCCCACTCGAATACATCAAGACAAATGGATGAGACTCCTTTCTCCCTTTGAGAGCAGTCCCTGGCACTCCCCGCCTGAAGCTCAGCTTCGATTCAGTCCTCACATTTCGTCTGTTGACGCCGCATCTTTCTTCGCTTTCAACCTTGAACGGTTAACAAGCTTCGGACCAATGAGAGGATATAGAATGACAACTGCCGTGATCAGAAATAATACGCAGGCGATGGAACTCTGAAAAAACGCGAGCGGATTCATATCGGTCAGGATGAGTCCCTGCCGCAGATTGGTCTCCAAAGGTTTTCCAAGGATAAAACCAATGACAATTGGAGCGAGTGGAACATTGGCATAACGAAGGAAAACTCCGATGGCCCCCGCAATTATCGCAACCCCGACATCAAGCATGCTGAAGCGGACTACATAAGAACCCGCAAATGACAGCGCTACAACAACTCCCATGATCAGAGCATGGGGCATGCGAAGCACTCGACTGAATATCTGTGCACCTGCGACTGCCACGAAAAACATCATGATATTGGCAACAAGGAGGGCAACAAATATAAAACTGACCAACTCTGGACTACGATTGAACAACTGAACACCAGGAGTAATACCATGAATGACCAAGGCACCCATCATGACTGCCGTGGCTGCATCTCCTGGAATTCCCAGCGCAAGAGTTGGAACCAGAGCTCCACCCGTTACAGCATTGTTCGCCGACTCAGAGGCGACCAGCCCTTCAGGCTCGCCTTCGCCAAAATTGTCTTTCCGCGGTGAACTTGCCCGAGCCTGAGCATAGGAAATCAGAGACGCTGCCGTTGCCCCGACTCCGGGAAGGATGCCTAGAAATGTGCCGATAACCGACCCTCGAAGTAGGGTACCTTTTCGCGCATTCCACTCTTTGAATGAGGCTACCTTGAACCCTGTACTCAAAATTGGCTGCGCCACCTTCTTGATCCCGGTGCCAGCTGTCGCAAAAACTTCCGAAACAGCAAACAGACCTATAAGTATCGGAACAATATGAAATCCAGCCGATAGAGCGAAGATATCAAAAGTGAAACGGTAGGTTCCACTCATTTCATCCACGCCTATCGTGGCAAGAAAAACACCCACAACTCCAGCCAGCAGTCCCTTCAATGGATTGCCCTTCGACACCCAGGCTATGGTCGTGAGAGAGAAAACGATAAGAGCAAAAGTCTCAATGGAGCCAAAGTTGATTGCAATGGATGCCAGTTGTGGAGCTGCAAACATCAGGACGACCATGGAAAAAATGCCACCTATTGCCGATGACATGGTTACCCAACCCAGTGCTTCAGCGACCTTCCCTTGTTTGGCCATGGGATAGCCATCGAATGTGGTTGCAGCCGACTGCGGTGTACCTGGAACGTTGATGAGCAATGCAGGGATGGAGCCGCCATAAACGGAAGAAACATAGATCGCTAGCAACATCCCGATGGCCTGAGGCGCCGTCAGCACATAGGTGAAAGGCAGCATCATGGCAAGTGCCGTGACTGTCCCAAGCCCTGGCAAGGCACCAACGATCATGCCGACGCTGGTTGCCAACAACATGATGGCTAGAGCCAGAGGGTCGAACAAACCAAATGATGCTATCAATGTATCGAAATTCATATCAGAACCTCATTCCCGGGAAAGTGGGCAATGGCATATCTGCAAAGCCGCTGAGCAGAGCCCAGACAAGAACGCCGCTGAGAATACCGGTCAGAAACACAATCCATATCTTCCGATAGGCAAGCAGAATGCATGTACCAATCACCGATATGGCCCCGGCGAAAACAAAACCGATATACTTCATGAGTACCGCGCCAATGGCGACACAGCCAATGACACTGACAAGCCTTTTCTTGTCCACGGTGGGTATGGGTGTGCCCTTGCCCAACAAGCCACCAAGCAGCAGAGCCACCGATATCGCAATCCACAAGAAGAGATAGATCTGCGGCACAAGAAACGGTGGAGCATCACCCTGAAGAACAAAGACCGTCGCGCTCTCCTTGTAACTGATGACCAGAAAAATCACCCCCAGGAGAAGAGAGATCCCCCCCAGATAGGTATCCGCGTTATTGATCTTTTTCATGAGAAACCTCGTAGCAATGACCAAACCTCCCCAGCAGTTGCGAATGATCAGTCAACCATGACATGCCAACTCGCACCTACCCTTTCTTGCATCATGATCGGCGCATGACAGCAAATACCATTGTATTCTGCTTCCATGAACTCGAAAACAATTGCTCTCGTTTGATTGTCGGATTGGGAGCCGTTCAATAAACATGCACCGCATCTGCCTTCAACGCACGGAAGTAGCCCAGACATACAACGGATTTTCGCCGGGCTATTTCCTGAGGTGCCATTATTGCATTGTCCAGATTCACCCCAAGACAATGGCCTGCCATCCACATGCCTTTTGCTTACAATCGCATATCCCCCCGCAGGGAGACTCCCGGAGGCCTGCTCACACAACGTGACCAGAGCGCCACCTTGTATCCAGCGTATTCGTGACACACGTATGCTCTGGCCCGTTATCAATTACTCGTCCTTCTGGTCCTTTCTGGCAATTCTTGCGTCAACCACACATTCGCGTCAGTGCATGGAGTTTCCACATCTAGCCGTGTGGCATTGACTTCGAACTTGTTGTGCCAATAGTGTCGAGTTTTGTGGTCTTCAGGCCCCGCTTCCCGGCAACCTCGGTGATACCGTTTGTGACAACATGTTTGACAGGCCCTCACCTTCACCCACCCGAACATGCAATGTGTCGCAGCATCATGGAATCATTCCGAGTAGCCATTGAGCATCTCAGTGTCGAAATGCTCGCCAAACCGACTGTTCGCTGGTTCGGAACTGAACCTGAGGTGTCTCAAGGCCTGAAACAGCCATTTCATTCAGAATTGAAAGTGCTTTTCCGACCACTGCAGCGAGAGTTGCTCCCGCCACAGTGGATCGGAGTTGACTGGATTCAACGCTTTCAACAAGCTATTTTGCTTTCACCCCGATCAATTCCAGCAGTTCCTTGTTATTGGTGAACTGCTCCTGGTAGTACTCCTTGAACTCACTGCGCGGCAGATAACGCACAATGGACTGAGCCTTTTTCATGCCTTCCAGAAATTCTGGATCCTGGACAGCCTCACTACAGGCCTCATCCAGTTTGTCAAGTTTGTCTTCCGAAGTCCCTTGGGGTGCAAAGAGACCAAACCAGATGGAGAGGCTGAGGTCCTCCCCCTGTTCCTTCAGCGTCGGAATATCTGGGAGCTCGACCAATCGCTCGTCTGCAAGCACCGCCAGTCCCTTCAGCCCGTTAACAGACACCATCGATGAGACATTGGAGGAAAACGTTGCTTCGCCTCCCAGGACAGCTTTCGCTGAATTTGCAGCGTTACCTGCTGGCAGATAGGTAAACTTTGTGCCATAGGCATTCGCCACAGCTGCTTGAACAATATGCGGCATGGAACCAGGTGCAGCACCGACGGCAACAACCTTGCCGCTTTTCGAAAGTGCAACAAGATCATCAATGGAGTTCAGCTCGCTGTCGGGCGCAACAGCAATTACATTCGGATTGTCAGAAACCAGGCAGACAGGTTCAAAAGAATCCATTCCATAAGGAAGTTTACGCAAGTGGGGTTGAACAGTTACCGGAGCAATTGGACTGAAGCCCAGAGTATAGCCATCAGGCTCGGAGTGAAACATTTGAGCCATACCTATCGTGCCACCAGCACCTGCAACATTGAGAGGTACAACATCTGCCCCGAGAGACTTCTTTATTGCATTGATGAAGACCCTGCCAGTCGTGTCCGTGCTCCCACCAGCCCCATAAGGGATGATGACCTCTATCGGCTTCGACGGATAATCTGCAGCCATTGCAGAAAAACTACATGCAAAAATAGTCAACGCCGATATGGACGATGCGAATTTCGTTTTCATTTTCATTATTTGCTTCCAACCAAGTTAATTATTTATATTTAATAATGTCAACTTCCCGTGCTCTTGCTTGTCAAAAACCCGGAAGTATTGATCAAACCAGATTACTACTGCTTTTTCCTACTCTTCCTCCCCATGAATATTCATTCTCCGGGCAACAGGTGCAAGGCCAGCAACCATTCGAATCAGCGGCAGCCTGGTGTTGTCCAACCAGGTGTAACCGGCCCGGATCGACCGCTACTATCTGCGGCTGCACTGCAACACTTTCGGACGTCTTCCAGTGCCCAATGAACTTGTCCACTGCATCCGCAACCTACAAAGTCTTCGGGCAACTCCAGTCATAAAAAGCCGTACGCACTGCTCCCAGGTACCGAAGTCCTGCATGAACTCGAACAGGCTGTCGCTCTTCTGAAGCTACTTGTTGAAGAAAGTCTGAACCAGAGAGCCATCTACTCGAGACCTAATTCATCAAGCAGAGCGAACAACTCATCAATGGTTGTCTGATCCGCTTCGACACCGGGATGTCTCATTCTCGTGCAGGTCATCAATCCACGACGTTTCATGATTTCCTTTCGCAGACTGATCAGAAGACCCTGGGTAAACTGCAGCCGAATGGCAGGCAGATATTTATAGAACACCTCTCCGGCACCCTTTTTATCTCCTGCCTGAATCAGATCGTACATTTGGACAAATATATTCTGATAGGCAAAACCCGACATTGCACCGACCGCACCCCGGCATAACTCTTCATACAGGTATACACCTCCCAGGCCTCCGAATATCCCCAAGGCGTCGCCAGTCAGATTCCTGATTTCCGTAACCTTCTGCGGACAAGGCGTATCTTCAAGCTTCAGGTAATTGATATTCTCGAAGTCATCCACCAGTTTGGCGATGAAATCCGGGGGCATCTGCACGCCGGTAACTGCAGGATAATCCTGGACGACTACCTGGATATTTACTGCTCCAGCAACCGCAACATAATATTCGTACAGCCTCTTCAAATTCGACTTGGGCATTGGCACCGCCGCCACCATGACTGCCGTTGCTCCAAGCGATTCAGCCAACTTGCATCGTTCAACAGTTTGCCGTGTACCAGTCCCACTAGTACCTACAGTCACCTCGATCCGGCCACCGGCCGCTCTTACTGTCTCCTCGATCACCAGGTTTCTTTCCTTGTCATCGAGCCGATTGGCCTCTCCGGTAACCCCAAGGCAGACAACCCCCTTGCATCCGTCTTTGACGGAGAGGTCCACCATACCCGCGATGGGCTCCAAATCAAGATCTTCCGTCTCGGTGAAAGGAGTTGGAATCATGTAATGTATTCCATCCAGATTTCTCATCGCCATCCCTCAATACCTCCGAAAATATAATAATCTGAAAATCAGTTAATATTGCAACCCATTATAATAACGAGCTTTTTATCCTTATTTTATATAATCATGCTACTAATACACCAACCACAAGTCAACGACCTTGCATGAACGTTTTCATTAATATCGAATTCATCAATTCAAAATAAATCATCAAACCCCTACCGACAGAAAACCCCAACACCAACAAAGGCAACTACCCGAGATAACAGCTGCCTCTTTTTCAACGGATCTCACGAACATTCTCGATAGTTGACTGAAAATATTTCTTGCAATTGATGGTTATCATGGACAAGCCGATCAGGATATTTCCCCGTCCCTGTACAAGCCGCACAGAAAACCAGCCTGGATTACGCATACCTGTTCCATTCGACATATTGATGCTCTCTCGAATGGAACAAGAACTTGCAGTCACCGACCAGGTACCAGACACTCAGCCCGACTGGAATGAAGACCACCTTCGGCGTCATGCGGAACGAACAATCAGTTATCATGCTTCATATCCTCACCGATCATCTTGCGAGTCGTCCTTCACCTACGATTACAGGAAATGAATTCATCGCAGTAATTCGTTGTGTAGATAGATTCATGAACAATATCCTCACCGACAAATTCTCCATCATTCTGGTTACGCGGTGACAAATCGACCCGACCCCAATACTGCAAGGGAGGTAATCAACAGGCTGCAAGCTCCGCATGCCAACAGATATCCTGACGACTACGCTACACGACGAATTGTCTCACCCGATCTGAAAGCTTTCACGTTCTCGACAAGCTGATCAACGATGCGTTGACGAGCATCGAGACTGCCCCAGGCACTATGGGGAGTTATGATCAGACGTGGGACATCATCCGCCAACAAGGGGTTACCATTGACAGGTGGCTCTTGAGTGAGAACATCAGTTGCAGCTCCTCCAAGATGACCTCGTCTTAACGCATCAGCCAGAGCCTGCTCCTCGATCAACCCACCTCTCGCCGTGTTGACTATGAATGCTCCGGGTTTCATCAGCGAGAGTTCTCGCTCGCCGATAAGGTTTTTCGTTTGCTCTGTCAGCGGACAGTGAAGCGAGAGTGCGTCGACCTCTTGCAACAACTCGTCCAGAGATCGGCGCTCAGGTTTTGGCGGACGTCCGGGAAGATTGGCGGTAATTACGTTCATGCCGAAGGCCTCCGCCAGCTTGGACACTGCTCCACCGAGTTCTCCCTGGCCCAGCACTCCTAGCGTCTTGCCAGACAGTTCGACTATGGGAAAGTCAAGAAAGCAGAAATACCCGGCTTCTTGCCAACGCCCCGCTCTCACTGCCGTTTGATAGTCAGGCAAACTGGTTGCAAGTGCAAGCAATAGCATCAGACTATGCTGAGCAACGGTGGCGGTGCCATAGCCGGAACAATTGCAGACGGTAATTCCGAGGCGTTTTGCGGCTTCAAGATCAACATTGTTCAGCCCCGTCGCAGCAATCAGTACAAGCTTGAGCGCAGGACTAGCTGCCAGTACATCCGCAGTCAACTGAACCTTGTTGACTATCGCCACCTGGGCCCCTGAAAGGCGATGTATCACTTGATCAGCCGGGGTGTTCTCGTAGCTGTCCAGCCTGGAGAATGCACTCCTCAAGTGTTCCAGCGTCAGATCATTCTGATCGAGCGGCTTTACATCGAGAAAAACACCATGGAAAGTTTTCATAGACTTTAATCCTAGAGGTTTTCGATGAGTCGGTTGATCATCCAATCAACATCGGCAACCAGAACGGGATCTGCGAAAAACAGGTCAGCAGAGCAAGAACAAACAGTACTGCCAGGAAACAGGATCTCACGCCACGCGAAATAGCCCCTGATGAGATTCCCCCTTGCCGAGCGTCCACGAAACGGATCAAGCCGAGGAAAGATCTGGTCATGTCCATCGCCGATTTCACGATCCTCAACACGTCGGAATGCATTGGATCGATACCAACCCTCAACTTCGACAAGGGGCCAGCAGGCCCCACCTGAAATCAATGATACTGATCAGCTACCCTCTTTTTCGTTCAGGATAGTGATCAGTTCCGGAATGCTCGTTTGACCAAAACCAGACTGCAATGCGGAGTTCAAAGTGCCAAAAATACCATCGGCCACTGTGTGACTGGCATCTGCAGCCTCAACCATGGAAAGGTAATAGCCGATATCCTTGTGGGCATTGGAAATGGAAAAGTTGAACCCGGAACTGTCTCGCTCAAGAATATAAGGTTGCAAACGTTGAAGAACGGCACCGGCTCCGCCACCCTTGGATAGCACCTCTACCAGTACTTGCGGGTCGACATCATTCAGCTCGGCACAAGCAGCGGCTTCAGCGAGTACCGCAGAAAACCCAAGAGACACGAAGTTGTGCAATAACTTGAGCTTGTGCCCTGATCCAACGGCCCCTGCATAGGTGATATTCTCGGAAAAGGTTCGTAGCAGCGGCAGCTGCTTCTCGAAGATGTCGAGTTCACCACCCACGATCAGGTTAAGGCGCCCCTGTGCCGCTTCTTTTGGCGTGCGAGTCATTGGCGCATCCAGAAAACATCCGCCGGCTGCAATGACCCGCTCGGCAATGGATATGGTCGAGGTTGGGATCGCCGTCGAACAGTCGATGATCACAGTGCCCTTTTGCAAACCATTCAGAACGCCGTCTTCCCGCGTCAGTACATCTTCAACCTGAGGTGATCCAGTCACACAAAGTATGATTACATCACAGGCACCAGCGAGCTCTCGGCCGGTGTTGAATGCCTTGGCCCCGTCCGCAAGCAGCTGATCCACCGGTTGATTGCCAGGATGATCCAGAAAGTTCAGTGTCCAGCCGTTCTTGAGGATGTTACTGGCAATACCGTGCCCCATGAGGCCAATTCCGATCACCCCGATGCGCTGTGTCATGTTTTGCTTTTCCATAGGTCTCCCCTTCGTTGGTATTGTCTGCAAGCGGTTAAAGGCCACCCATGCACATGTATTTGATCTCGAGGTAATCCTCGATACCGTACTTTGAACCCTCTCGGCCTACACCCGATTCCTTTACACCACCGAAAGGCGCTAGTTCAGTTGAAATTATGCCCTCATTGATCCCGACAATGCCGTACTCCAGAGCCTCGGCCACGCGCCATACACGTCCGATGTCGCGACTGTAGAAATAACAAGCCAGACCAAACTCAGTGTCATTTGCCTTGTTGATGACATCAGATTCATGACTGAATCGAATAAGGGGCGCCACAGGCCCGAAAGTCTCTTCGTTCATCAACAGTGCATCGGCAGTCACATCGGTGAGAATCGTAGGTTCAAAGAAAGTACCACCCATGGCATGACGCTTGCCCCCAAGGTAGGTACTGGCGCCTCTGGATGTAGCATCGCTGATATGCTGCTCGACCTTTTCTACTGCGGCCTCGTCAATCATTGGCCCGATTGTCACTCCAGCGTCCAGTCCATTGCCGATCTCCAGCGCCCTGACCGCACTTGCAAGACGTTCGGCAAACGCATCGTAAATACCGTCATGCACGAAGATCCTGTTGGCGCAGACACAGGTTTGACCAGCGTTACGGAACTTGGAGGCCATTACTCCCTGAACCGCCTTGTCAAGGTCAGCATCGTCGAAGATAATGAAAGGTGCGTTGCCACCCAGTTCCATTGATACTTTTTTCACTGTCCTGGCACATTGCTCCATCAGAGTCTTGCCCACCTCAGTCGAGCCTGTAAAGGACAGCTTGCGAACGGTGGGGTTTGCGGTCAGCTCGCCGCCAACGACGCGGGCTGAGCCGGTCACGACATTGAACACACCGTCGGGGATACCCGCTCGTTTGCCAAGTTCTGCCAGAGCCAGCGCGGAATACGGTGTGCTGGATGCGGGCTTGACTACCACAGTACAACCGGCAGCCATGGCGGCTGCAGCCTTGCGGGTAATCATGGCATTCGGGAAGTTCCAGGGGGTAATGGCGGCAACAACTCCCACCGGTTCCTTGGTCACGATGATTCGTCGATCTGTAGCCGGAGCCGGAATGACGTCGCCATACGCCCGCTTGGCCTCCTCCGCGAACCATTCGATAAAGGCGGATCCGTAAGCAATTTCACCCTTGGCCTCCTGAAAAGGCTTGCCTTGCTCCAAAGTCAGGATTCGAGCGAGGTCATCCTGGTTTTCCATACACAGGTCAAACCAGCGACGCAGTATAATTGCTCGATCTTTCGCCGTCCGGGCACGCCATGCCGGCAAGCTGGCATTTGCAGCCTCGACTGCGCTACGGACCTCGAGTTGAGACAGGCTCGGGACGGTACCAATATCATCCGCAGTCGCAGGGTTGTTGACCCTGATGACCTCACCGCTATCGGCAGAAACCCACTCACCATTGATAAAGCACTGCTGTCGAAGCAGTTGTTCGTCATGTAATTGCATTACTCAAGCCTCAGAATTATCTAGTCCTACACCTGCCCTACGGCGTCGTGGTTGTATTACAGCGTCTCGGCAATCGCCTTGCCCAGCTCAACCGTATTACCGCGCCCACCCAGATCGGCTGTTAGCGGAGCTTCTTCCGGCCCTCGTGCGAGCACCTGTTCGATAGCATCCAGCACGGCGGCACCGGCAGCCGGATGTCCCAAGTGATCAAGCATCATTGCTCCGCACCAGATCTGACCGATCGGGTTGGCGACTCCTTTGCCTGCAATATCCGGTGCCGAGCCGTGTACCGGCTCGAACAGACTTGGATACTTCCTGTCGGGGTTGATATTGGCAGATGGCGCAATACCAATGGTGCCTGTACAGGCCGGTCCAAGGTCGGACAGGATGTCACCGAACAGATTACTCGCCACCACCACGTCGAACCAGTCGGGATGCAGCACGAAGTTGGCTGCGAGAATGTCAACGTGGTATTTGTCGACGTCGACACCTGGGTACTGCTTGCTCATTTCCTCCACACGCCCATCCCAATAGGGCATGGTAATAGCCATACCATTGGACTTGGTGGCAGATGTCAGGTGCTTCTTCGGCCGACTTTGCGCCAGTTCAAAGGCGAATTTCAGAATGCGATCGACGCCAATACGGGACATCACGGTTTCCTGAACCACCACCTCGCGCTCGGTACCCGGGAACATCATGCCACCCACACTGGAGTACTCACCTTCCGTGTTTTCACGTACGACATAGAAGTCAATATCACCCGGCTTACGTCCGACCAGAGGCGACTTCACACCGGGCATCAAGCGCACTGGACGCAGGTTGACGTACTGATCGAATTCGCGACGAAACTGAAGCAGTGAATCCCACAAGGATATGTGGTCAGGCACCAGATCCGGCCAGCCAACGGCACCGAAGTAGATCGAGTCAAAGCCTTGCAAAAGGTCACGCCAGTTATCCGGCATCATCTTGCCGTGTTCTACGTAGTAATCAGCGCTGGCGAAATCGAACCACGTCCATTCCAGTTCGATACCAAATTTTTGCGCAGCGATGTCAAGAACACGCACGCCTTCAGGCATGGTTTCCTTGCCTATACCGTCCCCGGGGATCGCTGCGATTCTGTAGCGAGAAGGTGTCACATCAGACTCCTGCTTCTTTTCAAGGTGGATCCAGACTATTTGATTGAGTTTTAATAAACAATATTCAAAATAGTAAAACCATTATTAGAAATAAGTGAAGAATGATGAGCTATACGGTTGCTCCGATAGTGTTCAAGTAGGTAGCTGCCCATTGCAGCTGGCGGTCACCGTGCACGAGCCAGGTTTGTATTACTTGTCCCCTGCAAGCAACCGATGTCGTACCACTGGCGGCGTTCAGGCTCGACCCGGCCTTCGCCATCGGCTGAATTACCCAGATGATGTCGCTGTGGGTAAAAGACCCGGCTCTGACATCGATCGAATTGCTCTGCGTCCTGGTGAGCTTCTACTTCATGCTCGGTCTATTCTTGAACACGCTCTCGATGAAAGTCCTGACGATCCCCATCGCCGCATCGGCGAGGAAGGACTTCGATGCAACCATCGAAAACCTGTCCAGCTCGGAGCACCGCGTGATGCAAGACACCCTGCCAATCGATCTCGGTTGGGTGAACGACGTATGGAGTCAGATTACGGCAGCTTGCCAGGTCATCAGATGCCTGACGCTTACCTGCCATTCATGGGGTTGGGGACGATAGCCGACGTGCTCGAATATCCTTCAAGTCGTCGTGTCATTGGTGCCCGGGGCCGGACTTGAACCGGCACGACCATAAGGTCGAGAGATTTTAAGTCTCTTGCGTCTACCAATTTCGCCACCCGGGCATCTGAGGGGCTTCGTGAATCCAGTAAGGAGCGATACGACTGGAGAACCTGACGGTAGAACAATACAGTACAGGAGCAGAGAACGAGTGGCGCGTCTCTGTCAGACCGGCGATGGATCAGTGCCGGACAAGGGTAATGACACCTGGAGGCTGAGCCCGGAGTCGAACCGAGGTAAACGGATTTGCAATCCGGTGCATAGCCACTCTGCCACTCAGCCGAGTGTCGTGAACATACATGCCAAAACCAGACCAGATATGGAGCGGGAAACCAGGTTCGAACTGGCGACCTCAACCTTGGCAAGGTTGCGCTCTACCAACTGAGCTATTCCCGCACCGATCATGGTTTTACTACAACTGATTGTACTGCTTGAATATTGGAGCGGGAAACCAGGTTCGAACTGGCGACCTCAACCTTGGCAAGGTTGCGCTCTACCAACTGAGCTATTCCCGCACCGATCTGCGTATTCTGGGATTTACAGCTTTCGCTGTCAAGCACTTCGATGAATTTTTCTGAATTTTTTTACGACTTCTCTTCGGGTGCGTCCGTGAACGCTGCTTTCATGTAGCCCACCATCGACCAGATGGTCAATACCGTCGCAACATACAGTGCAAACATGCCCATCTTGTAGATCGGCAGGCCAAACAGGTCATGAAGGTACAACAACATCGACAATGCGGTGATCTGCGCAGTAGTCTTGACTTTACCGATCCAGCCCACAGCCACTTTGCCTCGCTGCCCCATTTCAGCCATCCACTCTCGCAAGGCACTGATGGTGATCTCCCGTCCGATGATGACGATGGCTGGAATCGTCAACCAGGGGCTGTGATCGAACTCGACGATCAGGATGAGCACACAGGCCACCATCAACTTGTCGGCCACCGGATCGAGGAAGGCACCGAAGCGACTTTCCACTTTCCACAAGCGGGCCAGATAGCCATCGAGCCAGTCGGTGATCCCTGCCAGTATGAACAGGAAACAACTGAGAGGGCGAGCCCAGTGCGCATCGAGATAGAACACCACCACTATCACGGGTAACAACGCAATCCTGAGCAATGTCAGCCACGTCGGCAGGTTTTGTCTCATCGGTCTTTCTTCACCAAGGGTCAGCTTTTTGAAATGCGGGTCGGATGCAGCTCATCGTACACTCTCGTTGCCAGTTCTGTGCTGATGCCTGGCACAGATGAGATGTCTTCCACACCTGCCTTCTGCAGTCTCTGCAAACCTCCGAAGTGCGTCAACAGCTGTTTGCGACGCTTGGGCCCCAGCCCCTTGATGTCCTCCAGTATGGATGTCTGGCGCTTTTTCGCGCGTTTTCCGCGATGACCGGCGATGGCAAACCGATGAGCCTCATCCCGAATTTGCTGGATCAACAGTAATGCTGGAGAATCATTGGTCAACTGCCTTTCCACACTGCCACCCTGCTGTTCGTCACGACACAGAATCAGCGTCTCATCACCTGGCCGCCGATCCGGTCCCTTGGATACGCCGACCACCTGCACCGTATCCACCTGCAGTTCTCTCATGACGTCCAGCGCCACCGAGATCTGTCCCTTGCCGCCATCGATGAACAGAATATCCGGCAGATCGCGATTTTCCTTGATCAGGCGCGTATAGCGACGCGTCAGCGCCTGCTGCATGGCCGCATAATCGTCACCCGGGGTGATGTTCTCGATGTTGAATCGCCGGTAGTCCGACTTCAGTGGCCCTTCGGCATTGAATACCACACAGGAGGCCACGGTGGCCTCGCCCATGGTGTGCGAGATATCGAAACATTCCATGCGACTCGGTGCATCATCCAGCCCCACCAGCGCGCGCACCGCTTCGAGCCGCGCCGCCATGCCCGAGCGTGACGCCAGGCGGGCAGCCAGCGCAACGTCGGCATTGGTCAGGGCCAGTGCCTGCAGCTTCGCCCGTTCGCCTCGCACTCGGTGAACCACCGCGACAGAGGCTCCCAGACGCTCGCTGAAGACCTGCTGCAGCAGCTCGGCATCCTCGATCGCCTCACTGACAACGATCTCGCGAGGCAGGTCATGCTCCAGATAGAACTGGGCGATGAAGGCGTTGATTATTTCGGCGCTGCTGCTGCCAACCGGCGTCGCCGGATAGAAGGCCTTGTTCCCCAGGTTGATGCCATTACGCACGAAGAAAACCTGCACACAACTCTGACCACCCTTGGTGGCAGCTGCCACATAGTCGGCATTGCTGTCATCGCGCATGCTGGTCGACAGGTCGCTGACAGCTTTCAGGCTACCGATCTGATCACGCAGCTGCGCCGCCGTTTCGAAATCCAGCGCCTCGCTGGCTGACTCCATGCGCTTGACCAGATCGTTGACCACATCCTTCGACTTGCCCTCCAGTACCTGAATGGTCATATCGACATCCTGCCGATAATCCTCCGGAGAGATGCGGTTCACGCATGGCGCTGTACATCGCTTGATCTGGTACTGCAGGCAAGGCCTCGAGCGGTTTCGAAAATAGCTGTCTTCGCACTGCCGAACCTTGAACAGCTTCTGTACCAGCCACAGGGAGCGCTTGACCGAACCGGCACTGGGATAAGGGCCGATGTACTTGCCGGGCGTCTTGCGCGCCCCACGCTGGTAACTGAGCCGCGGGTAAGTGTCCCGCGTCGAGATATAGATATACGGGTAGCTCTTGTCGTCACGCAACACGACGTTGTAGCGCGGCCGATGTTCCTTGATCAGGTTCTGTTCCAGCAACAATGCCGCGGCTGCGCTATCGGTGACCGTTGTCTGGACGTTGGCGATATGGGACACCAGCGCCTGCGTCTTTCGGTTGTCCAGCGTCTTCTGAAAATAGCTGCCCAGGCGATTCTTGAGATTGCTGGCCTTGCCGACGTAGATGATATCGCCCTGGGCGTTGTACATCCGGTAAACCCCCGGACGCGTTGTCACCGTGCGCATGAAGGCGGTCGAATCGAAGTGCCGCGACGCCGATTGCGCTTCATCTCGCTGCACGTCGGCTGATGCCCGATTCTCCCCGTCTGCCGACTTGTCTTCGCCAGTCACGAAACGCCCTGCACGGATCAGTCGTCGTTCCAGAGATTGAAGCGCATCGCCAACCGCACCAGTTCCGCTGTCGTCTTGACCTGCAGTTTCTCGAAGGCTCTGGTCCTGTGCGTACTGACCGTCTTCTCGCTGATGTGCAGGCTGTTCGAGATCTGACGGTTGCGATGTCCGCGCAGCAGCAGATGAATGATCTCCGATTCTCGGCTCGTGAGTTTGTCGAACGGATTCTCATCGTCACCGTTGATCATGTCCATGGCGACCTGTTGAGCAACGTCCGGGGAGAGATACTGCTCCCCCGCCATGACTCGGCGCATGGCGCGATCCATCTCGTCGGAGCTGCTGCCCTTGGTGATGTAGCCGCGCACGCCGGAGTTCAGCAGCTTGCGAATATGCCCCCCCTCCAGTTTGCCGGTCACCATGATGATGCGACTGCCCGGATCCAGTTGCAGCAGTCGATCGGATGCCTCCATGCCGCTGATACCGGGCAAGGTGATATCCATCAGAACCAGATCGAAGCGCTCTTCGCGAGCAAGCTCCAGGGCCTCTTCACCGGAATTGGCTTCGTAGATGGAACCCAACTGCGGGTTCTCCTCCAACAGTCGACGCATGCCGGCACGGACCAGCTCATGATCATCAACAATCAGGACTTTCAGTTGTTGCTCTCCACTCATGAATGCCAGACTACCAGTTTACAAGCGCCGATCCCCAGGTGAACCCGCCACCAAAGCCTTCCATGAGTATATTGTCGCCAGACTTGATCCGACCATCCCTCACCGCCACATCGAGTGCCAGTGGTATCGATGCAGCAGACGTATTGCCATGTTCAGCTACAGTCTGTACCACTTTTTCCATGGGCATGCCAAGTTTTTTGGCAGTAGCGGCGATGATTCGGTGATTGGCCTGATGCGGTACCAGCCAGTCGATATCGGTCTTGGCCAGCTGGTTGGCTTCCAGCGTTTCATCGACAATGCGCCCCAGCGTCTTGACGGCCATGCGAAACACATCGCTGCCGGCCATCTCGACATAGGCCGTGCCTGCCTGTACTGACGACAGATTGTTGGACACGCCCTTGGGTACTTGCAGCAGAGAGGCGTAATCGCCGTCAGCGTGCAGATGAGTGGACAGGATACCGGGAGCATTGTCGCGTCGCAGAATGACCGCACCAGCACCGTCACCAAACAGCACACAGGTGTTCCGGTCGGTCCAGTCGATGATCCGGGAAAAGGTTTCAGCGCCGACCACCAGCGCTGTTCTGGCTGTACCGGATCGCACGAAATGATCCGCAACCGACAGGGCGTAGACAAACCCTGTACAGACAGCCTGAATATCGAAGGCCGGACAACCGTGCACACCCAATCGGCTTTGCAACAGACAGGCGGTGCTGGGGAAAACCTGATCGGCGGTTGTCGTTGCCACGATGATCAGATCGATATCCGAATGCGCAATTCCGGCAGCATCGATCGCCTGCAAGGAGGCTCTTTCGGCGAGATCGAGAGTGAATTCACCTTCGGACGCGATATGGCGCTGCCGAATGCCGGTCCGTTCCCTTATCCAGGCATCGCTGGTGTCGACCGTCTTTTCCAGTTCTGCATTGGTGACGACCCTCTCCGGCAAATAGCTACCGGTTCCAACGATACGAGCAAAGTGTGTCATGTTCTGGGAACGGATGGGCCTTGCACCATTATAGGTCGCGGAAACGGCGACGACAGGTGAACTGCCGCCGCGCAACGAAAAAACTCAGGCGGCGTTCAACGTCTCGCCCAGACGGTCGGCAATCATCGAAGGCAGATTGTGCCCGATCTCCAGCAAGGCAATATCGATGGCATTGGCAAACGCAACCGCATCGGCACTCCCATGGCTCTTGACCACAACGCCTTGCAGGCCCAGCAAACTGGCACCGTTGTACTTGCGTGGGTCGATCCGGTTACCGAACGACTTCAGAACAGGTCGCGCCACCAGCCCCACCAGCTTGTTCCACAGAGAACGCTTGAATTCTTCCTTGAGATAGTGCGACACCATGCGCGCAACGCCTTCACTGGTCTTCAGCGATACATTGCCTACGAAGCCGTCGCAGACCACCACGTCAACCTTGTCCGTATAGATTTCGTTGCCTTCGGCAAAACCGATGTAGTTCAAGGAACTGTTCGCCAGCAGTGGTGCTGCCAGCTTCACCTGTTCATTGCCCTTGATATCTTCTGAACCGATATTGAGCAGAGCCACCCGAGGTTGCTTGATGCCATCAACGGCCTGCGCCAGAATGGACCCCATCAGCGCGAACTGATACAGATTCCTGGCAGAACTGTCGACATTGGCCCCCAGATCCAGCATGTGGGTATGCCCGTCGATGGCAGGGATGATCGCGGCGATGGCCGGTCTGTCGATGCCACGCACCGTCTTGAGGACGAATTTGCTGATCGCCATCAGTGCACCCGTATTACCGGCACTGACACAGGCATCCGCCTCGCCTTCCTTGACCAGGTTGATGGCCAGACGCATGGAAGATTTCTTCTTGCTGCGCAGCGCCACCGCCGCACTGTCTTCCATGGTGACCACTTCGGACGATGCGACTACGCTGAACCTCCCCTCTGGCAGAGGCGTTGACCCGATACACTGATTGATGCGATCAGGTTCTCCGACCAGAATCAAGTGCACGTCGTCCCGCTTACTCAACACCGACCTGACCGCATCGACGATGACACCCGTGCCACCGTCGCCGCTCATGGCATCAATTGCAACTTTCAGCATGACTGTCGGCCGTTGCATTCGAACTCAACAGGAGCCGGCTTGCGGGGCCCCCTGTATTCAGAGCAGGACAGCATGGCCAGACGACCTACTCGTCTTCGTCTTCCAGCTCTTCCGGAGTCTGGACGACCTGGTTACCACGGTAGAAGCCATCAGCAGTCACATGGTGACGACGATGCAGCTCACCCGTGGTGGGGTCTGTCGACAGTGTGGGGTTCTTCAGCGAGTCGTGCGAACGACGCATGCCGCGACGTGAAGGTGTCTTGCGGCTCTTTTGAACGGCCATGACTTATTAATCCAGTAGAAAAGTTAGTGTAAATTCAGATTCTTCAACGCGTCGAAGGGGTTTGGCTTCCCCTCTTCCACGTCAGCAGGCAATTCGCCGAATTCAGTCGGTCCCGGATTGCATGCAGACATATCCGTATGTTTCGGTATTTCAGGCACGTGCAACATCACCTCATCCTCGAACAGATCGACGACATGAATTTGCCCGTGTTCATCCAGTACGACAGGATCCAGCTGCTTCGGCAATTCTTGCGCCTTTTCTTCGTTCTCGACGAAAACCAGCTCGAACGGCTCACTGATATCCACATCCATCGACTCCAGGCAACGCTGGCATTGCAGCGCAAACCGCGTCGTCAATCGCCCGCTGACCACTATGTGATCCTTGCGTCGCGAAAACAAGGCAGTAACCTGTACGTCATTGTCGGCAGATGCCAGAATGCCACTGAGTCGTTTCATCTGACTCTGCGGCAAGACCAGCTCGAAGCGTGTTCCGTCGCGTGCCAGAAGATCCGGATTGAATCGCTGTGGAAGTGCCTTGACCATAACCCGCGAATTGTAAAGAAAGGAGTAGTCTGTTGCAAGTGCTTGTTCTAGCATCAGGGTCACGTTACCGCGCAGAGTTACTGCAACGATTGAACCTGCCGTTCCAGCAATGTTCACCGAACATCGACGAATCGGCACTTTCCGGAGAATCTCCCGATGCGCTCGCCAGCCGTCTCGCCCGTGAAAAAGCTGATGCAGGCCGTATTCTGACGCAAGCTGACGCGCTTGTCATTGCTTCCGATCAGGTAGCGGCATGTCAGGGTGAGCGCTTGCACAAACCAGGATCGGAAAGTGGCGCCAGGGAGCAACTTCAGCAAATGAGTGGCCATTCTGTCGACTTCTACACGGCACTTTGTCTGCTGGATACACGATCAGACCATTATTTCACTGCTCTGGATCGGACAACCGCCCGCCTGCGCCAGCTGCGGGCAGAGGAAATCAACCGTTACATCGCCGCCGACCAGCCACTGGATTGTGCCGGCAGCTTCAAGGTCGAGTCACTCGGCATCAGTCTGTTCGAGTCAGTGGAGAGCCAGGACCCGACCGCCCTCATCGGCCTGCCGATGATCGCCTTGTGCCGAGGCCTGCGGCAGGCCGGCGTCATGGTTCCCTAGAAAAGGAACAGCAACAGGTGCATGACGGCCAGTGCAAACAGCGCGGCCAGCATGTCATCGAGCATGATGCCCAGTCCGCCATGCACCTGCCGATCAATCCAGCTGATCGGCCACGGCTTCAGGATATCGAACAGGCGAAACATGGCGAATCCGATCACCACCCACCACACACTGCGTGGCACGGCGATCATGGTGATCAGATAACCGACCACCTCATCCCAGACAATCCCCGGGTGATCGTGCACGCCCAGAGAGCGGGCACAGAGGTGACAACTCCACACACCGACCAGCGACAGCACACACAGCACGGCCAGGTAAGCGGCCAACGACTGTGGCATCACCAACAGCAAGGGAATGCCGAGCAGCGTGCCGAATGTACCGGGTGCCTTCGGTGCCAGACCCAGCCCGGCGCCCAGAGCCAGAAAATTGGCGGGGCTATCCAGCAAGGCCGACAGCTTGATGGTATCGGGTTTCAACGCCGCCTCATCTCCAGCGGGCGCACGGACGCGGCCAGCTTGTCCAGCACACCGTTGACATAGCGATGCCCCTTGTCGGCACCAAAGCGCTTGGTGATCTCGATGCCCTCGTTGATGATCACACGTGCCGGAATATCCTGGCATTCCATCAGTTCGTAGGTAGCGACCCGCAGCACGCCGCGCTCGATCGGGTCCAGATCATCCAGCGGACGGTCCAGCGCCTCGGACAGTGCTTCGTCGATGGCGCCGGGATGATGGCTGACGCCATTGAACAACAGGACGAAGTAATCCACATCGACCCGGCTCATGTCCTGACTGTCGAGAAACTGCTTGCGCACATCCGAACTCTGGGCACTGCCCACATCCCACTGATACAGAGCCTGCATGGCCCGCTCACGCGCATAGCGACGTGACTGCGCCCGGTTGACTCGCTTATGCCGTCGAGGCGGTGCTTCATCGGTGGGGGCCGCCCGGTCACTGGCGCCCTCGGCCTCTGCTCGCTGGGCCTGAAGCTTTTCGGCTTCGCGCATCATGTCGCCCAGTGATCGCGGCTCTTCGGTACCTGGCAACACCGGAGCGGTGTCGCCAGGTTGCAGTTCTTCGGGTTGGGGAATCTTTTTCACGGGGCTGGTTCTCAATCGCGACGCCAGGTGGTCTTGCCACCGGCATCTTCCAATACAACACCCTGCGCGGCCAATTCATCACGAATCTGGTCGCTGCGGGCAAAATCCCTGGCCTCACGAGCCTTGCGCCGCTCGTCAATCAGCGCATCGATCTGCTCGGCCGTCGGGCCGTCGCCATCGCCCTGCCCCTGCAACACGAGTTCCGGGTCCTTGTCCAGGATACCCAGTCGCCCGCCCAGGCAGACCAGGGTCGATGCCAGACGAATCGAGCGTTCGCTGTCGCTCTGCGCTTCCTTGTTCAGTGCGTTGGCCAGCTCATGCAATACCGCGAGTGCTTCCGGCGTGTTCAGATCATCATCCATGGCGGCACCGAAGCGCTCGACATAGTCAGCCTCGAGCAGGGACGAGTCGACCGTCGCGGCATCCTTCAGCGCATCTCGTGATACCGGCCGACCACGCAGCGCCGTGTAGAAGCGGCGCAAGGCCGTTCTGGCTGCCAGCAGTGCTTCACTGGTGTAATTGAGCGGACTTCGATAATGACTGCCAATGATGAATGTACGAATTTCCTCGCCTGAATACTGAGCCAGGACATCTCGAATGGTCAGGAAGTTGTTCAGCGACTTGGACATCTTCTCCTCATCGATCCGAACCAGACCATTGTGCATCCAGTAGCGTGCGAAACGCCCGCCGGTCAGTGCCTCACTCTGAGCAATCTCGTTTTCATGGTGCGGAAACTGCAGATCGGAACCACCGCCGTGAATGTCGAACTCCTCGCCCAGCAGATCCATCGACATGGCCGAGCACTCGATGTGCCAACCGGGTCGACCGTCACCCCAGGGTGACTCCCAACTGGGCTCGTCCGGCTTCGAGGCCTTCCAGAGCACGAAGTCGAGAGGGTCGCGCTTGTATTCATCGACAGCCACCCGTTCACCGGCCCGCAATTCGTCGATCTTGCGCCCGGAGAGCTTGCCGTATTCGGCAAAGGACTTCACCGAATAGAAGACATCACCGTTCTCGGCAGCGTAGGCGTGGCCGGAGTCGATCAGCTGGCCGATGATGCGCACCATGCTCTTGATGGATTCCGTGGCCCGCGGCTCATGGGTGGGCGGCAGCACATTCAGGGCGCGCTCATCCGCATGCATCTCATCGATGTAGCGCTGAGACAGTTCTGTCGGAGATACCCCGTTCTCAGCCGCTCGCTTGATGATCTTGTCATCCACATCGGTGATGTTGCGCACGTAGTTGACCGTATAACCTTTTGCCTGCAGATGGCGATACAGCACATCGTAAACAATCATGACGCGGCCATGCCCCACATGGCATTCGTCGTAAACAGTGACTCCGCACACATAAAGGCCGACATGACCGGCTTTCAGCGGCTCGAAGGGTTCCTTGCGTCGGTTCAGCGTGTTATGGATTTGCAGCATCTTGTGGGGTAGAACGCGTTAATGAAGGTTATCTGGCGGAAGCCTATCAGATTACCCGATGGTTACTGGCAGGAGTAAGGCTACAAATGCCGTTAAAATCATGCCCGTCAGGAAAATACCGAAATGACAGGAATTCTCATGCCATTCACAAGTGTCGTCGTCCCAGTGATCGCTGAACTGTTCAGCCCAGCTGTGCGACAGCGATTCGTACAGCCACTGTCAGCGCTCCTCCTGCTGGCTGCCTTGCTGTTGCCGACAGCCCATGCCGCGGATCCCAGAGTGCAGCTCAGCACCAGTCTTGGCGATATCGTGCTGGAACTCGATGAAAAGCGCGCTCCCCAGACTGTGCGCAATTTTCTCGATTATGTCGATAGTGGCTTCTACGATCAAACGCTTTTCCATCGAGTCATCGAAGGCTTCATGATCCAGGGCGGCGGGTTCAACCAGAATTACCAGAAAAAGGCAACACGCGCCCCCATCAGCAATGAAGCCTACAACGGCCTGCGAAACGATCGCTACACCATCGCCATGGCGCGCACGACAGCACCTCATTCCGCAACGTCACAGTTCTTCATCAACAGTGAAGACAATCGCAATCTGGACCATACCGATACCACTCAGCGTGGCTGGGGTTACACCGTGTTCGGCCGCGTGATCGAAGGCAAGAGCGTGGTGGACGCCATATCACGCTCACGCACCGGCCCTGGCGGTCCATTCAGTCGTGATGTCCCTGTCGAGCCAGTGGTCATTCTGTCTGCCACTCGCCAGGAACCGAGCGTGACGAATGGTAATGACCTGATGGCAGACGAAGGCAGCCCACGCTCTGCGTCAGCCAGATCCTCAGAAGGCGATCGGCCAGTGAAGGCCTCGACCGATCAGACCACCGTTCAGACAGAAACGCCGGTTGAACAGAACTGACCGCGGCGGCAAACGGCTCCGGACCAACGCAATGCCGACAGGGCTCGCGACTTCGGCAATCCTGGCCACTGTCTCGGCCCGGCGGCCTTGCAAGTGAACCTCTCGAACTACAGGCTGGCAATCAGACTGTTACACTTCACGTTTTGACATCAGAAAGATCCAGCTACAGACATGAAAGCAACCATTACGACCAACAAGGGCACTATCGTGCTCGAACTCGACACAGAAGCTGCGCCGAAGACCTGCGCCAACTTCAAGCGCTATGCCGATGAAGGGCATTACGCTTCCACCATCTTCCATCGCGTGATACCCAACTTCATGATCCAGGGCGGTGGTTTCACCGAAGAGATGGATCAGAAGCCTACTCACGAGACCATCGAGAACGAGGCCGCCAATGGCCTGAAGAACGACAAGGGCACCATTGCCATGGCCCGCACGCCAGACCCTCACTCTGCCAGCTCGCAGTTCTTCATCAACCTGACAGACAATGACTTCCTGAACTTTCGCGACGAGACTCAGGCTGGCTTCGGCTACTGTGTATTCGGCAAGACCGTGGAAGGCATGGACACCGTGGCAAGCATCGCCACTGTCTCTACCGGTTCCAACGGCCACCATCAGGATGTCCCCACGGAATCCGTGATCATCGAATCCATCACCGTTACCGAATAGCGGAAACGCCAGATACCGACGCCCCCCCCCCGATGAACGGCAGCCATCTTTTCATTGCCGACCTGCACCTGAATCCCGAACCGGATCCCAGCCAGGGCACGGGGGTCGGCACGTTTGCCGACCCCGACCTGCTCGACAGTGCAGATGATGATTCCAGTCCGGAAGCTCGACAAACGGCGGAGCTCGCCCTGCGTTTTCTGCAACAGGCGCACGGTCAACAGCATCTGTACATCCTGGGCGACCTTTTCGAATACTGGCTCGGTGATGATGCCGGCCTTCCCCTGCATCCATCGATGCTGGCGGCACTACGCGCCGTCAGCGACTCCGGCTGCAAGGTATCGGTAATGCTGGGAAATCGTGATTTTCTGCTGGGCCAGACCTTTGCCGAGGCTGCCGGTGTCACCCTGATTCGCGACGATGAACACATCATCACACTGGGCAGCGAACCGGTGTTGTTGATGCATGGGGACACACTATGCACGGATGACAACGACTATCAACGCTTTCGGCGGAATGTGCGAGAACCTCGCTGGCAACAGCAGTTTCTGGCCAAGAGTGTCGATGAACGTCGTCATCATGCAGAAGCCCTGCGCGCCGCCAGCCATGATGCCAGTGTCAGCAAGTCAGCGGTGATCATGGATGTGAATGTGGAATGTGTCTCCCGGCGCTTGCAGGCGACAGGTTGCCAGACACTGATACACGGACACACCCACCGACCGGCGGTCCATGAGGGACCGTCTGCGGGACAACAGCGCCTGGTCGTCGGCGACTGGCATCCGGATTACGCCCAGTATGTGGAATGGGACGGAACAGACTTCCAGCTGAAGACCTTTCGCTGATCGCGGCACTACCTTGCGAGCGCTCTTCGATATCCGACGCCGCCCTGAGCGGCGGTAGCCTTGCGCTGCTGGTCGCAACCTTTCCCACTGGCAGTCATCCGATAGGGTCATCGCGGGCAGTATCGAGGACAGTCCGCCCGCTTCACGCCTGTCTTGCCGCCTGATATTCCAGTTCCATCTCACGAATCAACGCCAGCTCCTGCTCGTTGAAACCGGCCTGTAGTCTGGCCTCCCTGTTATAGGGGCTTCTCAGGTAGGCGCTGTTCTCGCCACGCAGCAGATCCCGGAAGACGTCGGTGCCATCCAACCCCTGCTGTTCACAGACGAAACGAAACCAGCGATTGCCGACCTCCACGTGCGTGATCTCATCGGTATAGATGCGCTGCAGAATATCGGCAGTCGCCTCATCCTTCAAGTGCTGCAACTTGGCAATCATGGGAGGAGCGACGTCCAGACCGCGAGCTTCGAGGATTCTGGGAACCAGTGCCATCCGTACCAGTACATCGTGGTCCGTCCTGCGCGCCATGTCCCACAAGCCATCGTGCGCCGACAAGGCGCCGTAGTGCGAGTCCAGCGTGCTCAATCGGTGGTGAAGCAGCAGAAAGTGCTCGCCCTCATCCGACGCGACTCGCAACCAGTCCGTGACGTAGGCAGAGGGCATCTCGCGAAAGCGATAGACCGCATCCAGTGCCAGATTGATGGCATTGAACTCGATGTGTGCCAGAGAATGTACCAGCGCAACCCGTCCCGCTACCGAACCCAGACCGCGTCTGGGCAGTTGATGTGCCTCCACCAGTGCCGGTCGCTCCGGCCGACCCGGTGCGTCAATGACCTGCACCACGGATACACTGGGCTGAACCAGTGACTGCTCCTGTACAGTTTCCGGCAATGACAGCCAGAGGCGATACAGTGCAATGCTGGCGTTGGCCTTGTCCACTGGATCCGCCATCCGCAGCACGGTTTCCGCCTCTAGGAATATATCGGGTACCTTCATGCCGGACGCCGCTCTCCCCTGCATTTCGAATTGACTGTCATCATCTGAACAAGGCTCATTCGCTTATCTGCGATCATCTGTGTCCGGCCTGCGCCAGTGGCCGGCATGCGCCAGGATTCGAGCAAACGCAGGCAACCTGCGCCAATCCCGGCAATCGCCTGAACGAAACAGACATGCGCATCTGGCTACTCGACCAGACATCACCGCCATAGACGCGAGACCTGCGGTACACACGTTGGGTCCGGCGGCGACAGGATCGACTGGAGGTGCCCCTGCGCCGCATGCCACATTGGCGTACCATACTGCACTTTCGCGGCATGGCATAGCAAGAATACCTGATGACGCTCGTAAGCCCCTGGATAGCCTTCACCATTCTGGCCGCTCTGATGCAGGCGGTCAGAACAGCCGGTCAGAAACAGTTGACCAGTAGCGTCACTCCCATGAGCTCAACGCTCATTCGCTATGTATTCGGACTTCCCTTTGCCATCATCTATCTGATCTATATCACCCGTGCGGATTTACCGGCGGTAGTAGCGGACGCCCTGGGTAATGACCGATTCCTGCTTTTTGCACTGGCCGCCGCCGTGGCTCAGATCATGGCAACCGTACTGCTCGTCAAGCTCTTCAGTTTTCGCAACTTCACCGTCGGCACCAGCCTTGCAAAAACCGAAGCCGTGCAGGCCGCCGTGTTCGGTACGGTGCTGTTCGGCATGCCTCTGTCACTGCTCGGCTGGCTGGCTGTCGCCGTGGGTTTTCTGGGCATCTATATCGTCAGCATGCCCAGCGGCGAACAACGCTGGGAGCCCCGCACCGTGTTGCTGGGCACCTTGTCCGGCACCGCCTTTGCCTTGACTTCACTGTGGATTCGGCAAGCCAGCCTGAGTCTGGATCATGGCGTGCTGACCAGTTCAGCCATGACTCTGGTATTCCTGGTCAGCGTGCAATCGCTGATCTGCACGGCCTACACTGTTCTGCGCGAGCCGGATCAGTTCCCCGCCATTGGCAAGCGCCTGGGACTGGCAGGCTTTGTCGGTCTGACCAGCGCGCTCGGCTCGATCGGCTGGTTCACCGCAATGACGTATCAGAACCCGGCACTGGTAAAGTCACTGGGACAAGTGGAATTCATCTTTACCCTGCTATTGACGACGCTGTTCTTCAAGGAGCGCGTCACCGCCAGAGAGTTGCTGGGCGTCGCAGCCATTGTCTGCAGCGTCATCCTCATACTGCAAGCCTGAGCAGTGACTCCGAGCAGCGACTCCGAGCAGCGACTCCGAGCAGCGACTCCGAGCAGCGACTCCGAGCAGCGACTCCGAGCAGTGACTCCGAGCAGTGACTCCGGGCAGCGACTCCGGGCAGCGATCCCAAGCAGCGATCCCAAGCAGCAAGCCCGAACAGCAAGCCCGAACAGCAAGCCCGAACAGCAAGCCCGAACAGCAAGCCCGAACAGCAAGCCCGAACAGCAAGCCCGAACAGCAAGCCAGTCAATCTGCTCCGGTGTAGCGGCTAGCGGAACAAGGCCTCGATCAAATCAAGCCCATCGAGTGCGCCGCTGGCATCGGGCACCGACGTCGGTACGGATTGCTCCAGCAACGCATCCAGATCTGGCTGGAATCCACCTTGCGCAAGCTCCTGCCAGCCAATCGCCTCAGCCCGCCCAACCTGCTTCAGCCAGGCAGTCAGACAAGGCTCTTCCGGCCAGTCGCCGCGTTCGGTGAACAGCACAGGCAGGCCGCAGCAACCGGCGCCGGCAAATGCGCCATACCCCGGCTTCGTGACCATCGCATCACAGCTGGCAAACAGATCGGCATAGGACAGTCCCGTGGATTCGATGCTCCGAAAACGATTCGTGGCGACAAGCCGTGAAGCTTTGATCAGCCATGCATCCGGTACGAAGAATACCGTGTTGTCGAACGCCGGCCACCGCGTGATATCCACCTCACCGGCGATACCACCGAGCGTGAGCACGACCAGACGCCTGTCAGCGGGCAGTTGCAGAGCCTGTTGCAACTCGCTGCGCCGAGATTCTCCCACCAGTACCAGTGGACCGATGGCGACCGTATTGCCCAACGTATCCATCGGCATTGACGGCTGCGGACGCAGGAACAGTTCGGCTGTGGCGTAATAGCTGCGAATCGCCCCGACAATCTCATCGGCCCCTGCCAGCCCGCCGCAGTAATGTTCGAGAATATCCGCCCAGTTCAGTGAGCAGACGGCAACTGCGGGAATACCGCAATGCCTGGCAGCCGCCAGCGGCAGATACGGAATGTCACCAATCACCAGGTCTGGCCGAAAGTCGTGGAACAGCCTGAGTTGCGTGGAAAAATGCTCTGACCAGTTATCGTGAATTTCCCGATAGGCCGCCAGACTGTCTGCAGGCAGCACCTTCATCGGACCGGACATCACCATGCCGAAATCGGCAGCTTCCGCATGTACTTCCGCATCGGCACCAAAGCTCTGTCGCAGCAAGTTGGCAGGTAGAGACGACTGTACTGACAGAACCAGTGACGGATAACGGGCTCGCAGCACTCGCACCAGGGGTATCAGTTGCACCAGATGACCATGACCGTGACCGGACACCGCC
The DNA here is from genome assembly GCF_052681095.1 of Granulosicoccus sp. 3-233. Lineage (NCBI taxonomy): Bacteria > Pseudomonadati > Pseudomonadota > Gammaproteobacteria > Chromatiales > Granulosicoccaceae > Granulosicoccus > Granulosicoccus sp. 3-233. The sequence continues at coordinate 302,522 of NZ_JBQYLE010000006.1, forward strand.
AACCACAGGCGACCGGGACCCTTTCCGGTATCCACCAACGACATGAATCAGTTCCGCCTGACCAGGGAATCGAACAACTCGCGACTCCTGAGCGGTCGGTCTCCCAGGTGTACCCGCAGAATCCTCCGCATGAGACCCCGTGCTTCCTGCAGCACGGCCGGGTCGTCAACATCCAGAGAAGACAAGGCCAGCAAGGTGCGGCCACTGACCAGCATGCCCTCATCCAGCGTCATGCCATCGGCATGCAGGGCTGGGTCGCGACTGTCCCCTTCCCCCATTCGCGTCTTCTCCTTCTGGATACCCAGACTCGAATCGACATCCAGGGCCGGGTTCTGAACGATCGCAATGGCATTGGCCGGGTGGTAGCGGTATTCACGATCAGGCAGCACCGGCGAGCCGTTCGGTGTACACCGGGCCAGATCCGGCAACACGGCCAGCGCATCCAGCAACTGCAGTTCGAACAGGCGCAGTACGGCTTCCATGCCTGGCTGACCAGGCTCACCCAGCGCTCCCAGATCATTCAAAGCCACCATGTAATGGGCGAAGACCTCGGTTTGCGGCTGATCCTTGCCCAGCAGACGCATGACAAGTTCATTGATGTAATAACCGCAGGCCAATGCCGCATCGGCCAGGGGTACGGCCGCGCCGGACTCCTCGATTCCCGTCAGGGTACGCATGTCGCTGTGTCCGACCCAGGATAGCAGCAAGGGGCGAAAAGGCTGGTACAAGGCTCTGACTTGCGGCCGGGAGGCCCGGGCACTCTTGGCCATCATGCTGATACGTCCATGACTCAGCGTGAACGCATCAACGATGTAACTCGATTCCTGCCATTCGGTGTAATGCAACAGGTAGGCAGCCTGCAGCGACGTACTGACGCTGTCGTCCCCCATCATGCAGCCTGTTCCCGAACCTGTCGCCGCAAGACCTTACTGATCGTCATACCCCAGGCTGCGAAGCGCACGCTCGTCATCGGCCCAGCCTTCCTTGACGCGCACCCAGAGTTGCAGAAACACCTTGGTACCGAAAAGGGTCTCGAGTGTGCCACGGGCACGCGAACCCACCTCCTTGAGCTGCGCCCCACCCTTGCCGATGACAATGCCTTTCTGACTGGGTTTGTCGACCCAGATGACGGCACCGATACGCAGAAGGTCGGGGCTTTCCTCGAAAGTTTCGATCTCCACGGACAGCGCATAGGGCAATTCCGCCGAAAGCAGACGTGTCAACTGTTCCCTGACGGCTTCTGCTGCGAGAAAGCGTGAGGAGCGATCCGTGAGTTCGTCCTCACCGTACTGCCAGGGTCCTTGAGGGATGAGTTTGCCGACGCTCTCCTCCAGCAAGTCGAGTCCTGACTTCTTCTGCGCGGAGATCAGCATCACCCCCTGCAAATGTTCGTGATCGGGCAGCTTGGCAAGAAAAGGCAGCATGTCCTCCTTGCGGCGCACGGTATCGATCTTGTTGACAGCGATGAAGAACGGTACACCGGAGTGGCTGACCAGTTCGAAGGCTCTGATGTCATCCTCATTCCAGACCATGGCCTGCACCACCAGTATGATCACATCGACATCGTGCAGTGACGTCGATGCAGTACGGTTGAGAACCTGATTCAGCCGCTGGGTGCCGGTGACATGAATGCCGGGAGTATCCACATAGATGACCTGACGATCACCACTGGTCTGAATACCCAGAATACTGTGTCGAGTGGTCTGCGGCTTGTGGGCCGTGATGCTCAGTTTTTGTCCGATCAGCCGGTTCAGCAGCGTGGACTTGCCGACATTGGGTCGACCAGCGATGGATACAACGCCGCAATAAGTCATGGAAGGGAATGTCCTTGGGATAAGCTCGATGGAACGCGCAACTCGCCCAGTTTACCCGCTCTGGGCACTCAGTTGCTGATGAAGGTCTTCGAGCATCAATGCCGCGGCTGCCTGTTCTGCCTTGCGTCGGCTGGTGGCCGTGGCGCGCACCTTCAGCGACAGTTCCGGCAAGGTGCAGGCTACCGTGAAGCGCATGTCGTGTGACTTGCCACTGGCTTCGATCACTTCGTACTCGGGCCGGGCGTAGGAACGTCCCTGCAGCAGCTCCTGCAGACGCGTCTTGGGGTCCTTGAGTTCGGCTGACGGTGGCAGCGTGTCGATGCGATCACCGTACAGACGCAAAACCAGTGCACGCGCGGTGTCATGACCGGCATCCAGCAATACCGCACCGATGATCGACTCCACGACATCGGAGAGGATGGAATCGCGTCGGAAACCACCACTGCGCAGCTCACCCACGCCCAGTTTCAGGTATTCACCCAGATCCAGCTCTCGGGCAATATCGGCCAGCGTACTCTCCCGTACCAGACTGGCGCGCAAACGGCTGAGCGCTCCTTCGTCTTCATCGGTCCGCCGCTGATACAGCTCCGAGGCGATGACGAAATTCAGAAAACTGTCGCCCAGGAACTCCAGGCGCTCATAGTTGTGAGAGCCGCTGGAGCGATGCGACAAGGCCTCATCAAGCAACCCCTCATCGGAGAATTGATGGTCCAGTCGCTTTGTCAAAATACCGATATCTGCCATGCGCGCACTTTACCAGTGCTGGGGCTTCCGCGCACAGGTCCTGTATCAGTGAACCGGAGTTGCTTCCTTGTCGAAGGATGTCACCAGATCGATGTTGCTGAACAACTTGTCGCGTTTTTCGTACTGAACCGAGACGATATAGCCGCGTTTGCCATCCTTCTTCAGCTTGATGGTCTCCTCGGGCTTCAGATCCCAGAGGCTGTTGGTTCGATAGGCCTGATTGATGTAGCTGTACACCTTGCTGCGCGGTTGTCTCAACAGATCGGGATTGGAGGCGACATCGCTGGCGATCTTGCTGACCGTCCAGTTTTCCATGTAGTTCGGCCCCACCTTGATCGCAAACAGGCCGATGAAGACAGTAACCGCGATAATGGCGAAGATCGACAGCATTCCCATGCCGCGCTGATGCTGCATCCCCGGAGCCGCTTCGCGTCGGCGTACCCGGTAAACACCCGTAGTTGGCTGATGATTGCTGTTCTGCGTGAAACCCATCTGATCTGTACCCTCATACTGACGCGGGGAGATGCCTCCGGGCATCCCTTGGACGAAAGCGGAGAGATGGCAACCGGCAGCTGCCGGTACACACCCCGCCTTCACCATACAGCGTCAGATCCGGCAGATTCCTGAGCGAACAGGCTCGGGTTGTGCGGTCGCTACCGGCTCGAAGTACAGGCCAACTGATCGTTCTGTGCAGCCGCTAACGTTTCAGCAACTGACAGCCTCATCGCTACTTGATCGACGAAAACAGTCGATTCCAGATCACACCTTCATTCCAGTGCATCCAGATGTATCTGGCTTCACCAACGAGATTCTCTTCGGGCACGAACCCCCAGAATCGGCTGTCGTTACTGCGATCCCGATTGTCACCAACCATGAAGTAATGCCCTTCCGGCACAGTGAAGGTACCTGATCGTTTCGGGTATTCGTCATTGAACTGCAGTATGTCGTGCTCGACCTCGCCCATCAGTTCCTGATTGACGGTAGCTCCCAGTACCGGCAGATCGTTCACCGGACTGACGTAAGGCTCACCACCTGTCACCGGCATGGCCACACCGTTGACGACAAACTGCCGGTTGTCATACATCACGGTATCACCCGGCAACCCGACAACACGCTTGATGTAGTCCAGACCGGGATCCTGCGGGAAACGGAACACCGCGACATCGCCTCGTTCCGGTGAACCGGTATCCAGAATCTTGGTGTTGACCACTGGCAGGCGCACACCATAGCTGAACTTGTTGACCAGAATGAAGTCACCGATCAGCAAGGTCGGGATCATGGAGCCCGATGGAATGCGGAAAGGCTCGAACAGGAAGGAGCGCAGCACCAGCACCACTAGCAGAACCGGAAAGAAAGACTGGGCGTATTCCACCAGCACCGGCAACTCACCATCCTTGTCTCGCATGGCCGCCTTGCGCTTCGGCGCGAACAACAAGGCGTCAAGCAACCAGATGAGACCGGTGACCCCGGTGGCGATAACAAGCAATAATGGAAAATTCAATTTATCAGCCCAACTCGACGGCATCAGTTACGGTCCACTTGTAGAACGGCCAGGAATGCTTCTTGTGGGATCTCCACCTTGCCCACCTGCTTCATGCGGCGCTTGCCGGCTTTCTGCTTTTCCAGCAGCTTGCGTTTGCGCGACACATCGCCGCCATAACACTTGGCCGTCACGTTCTTGCGCAATGCCTTGATGGAAGAACGTGCAATGATATGTGAGCCGATGGCAGCCTGTACGGCCACTTCGAACATCTGCCTGGGAATGATGTCCTTCATGCGTTCCGCCAGTTCGCGTCCGCGCGCCTGGGAACGATCACGATGAATGATGGAAGCCAGAGCATCGACCTTGTCGCCATTGATCAGGATATCCACCTTGACCAGGTCGGCGGCCTGAAAGCGTTTGAATTCGTAGTCGAACGAGGCGTAGCCCTTGCTCACCGACTTGAGGCGGTCGAAGAAGTCCAGCACCACTTCCGACAGGGGCAGTTCATAGACCATCTGCACCTGACGCCCCAGATACTGCATGCTGATCTGTACACCGCGTTTCTCGACACACAGGCCGATGACTTCGCCGACGTAGGTTTGCGGCAACAGCAGGTTGGCTCGAATGATCGGCTCACGAATCTCGTCGATCACGTTGACCATCGGCAGTTCCGATGGATTGTGGATATAGGAGAGTTCGCCCTTGGTATCCAGGATTTCGTAAACCACCGTGGGCGCCGTCGAAATCAGATCCAGATCGTACTCGCGCTCCAGGCGCTCCTGCACGATCTCCATGTGCAGCATGCCCAGGAATCCGCAGCGGAACCCGAAACCCAGCGCTGTTGAGGATTCGGGCTCGAAATGCAGGGCCGCATCGTTCAAACGCAGCTTGGACAGTGCTTCCCGGAAGGCTTCGTAATCTTCACCTTCGATCGGGAACAGGCCGGCAAATACTCGCGGTTGCACTTCCTTGAAGCCGGGCAGAGGCTCTGCCGCCGGTCGAGCGGCCAGCGTGATGGTGTCACCCACCCGGGCGGCTTCGATCTCCTTGATGCCGGCAATGATGAAGCCGACTTCGCCAGCGGCCAGGCGCTCACGAGTCTGTCTCTTGGGTGTGAAGATACCGACGTCATCTGCCTGAAAGGTACGCCCGGTAGACATGATCTGAATCTTGGAACGTCGCTCGATGGTCCCCTCGATGACCCGCACCAGTGTCACGACCCCCACATAGGCATCGAACCAGGAATCGATGATGAGTGCCTTTGCCGGCGCATCGTAGTCACCCTTGGGCGGCGGAACCCGGGCAACCAGTTGTTCCAGCAGGTCGTCGATGCCAAGGCCTGTCTTGGCACTGACATGAACCGCATCATGTGCCTCGATACCGATGATTTCCTCGATTTCATCAACCACGCGCTCCGGATCGGCAGCGGGCAGGTCTATCTTGTTGAGAACCGGAATGACTTCCAGATCCTGCTCGATGGCGGTATAGCAGTTGGCCACACTCTGGGCTTCCACACCTTGCGATGCATCCACCACCAGCAAGGCACCTTCACAGGCAGACAGGGACCGTGACACTTCATAGGAGAAGTCGACATGGCCGGGCGTGTCGATGAAATTCAGGTGATAGGTCTCACCATCCCGCGCCTTGTAGTCAAGCGATACCGCCTGCGCCTTGATGGTGATGCCACGTTCCTGTTCGATATCCATGGAATCGAGCACTTGCGAGCTCATTTCCCGGGCCGTCAGCCCACCACAGACCTGGATAAAGCGGTCCGCTATGGTGGACTTGCCGTGATCGATATGGGCAATGATCGAGAAATTGCGTATGTTCTGCTGCATGCGGTCGGGTTCGGGGAGACGTTACCTGTCGGCGGGCGAAGTGCGCGCGGCAAGGAGTGGCCTATTGTAGCTTGCAAGAGCCTCTCTCACGGCGACAAGATCCAAAAAGTGTTCGCACAATTCCTTCAGAGTACCGTTCAGCGGACCTTTGGCGTCGTTCCGGACAGGTTTCGCCCCTTGGGCCAGCCCGGCAGTCGCGACCTCGAGGCCTTCTTCGGGCAAACGGGAAGCTGGCAGCTGCACCAGACTCAACACGGGCACACGGACGTTGTACGCCTCGCGAAGCACCGCATCCTCATCGATGTCGATCAGCGTCAGCCGGAATTCCCCCGGCTCGAACAGTTCAGCCAGCTGCTGCTGCATGTCCTCGCACAGGTGACAGCCCTCCCGGTAGTGCATCACCAGCTCGGGCAAGACGACATCGGTGTCAGCAACAGACGGAAAACGGGTCACGGAAGGTCAGTCGTCCAGCTTCAGAGCGAGAAATACCGGCCCGTCGGCACGATGTACCAGCACGGCCACGGATTTGCGGTCACCCAGCTCACCAAGCACCTTCTCGACATCACTGGCCGAATCCACCGGACGATTGTCGATGGTGGAAATCACGTCATCCTTGCGGATGCCGGCTTTCTGCGCCGGTCCACCCTCTTCCACGCTTGCCACCAGCACGCCGCCCTTGTCGATGCCCAAGGACTCGCGCGTCTGCTCATCGAGTGGCGTGACCGTCAGTTCGAGCACATTCTGCCTGGGTGCTGCAGGCGAACGTACGTTCTGACGCAGTTCCTCATCGCTGGGCAATTCACCGATGTTGACCGTCAGCTCCACCATCTTGCCTTGTCGCACCACTTGCAGCGTGGCATCGCTGTTGGCGGGCACACGCCCCACCAGTGGTGGCAAGGAGGATGAACGTTCGATCTGCCTGCCTTCGAAATGCGTGATGACATCACCAACCGCCAGTCCCGAGTTCGCCGCCGGACTGTCCGGCAGGATACTGGCCACCAGCGCACCATAGGCTCTGTCCATGCCGAAGGAATCGGCCAGCTCCATCGTCACTTCCTGAATGATCACACCGAGCCAACCTCGTGTGACCCGGCCATTCTCACGAATCTGATCGGCCACATCCACGGCCATCTCGATGGGGATGGCGAACGACAGCCCCATGAAACTGCCTGTGCGACTGTAAATCTGGCTATTGATGCCGATCACGTCACCATCGAGATTGAACAGCGGTCCCCCTGAGTTCCCCGGATTGATGGCCACATCGGTCTGAATGAACGGCACATAGCTTTCGTTCGGCAAGGCACGTCCGGTGGCACTGACAATGCCGGCCGTAACCGAAAAATCAAAGCCGAACGGCGACCCGATGGCCAGCACCCACTCTCCGACTTCCAGGGCATCACTGTTGCCGATACTGACGACCGGCAGATTACCGGCATCGATCTTCAGCAAGGCAACATCGGAGCGCGGATCGGTGCCCACGACCTCGGCCACCAGCTGCCGCCGGTCGTGCAGACGCACCAGCACCTGATCAGCCGATTCGACCACATGATTGTTGGTCAGGATGTAACCATCCTCGGAAATGATGAAACCCGATCCCAGAGCTTCGCTTTCGGAGAACCCGCGTGGTTGCTCCTGCTCCTCGTAGCGCTTCAGCAGATCATCGACTTCCTCGTCATTCAGGCCCGGCAAGCGGGTACGTGCGTCCAGCTCCACCGGTGACTGCGAAATACTGATGTTGACCACCGACTCGTAGTTCTTCTTCACCAGCGTGGTGAAATCAGGCAATGAGGCCTGCAGCGCCTGCGCCGTCGAGGCTACTGTCGACAGCAGCAGCAAGCCGGTGCACAGCAGTCCTTTCGCATACCGAGAGGGTGTCGACCGGACAGAGGGCTGGTTGAACATCATCGTGTTTCTTCCCGAACTGGTGGCAGTGGACGCTGTGTACTGATGCGTACCGAAGATTCATGGCTGACGGCCACTATACGTCCAGATCGCAGGCAGTGCCCGGCATCCGATCGCCGCAGCATGCCTGGCGCAAGCATTCGCCATGCAAATACGCCTCCAGCCAGACCTGTCAGGCCCGCAATTGCCAGCAACAGATCCTGTTGAGCCAAGGACAGAGAGGCCGCTGGCAGTGCACGCTCGAGCGCCAGGCTACTCGTCACGATTGCCAACAGCAAGCCGCCTGTCGGCAGGCCATAGGCTCCCAGAACCAGTCGCAACCAGTTGGCGTTCTCCGCGCCCTCGAATTCGACCAGGACTTCGTCGCCAGCCTCGACCGCACGTTCGCTCAGGCAGGAAAGCTGAACCGCAGCCACTCCCTGATTGAAGATGCCCGCCCCGCAGCCCTGGCCACGGGCGCAACGCATGCACTGGGAAGGTGCGTGTATTTGAACACTGGCGAGCTCACCGGCCTCGACGGAATCCAGCGCCAGGCCGGAGCGCCTCATTGTCGTTCGGTCATTGCCGCAACACGGAACACCTGCGCAACCATGAGACGGCCTCTAGTGGATCTTCACGGCGTTGGCAATGGCCTGCACCGTATCTGCCGGAACCTCGCCCACTGCCGTGATGAAGGCATTTTCAGAGCTCAGCCCGTAGGCATTCATGGCGCCCATGCTGGACAGACCGGCAGCGCCCTCGCTCTGTTCGGCAAGCGGTACATATTCGACGTAGACCGATACCGAGGCCATTCCATCGCTCAGCATCACATGGCTGATGGGAGCACTGTCGGGCAGCATGGGTGAATAGGTCTCCGATACTTCCCGATAGCCGTCAGGCAGATTCGCGAAATCGACACGATCGACCTGGTCGGCCAGTATTTCCGGCAATCCGGAAGATGCCTGCAGCTTCTTGGGTTCCAGCCAACTGACCTGTTCGCTGTCCGTCTCCACTTCAAAACGCGCAACATCGATGCTCTCCGGATACTTGATCACGGTAAACATCACCTGCTCCACCGCGCGCTGACCATCCAGCAGCATCGAGCGCAACAGCATGTGCGTGTCGCGATCGATCCAGAAACGATAGCCATAGCGAAACGTATCCGCCGGCGTGACGTTGACCACATGGGTTATCAGCCCGGCCACCCGATCCGGCTCACCCATCGTGAATCGATAACGCTTGTTGGCCGCCAGATCGGCATCCACCTTGGGAAGCAGTTCACGCGGCTTGGATTTACTCACGACAACCGATTGGCTGGCCGGCCAGATGCAGGTTACCAGGGAATGATTGCGGTAGACCTCTCTCGCCTCACCATCCAGCGATCGCATACGCTCCAACTCACCATTGTCATCGCTGGAGTGGAGAATATTCATCGAGGTGATGTGTGTTCCCTGAACATGAACGAAATCGCCTTCGTAATTGAGCGTCTTCATGGCAATGGACATGGATCTGACCAGTTCGGCCGGATCCATTGACTGAACCACGTCATCGGCGCTTTCGCTGGATCCGGCAGCCGGAACCGGGTCCGACGCGGCATGCGCCGGACCCGTAGCTCCCATACCCACCAGAGAACTCATCAGAACCACCCGCAAGGCCGTACCCACCGCTCTTTGTCCAGACATCGCAGGCATACCTTCAGATCCGAATACCGGAAACCAACTGCTCACTATCAGCGCTCCTGAACACGCTCGTCGTAACCCACCAGGCGCGAGTAAGGCAGCAGCCCCTCACGGTCGGAGGTGGGAGAATTCTCGATATGTTGCGACAGATACATGTTCAGCTGTTCCTCGTTGCCGACTCGCTTCGAAGATTGTGGCGACACCCAGTACGAGCCGGTATTGGCAACCAGCTCCACCTGCGGTAGCGGCGCACCGCTCACTTGCTGCGAGAAGACATTGCGACCGTCAATCGCCGCTGAGCTGCGCACTGACGCTACATTCTCGACCGGGTCCAGCTGCTGATTCTGCCAGACATTCATGCCGACCACGGTCACTGCAGCCACACTGGCAGCCAGTGCAAAGCCTGCCATGCCGGTGCCCAGCCAGGATGACTGTCGACCACGACCGTCTTTCGCGACCAGCGGGGTGACCTCTGCCGATGCTGGCGTGGACACTGGAGCCACCTCGACCTTGTCGGGCAGTTCCGCGTAATTCGCCAGTGGCGTGATATTGCTGTACGCTGGCTCATCGGCAATGGCATCACAGATGCGTGAAACCAGCCGGTGATCGGTCTCGATGGGTTCGTTCTTGATGACATCCCGAATCAGGTGGTAGCGCGCCCACTTGCCGCGCAGTTCTTCATCGGCACAAACACCCTGCACACAGTCGGAGGGGTTCAGATCATGCCACTCACCATCCATGAGTTGTGACAACGTTTCCTTGTTCATGGGGGGGTTGTTGGAATCTTGCATGATTTACCTGCGTCTATCATCGAGCAATGGCTCGAGGTTGTTATCAATGGCCTCTCGCGCCCGGAAAATGCGGGAGCGGACCGTGCCGATCGGACAATCCATGGCCTGAGCGATCTCTTCGTAGGACATGCCCTCGAATTCGCGCAAACGAATTGCGGTGCGCAGATCGTCCGGCAAGGCGTTGATGGAGTCTTCTACGACCCGGGCAATCTCATCCGTGACCATGACACGATCAGGGGTAGCGTTTTCGCGCAAGGCACTGCCGCTGTCGTATTGCTCCGCATCGGCAGCGTCAATCCCGGTGTCACTGATCTTGCGACTCATCGTGACCAGGTGATTCTTGGCAGTATTGATGGCGATACGGTAGAGCCAGGTATAGAAAGCACTGTCTCCACGGAAATTCTTCAAGCCTCGATAGGCCTTGATGAATGCTTCCTGGGTAACATCCTGAGATTCATGCGAGTCATGCACATAGCGAGACACCAGATGCCCGATCTTGTGCTGATACTTGAGTACCAGCAGATCGTAGGCGGCCTTGTCACCACGCTGTACGCGCTCGACAAGCGCCAGATCGATTTCTTTATCACTCAACGTATTCGCTCCTCGAGCGATTTGTGTTTCTGATTTAAACACCTTGTTCGAGGCGAGGATCATATCAGTCTATATCCGGTATCGGCTAAAGAGGCCACGCAAACTATGACCACGATTCTCGGTATAGTTCATGCGCTGCCGATGCGAAAACGCGAAGGCCTACGAAAAATTCATGAATTGTGCGGATATAGCCCATGTCATTGCCTCTGGTCCTCGAACCAACCGAACTGGCCACCCTGCTGGCCGACATTCAAGCCGAGGGTAATACACTCACCCAGGCGCATCTCTGCGTCGTCGATCTACGCTCGGCCGAAGCCTATGCAGCCGGCCATCTGCCGGGGGCCGTTCACGGTGATGCTGCCCTGCTGAACCGGGTGGACAGTCCGATGGGGGGCCTGATGCCCGATCCGGATCAGGTCAATACCTTTCTGGCAAATATCGGCGCCAATCTGGGCGACCAGATCATTGCCTATGATGGTGGACGAGAAACCCCGGCTGCGCGCCTCATGTGGGTGCTGGATGCCTACGGCTATGAAGTGGGTAGCTGGTTGAACGGCGGATTTGCCGGTTGGCAGGCACAAGGTTTGCCGGTGACTCGGGAAGTACCCGATGTACGCCCCGGCCAACTGTCCCTGTCACTGATTGGCGACAACGTCATCTCGGCAGACAATCTGATGGCAGAACTTGACTCCCCCACACTGAGCATCCTGGACGTGCGCAGTGAAGCCGAATTCAACGGTACCGACGTGCGCAGTGCCATGGGGGGCCATGTGCCAGGCGCCTGTCATCTCGAGTGGACGGAAATGCTCGATGAACAGGGCCGATTGCTCGACGATGACACCCTGCAATCCGCACTGGATGCCAGACAGATCAATCTTGACGATACCGTCATTGTCTACTGCCAGACACATCAGCGCTCGGCTGTGACATACGTTGCACTCAAGCACCTGGGTTATGGCGATGTCCGCGCGCTGGATGGAGCCTGGTCGAACTGGGGCAATCGGGCAGACACACCAAAGGAGTGACAATCGGAGGCCGACGGACGCCAGTGGCCGGGAATCAGCCTGACTGGCGTATCTACTGCTCAGCTACATGCCATAACGCCATCTCGGCAGGCTGCAACAATGTCCGAGCGGCCATCAAGCAGCCATCAGGTAGTCAGCCGCAAAGACCGCTTACTGGGCAGCCAGCTTGAGGTAGTTGTCGTACCGCCAGCGAGCCACGGTTCCTTCAGCGAGAGCATGCTGCACCCCGCAACCCGGCTCTACCGTGTGCGTGCAGTTGCCGAAACGGCAGGATTCTGCAGCTCTGGCCAGTTCGTGGTAGCCCGAGCGCACCATGTTCGGCGCCAGATGAGCCACCGAGTACTGGCGTACTCCGGGTGAATCGATGATGGCGCCGCCATCGGGTAGCTCGTACCAGAAAGTCACCGATGTGGTATGAGACCCGAATCCCGTGGCTGCCGACACTGCACCGACGCGCAACTCCTTGTCCGGCAACAGCCTCTGGATGATCGACGATTTCCCCACGCCACTGGCACCGACCAGAGTGAATGCTCGTCCTTCCAGCTCGTCAAGCAAGGGTTGCATGCCATCGTCGCTCTTGGTGTCGATGGCCACGGCCGGGTATCCGATGGAACGATACACATCCAGTACCCTGCGGCTGCGCAATTGCTCTTCTTCATTCTGCAAGTCGCATTTGTTGAAGATGATCAGCGCTCCCACCCCTGCTCGATGAGCCGCCACACAGAACTGGTCAATCAGCAAGGTATCGATTCCGGGAGGATTGGCCGAAACGATACCCAGATGCGTGAGATTGGCGGCCAGCGGTTTGACACTACGCCGGTCAGCCCGTTCGAGCACACTTTCCCGCGGCTCCAGGGCGACCACCCGCAGCACTCCGGCATCGAATTCACAGAGCACAAGATCACCGGCAACCAGCAGAGGCACACTACGCAGTGCGTGAGCCTTCACGATTTCTGCCTCACCCTCCAGCTGCAGCGCAACGCTGGCACGGAAGTTGGCAATGACTCGAGCGCGAATACTCACTCGGAGAATGCTTTGGAATATGACAGTCTGATTGCAGGCACGTTCACGGTTTGTATGCTTGAATAACCGGGATGAGTTTAACGCTTTCTGACCATCGATGGCGTCATGCTCGAGCTCAACGGGCTTGCAGCCCGCATTCCCCATAATTGACACCAGTTAGAGGCCAATACACTCTGATGCCAGCGAGTAACGACAACCTGATCTGGGTTGACCTGGAAATGACCGGACTCGATCCGGAGACGGACACCGTGATCGAGATCGCCACCATCGTCACCGATCCGCAACTCGAAACACTTGACGAAGGGCCGGTCATCGCCATTCATGTCGATGATGACAAGCTCGAAGCGATGGATGACTGGAACACCGAGCACCACACACGTTCGGGCCTGGTAGAGAGAGTTCGTGCCAGTGACTACTCTCTGGAAAGAGCCAGCGCGGAGACCATCGAATTTCTGCAGCGCTGGATCGAGCCGGGCAAAAGCCCCATGTGCGGCAACAGCATCGGCCAGGATCGGCGGTTCATGGTTCGCTACATGCCGGAGTTGGAAGCATTTTTCCATTACCGCAATGTCGATGTCAGCACCATCAAGGAACTGGTCCGTCGCTGGCAGCCCTCGGCCGCCGATGGGTTCAGCAAGACGAATTCACATCTGGCGCTTGACGATATCCGGGAAAGCATTGCCGAACTGCGTTACTACCGCGAGCATGTCTTTTCCATTTGAGGATTCCAGCAAGACCTCAGAGGTCCTACAGCAAATCCACCGGTGCGTGGTATCGCAGAAGCCGGAAATTGGAGACCGTTTGGTCATAGCTGACGATCCGGCCCTGCAAATAACCTGCCCATCCTGAAAAAACAGGCAAATTTCCAGTATTTATCCTTTCCTGATGCTTGACGAAACGTGTTTGTGTTGACCTTATGCACAAGGAAATCGACTTTGCGAAACAGCTCTCAAAAGCGCTTGAACAAGAAGTTCACGACATCAGAACAACACCGTATCCAATTGTTTTTCATAGATATTTTATATCTGTTCAAAATATGTTCAAAGTGACGATAGCGTTAAAACCAGAGGGCTGGAGGCCGTTTGCGGCGGTTCATCCACAACGTTATCCACAGATATTGTGGATAAACCTGCAAGAGACGCTGTAGAGCGCTGTTTGCTGTAAAAACGCCTGGTATCCCAACGCCATCTGGCAGCTGGATACCGGGATAGTGCGTCTCGCTGCTCAACGTCTAGTCGCTTCACGGCGTTCTCGGCATGTGCATGTGCGACTTGCGACTTGCGACTTGCGACTTGCGACTTGCGACTTGCGACCTGCGACCTGCGACCTGCGACCTGCGACCTGCGACCTGCGACCTGCGACCTGCGACCTGCGACCTGCGACCTGCGACCT